>JBEKHI010000044.1:0-29731 GCA_050012355.1 Streptosporangiaceae bacterium | reverse complement strand
AGGTCACCGCGTTGTAGGTGCCCGCGCCCGAGTTGACCTGGTTGACCGCCGCTGTCGCGCCCGAGCCTTCTCCCAGCCGCCAGTAGCCCCAGGGATCCTGGCCCATCACCGCCGAGGCGAACACCTGCGACGACCCGGTCACGGACGACGGGGAATACCCCGAGAGCGTGTACGTGTCCCCCGCATCCTCGACGCTGGTGACCCGGCCGGTGGTCGTGTTGTAGGACACCGCGGTGACCGGCGTGCCGGCGGACACCTCATCCGGGTCCGTCACCGAGGTCAGCAGCGCCGACGCGGTCGTGCCGATCGTGTGCAGGTTCGTGATCTCGGTGCCCGACAGCGACTCGTCCCACAGCGCCACATCCGAGATGTCGCCGTTGAAGTACCAGTCCCCCGCCGTGCTCGGCTCATCCGCCCAGACCGCCGAGTTATAGCCAGCACCCACGTAGGTGTCGGACATCGCCTCGCTGTCCGCTATCCCCGACTCGATGCCGACCTGTGTCCCGTCGAGATACAGCACCTGCCCGCTGGACCCGGCCTGCAGCACCACCTGATGCCAGTCGCCGTTGTCCACCGTCGCCGAACTGATCATTCCGGTGCTGGCTCCGGTATAGAAGCCGCCGTGCAGCTTCCCGTCCGTTCCCACGTACAGCAGGCACACCGCGTTGCTCGGCGTCCCCGACAAGAGCGCGTTCTGCTGGCACAACAGCGGTCCCGAGGTGGACGTCTTGAACCACAGGGAGATCGTCGCGTACTCCTGCCCCACCAGCGAGGTCTTCGCCAGGTGCAGCGAGGAGGACGACCCGTTGAACGATGCGACGTCCGCGCCCGACCCGGAAAGCGGCGACCCCGTCACGCCGGTGGTCACGTTGCTGTAGGTGCCCGCGTCCGACTGCTCGTTGCTCAGCACCGCCGAGGCCGCGGTGGTCGCGCCCGCCGCATCGTCGAGCGGCCAGTACGAGGACGCGCCGCTGTCCACCACCGCGTTCTGATACTGGCTGCCCGACTCGTACCCGTAGTCGGTGCAGTGGCCGTCCGGATTGCACGCCGAGGCCAGTTCATCTCCGTCGTAGTTGTATTCCCAGGTCAGCGGGTTTGTCCCGCCCGCCGTCACCGGATCGGTGTAGATGGACCCCACGTGCGGATGGGTCGCCCCAGACGGTGTCGCCCAGGTCACGAACAGGTGCCGGCCCGAGGCCCCCACCAGTTCGTCCACTTGGTCTGAGGAGTTGTAGTCAAGGGTCACGGTCTGCCCCTGCGCGTTGGTGACCGACGACAGGCCCCATATTTGCGCTGCCTGCCCGGACGGGGTGATGTTCTTCCCGAACGTATAGACCGTGTCCGTTTTGTCGGTCAGCGTGTAGCCGCCGGTGGAGGAGTACGTCACCGTACCGAAACTGCCCTCCGGCGGCGCATACGTGCCGTCAGCGTCCCGCCCGTACGGGGACTGCGATCCGTCCGGGTTGGTGAACACCACTTCCAGCACGCTCCCCCCCGCCCCGTCCAGCACCTGCGTCGCCCGCGAATCCAGGATCGAGGACCAGCCGGCGCCCAGGGCTTGCGAGGTGCGCGGGTCCAGCGAGTTGTAATCCCGGGTGATCTCAAGCGACGGCCCGATCCCGGCCACCGACGCGTCCGTCGCGCTCGTGGTGTAGTTCCCGATCGACGGATCGATCCCATGCCCGCTGCTGTTCTGCGATAGTCCGTCCGTCAGCAAGGGAGGCGGCGCCACGGTGGTAAACGGATAATACGAGACCGACGAATATCCCACTCCGTCGCCGCCGTTATCCTCGTCCCACGCCTGTACCCGCCAGGTATACGTCTGTCCCCAGGACAGATCTCCCGACGGCATCGTCCACGTCTTAGCGGTCGACCAGGACGAGCACGCCAGTGACTTGCCCGTCGAACCCGAGTAGGCGCAGAACTGGTACTCCAGGGTCGGGTCCCAGGAGTCCGGGCTGCTGCCGGTGGCCGTGAACGTCGGCGTCAGCGTCGACAGGGAGGTACCCGCCGCCGGAGAGACGCTGGTGATCTCGGGCGACTGGTCCGGGGTCTCGGTGAACGAGAAATACGGTGCGCAGGCCGTGTCCTGCGCGGACCCGAACACCTTCCAGGAATCGCCGCCGGTCAGGTCCCCGGCGATGTCGTTGACCCCCGCCATGTAGAACCCGTAATACGGGCTCGACGCGTTCCCGGTCTCCCAGGCGTTCATCCACGACATGTCAGACATATCGACGTACACCCAGCTGTTGATGTTCGTCGTGTAACCGGCCGCGGTGATGTCCGAGCACGCGGCCGAGCTCGACCAGCCGTCCGCGTCCGTCCACACCGCCGTGCCCGAGGAGGTGTTGATGTTCGCACCGGACCACTCCAGCGAATCACCGCTCGCGTAGGCGGCCGGGATCGCCGAGGACAGTGGCCCCACCTCGATAGACGAGTCCCCGTCCGAGTTCGCCGACAGGCTGGTGCCGTCTCCCGACCAGAACAGGAACGCCGCTAGCTGCGACGAGGTCACGTGGTAGCCCTGATCCACGATGCTGCCCGACGGGAAGTCGATGAACGAACGCGCCAGCGGCGTCTCGGCGGCCTCGTAGTAGCCAACCTGCAGTTGCGTGCCGTCGCTCGGGTCGTCGCAGTCACTCTTGGTGCAGAGGTCATTCGCGAAGTTCGAGGTCTCCGTCCCGGTGCTCTCATCCGCGTAGATCGTCGGATCCACCCGCACCGGGAACACCCGCGACGGAGAATCCAGCCACGACTTCGAGAGCGTGAGCGTCAGCTCCTGCACCCCGTCAACCGTCGACAGCGAGTACTCGGCATCCGACGTGGTCGCCGGCTGGTCAGTGACCCGGTTGAACTTCGAGTCCGACGCCCATGGCAACCCCAGGTAGGCCACCTCGCTGCCCGCGGAGTCCACCAGTTCCCACACCCCGTTGGACGCCTGCCTGAGCGACACCCCGGTCATCGACAACGGGAACGTCCACGAGTTGCCCGCCTTGGCCGAAGACAGGTCGAAGTACTCCCGCACACCCCAGGACTGATCCACCAACTGCAAGGTCGTGTCCGGCAAGATCCCCGCGTACGTGGCGACGCTGCCGGCGACCGACGGGGTCACCTTCGCCGCGCCCCGCAACGACCACCCGAATGACCGCGAAGACGACAAATCAATCTGCGCTAGCTCCCCGGAACCCCGGTCCTCGCCGCTGAACAACGCGGTGAAACTGTTCGCCCCGGTCTGCAACACGCCCGAATCCGTGCGCGTGAGCGACGTGCCGATCGGCTCCCAGCGCCCGGAGCTGTCCTTGAAGTTGACGGCTGAGTCCGAGACCCGCTTGGTCACCGAGCCGTCCGCGTTGTCGAACACCGATATGTCCGCGCTCGACTTCACCGGGTCGAACTTGCTGGTCTTGGCGTTGAACCCGGTGTAGACATGCCCCGAGGCTCCGGCGGCAACGCGCTTCCCCCTGGCCACGTAAGCCGACAGCGCCCCAGCCCCCTTGCCCGGCTTGCTGCCCGCGCCCCGGCCCGCTCGCGTCGACGCGGCAGAAGCGTCATGGCCGCGGTCCGCCGCACTGCCCGGCTCACCCGCCGGGAACACCCCGTGCCCGGCCGACTCCACGAACGACACCAGCCTCGCGAGCGACGGCCAGCGTGCGCCCTGCCCGGTGGACCCTTGCAGATTCGCCAGCTGTATGGCAAGGCAGAGCGCCAGTGCCACCATGATCGCTGTAGCCAGCCGTCGGACCAAGCGCCGCCAGATCTTGCGCATATCGCCACAATCCCGTCAAATCAGCATAAAAGTTACAGAATGCTGTCACCGGCAGCAGGTGGCCAGGCCCGTCTAAAGACGGGACTTAAATTCCTGCAATGGCCTGTGATCGCATTACGGCCGCCACTTCACGAAAGAGTTCAGATTCAAAACCATTGGTACTCTCGGCCGCTGGCGTTTCGCTGGTGATCCGCTGGTGAACGACACGGGCCTATGCCAGCGCAGGCCAGCAGCATCGCGATCGCCATGAATCAGGCTGCCGGTCAGTGCGGCCGCCGCCACCGTGCCCGCCTAAACTCGGCGCACGAACACCGCCGACGCCGCACATGGCCGTCGGCCGCTACGATCGAAGCAAGAAATCAGGTCACGAAGATGCCAGGAAAGACGCAAGCTACGGTATTCATTTCATCGCAGCACCTCAAATAGGGAACCCGTTGATATGACTAATCACAAACCGCGCAACAGAAGAATCATGGCAGCGGCCGGGCTGGCTGGAATTGCGATCCTGGCCTACGTGTTCTGGCCCGGCAGCCATCCCGCCGCCGTCGTTGACCGGCGCACCCGGGTCTACGTCGACTACAGCGCTTGCCTGCTCACCGGCCCGGCCGGAACCACCGGGAACCCCGCCGCCGCGATCTGGGCAGGCATGCAGCAAGCCTCAAACCACACCAGCGAGCGGATCAGGACACTGCCCATGACCGGCCCGCAGAACCTCGCCACCGCCGAACAGTTCCTCAACACCCTTGCCTTGCAAAGCTGCGATCTGATTATCACAACAGGCGACCTTCCCAACGAAGCGGCCGAAGCGCGCGCCACCGCTTTCCGCCACCAACGCTTTCTCGCCGTAGGCGGAATCGGCACACAGAGCGACCTGAGCATCCTTCCTGGCGGCTCCCCCCTCACGCTCACCGCCGCAGTCAAAAACGCTGTCACAACGGACTACACCGCACATGCGTCAGCACACTGAATTCGTCTGGGCCCAACGACTGAGGTTGCCGAGCGGCTGACCGGACGTCGCCACCACTCGCCGTTATGATGAAATATGTATTTCAAAACGGCGGATGGCCTGGTGTTTCTCGAAGGAGCAGGACTCGTCGCCGTAGAGGGACGGCGCGAGAGTTCTCTCCGGCCCGCCGCCCAGCCGATCAGCTTGTCCGGGCACTCAACATGGCCCCTAAACTCGTCCAGGGCGGACCACTTCAAGCCGTTACCGAATCGGCATCGGGTAGGGCCCCAGCAAACCACCCTAATCAACTTTATGTCCTATATGGGAAATAGCGCCGCATTCCGGGAGTTTCCGGCCTTCGCCGATCGGGCTGGGGGTTGAGCTTTGTTTTTCCGGGAAGTGCACTCTAAAGGGAGGCAATCATGACTCCAGACGCGAGCGTGGTCGGCGTCGGTAAGAAGGCTGCCCAGAAGCGGCACTCGCGTCATCCCCAGATCGAACTGCGGCACCGGGTGACGTCGGCGGGCAAGGTCGAGGTGACAATCAGCGGCCACCTCGGGCAGTCGAACGCGGGACGACTCTACGAGTACCTTGAGGAAATCCTCTCGGAAGGCCAGCCGGTTACCGTCCGGCTGCGGAAGGCGGCGTGCGACCGGTCCGGTGTCACCGGGCTGGCCATGGCCGCTAACCTCGCCACCCAGGTAGGCTGCCCGTTCCGGGTCACCGGACCGGCCACGCTCCTGCTGCTGATCGCAACGATTGCCGACTCCGGCGATATCAAGGTCCACTGGTTCCGCGGCAGCACCCTCGCGTGGCCAGCTCCAGTCGATGTAAGCCGCCTTCCGCCGATATGGCGAGAAGATGACGGGGAAACGACTACCTGGGCCGCGAGTTAGCCGTCTAGCTCGGCGAGTTCCTTGCCGGACAGCGAGAGTCCCGCGCCGGCGACGTTCTCACGCAGGTGCGCTACCGACGAGGTGCCAGGAATCAGCACGATATTCGGCGATCGCTGCAGCAACCAGGCCAGGGCGACAGACATCGGCGTCGCGTCCAGCCGGGCGGCTACGCTCGAAAGCGCCGAGGACCGCAACGGGCTGAAGCCGCCGAGCGGAAAGAACGGCACGTAGGCGATGCCCTCTTCGGCAAGCTCGTCGATCAGCTTGTCGTCGTGGCGGTAGGCGAGGTTGTACATGTTCTGCACGCACACGATCGGCGCGATCGCCTGGGCCTCAGCCACCTGTTCGGCCGTCGCGTTGCTTACTCCGAGGTGCCGGATCAGGCCGTGGCGCTGGAGTTCGACGAGCGTCTCGAACGGCTCAGCGAGCGAGCCAGGTTGGGGTCCCTGGGCGTTACCGAGCCGGAGGTTGACCACGTCGAGCACCTCAAGGCCGAGGTTCGCAAGGTTCTCATTGACGGAGCGGCGCAGGCTTTCTGGGTCTCGGGCCGGAGGCCAGCCGCCCTGGGAGTCCCGGGCCGGCGAGCTGCATAGCGCCGTAGCCGAACCGGGTGACGGTCAGGTCGCCCAGCGCCCAGGTGCCGCCGGGAAGCGAAGCAGAGAACATGCTCATACCCTTGTCTTTCGTATTGGTGTCAAACGGTTCCCTGCATCATTATTGGAATGTAGCTTCCTAATGGGAAGTAGGCACTTCGAAGTGCCTAAGGCACCCGCGGTTGAAGGAGCGGTCGATTGGCGACGATGACGGCGGCCCAGCAGAGGGCACAGACCAAGGCGGACTATGACGCTTTCCTGGCGGCGTGTCCAAGCCGCAGGCTGCTCGACCGTCTCTCCGACAAATGGGTCACGCTGATCCTGGCCGGGCTGGGCAGCGACGGCTCGCATCAGCTGGGCGCCGGCTGCGCCGGTGAGCCCCGGTCGATGCGCTACTCGGAGCTGTCCCGCCTGCTGGCTGGAGTCAGCCACAAGATGCTGACTCAGACGCTGCGTTCCTTGGAGCGTGACGGTCTGATCACCCGCACCGCGATGCCGACCGTGCCCGTCACGGTCTCTTACGAGCTGACCGACCTCGGTCTCTCGCTGCACCACATGATGCGCGGCCTCAAGACCTGGGCCGAGACGCACATGGACGATGTGCTCGCCAACCGCGCGGCGTACGACACCGGCCTCAATGGGTTCGTGGGAGAGGCAACCCCGCAGGCAGGCTCCGGGCCTGCCCGCGGGGTATGAGACGATCCTCAGCCGGTCAGGGCAGCTCGCTGACCTGGTTCACGACCCCCGTCTTGAGCAGGGCCCCGCCGCTGTCGGTGCCGTCGCCGTCCTGCTCGGTCGACCCTAGGTACGCGTACGTTTTGGCATCGAAGATGAGCACGGTGGCGAGGCCCTGATAGATCCATTGGACGCCCACGCCGGGACGGCCGTCCACGTCCGTCACATGGCGGACCAGGGTCGTACCCGGCGTCTGGGCGACCAGCCGGTACAGCGCCGCCTGCTGGGCGGGCGACAGCCAGTCGCTGGTGAACAGGGCGTCGACCTCCTTGCCGAGGGAGTTGATGAGGGCGTTAGCGGGCAGGCCTGGCTTCCCCAGCCCGACTCCCTGGGTCCGTTCCAGGTAGGAGAGCAGCGCGCCCGGACTCGTCGGCAGGTCCGGCAGGTAGGCGGGAATGGCCGTGCAGGACACCGATGACGGTCCCTGGTAGCCGGGTCCCTTGGCAGCCGTATCCACCTTCGTCCGGCCGTCGACGCACCCCGGCTGAACCGAGCTGCCCGACGATCCCACCTCTTGGAGGCCGTTCCGCTCGCCATCGATGGATAGCCAGTACTGCGAGATCCCATCGCTGGACCCGCTTCCGGTGATCTTGAGCTTCACGTAGAAAAACTGGTCGGAACGGGGGGTGACATCGGGCCGGGCCAGCGCCGCCGTAGCGGCGTTGTCGAGAACCTGCCGGGCCGTCAGCTGCGCGTTTTCGACGCCGACCGCCGGAGCGGGCCGCGCGCCGGGCTGGGCCGCGATGATCAGGCCGGCGGCCAGCCCGGCCGCCGCGGCCCCCGCGACCACCGGAAGAATGATGCGGCGGCGACGGCGTGGCCGGGTGGCGTGACGGCCGGTGTCCGGCGTGCTGGTGATCCTTTGGTACAGGCGGGTCGCCTCAGCGGATCCCGGGTCGTCGAGCAGAACGCGGCGGGCGGGGTCCGCCGCAGTGATCAGGGTGTCGATTTCCATGGTCAGCTCCCATGCGTCTTGAAGGAAACGAAGGCCCCTGCCGTTGCCCCGCGAGATCCGGGCGCCGCGGACGCGAGTGCGTCACGCAGCCGCTCTTTGGCGCGGTGCGTCCTGATGGCGACCGCGTTTGGCGAGCAGCCGAGGACCTGGGCCGCCTCGGCGTGCGACAGCTGCTCCCAGTAGACGAGCATGAGCGTTTCGCGCTCGCCCTCGGGAAGCCGGCCCATCGCGCGGATCAGCCGGTCATCGGCGAAACCTGGCGTGAACTCGGCGGTCTGCGGCGAGCCGGCGTAGCCGTTCTGAACTCGAGAGATCAGCCGGGTCCGGCGCCGCGCACCGCGGTAGTGGTCGGCCAGGGTGCGCCGGGCCGTCCCGTAGAGCCACACCCGGTCCGCAGGAGGCGGGGGTATGTCGTCCAGCCGTCGCCAAGCGGTGGTGAAAACCTCCGCCACGACGTCGGCCACGTCGTCCAGCGTGTGCACGCGTCGAATCGCGTACGCCTGGATCGAACGGTAGTGCTCCTCATAGAGCTGGCGGAAGCGGCGTTCTCGCTGTTGGTACCCGTCCTTGTCGGCTGACACCGGATGGTGCTCCTCACGCTCGTCCGTCGGTATGACCCGTTAAGTGGCCAGCACCCGGCCGAACCTTTCCGGCGATCAGAAACTCTTAAGGTCGATGGGATCCCGCGACGACCGGCCGACCGGCCGGCAAGATAACGGTAACTAGCCGTCGGCCGGCGACGGCACGTTTCCACTATCTTGTCTCGTCGCACTCACGGGGCGGGTCTAGGAGATTCGAGAGCTGCCACAGTCCGAGGTACGTCGAGAGGAGCACGTTGCCTGGGACGGAGCTGAGTCCGCTGGCTATGAAGTCATTGACGGAGGCGAGCGGCCTGGCGCACCGGTCGCGCAGTGCCGGATATTCGGCGACTTTCTTGTCGAGGTCATGGTCCCAGCCGACGGTGACAGCGCTGGTGATCAGCTCCGCGTCGCGGAACGCGTCGGTGATCCCGCGGGCCATCGCCGGGTCCTTGTGATGCCCGGCGTCGCCCGCGAGCGCCCAGCCGGGGCCGGCGGATACGCGGAAGAATGTGGGCAGGTCACCAATGCCCCGCAAGGGTTCGGCGATCGTGCCGCCAGCCAGGAGTTCCATGACCGCGGGCTGTGACTTGAGGACGCTGCGGTAATTCTCCGCCGGGTCGCGGCGCGCCGCGACGAATTCCGTATGCGGCCCCTGAAAGCCCACCAACGTGAGGTTATCGTTGGTGGGGATGAGGATCGTCAGGTAGCCGCCGCCCCAGAAGGCACATATTTCGGGGACCGAACAATCTTTCCAGAAGGCGATGTAGCTGTAGGTAGCGGTGGCCATGTCGATGTACTTGGGCGCGTTCACTAGCCTTGCTACGCGGGAATTCCGGCCGTCTGCCCCGATGACCAGGCGGGCGGGGTAATCACCGTGCTCGGTGCTGACTCCGGTCACGCGGGGCCCGTCGGTAAGCAGTCCTCGCACGGAAACGCCCAGCTGCACGACAGCGCCAGCCTGCCTTGCCCCCTCCAGCAGCAAGGGATCCAGGGCGCCGCGCCGCGGGGCGAGCAAGAAAGGCCCGGACGGCGCCTCAGGGCTGTCGTCGGGCGGCATCCCGGCTGACTGGCCGTCTACCCAGTATCTGGTCCGCAGGATCGGGGAACAGCCGGTGGCGAGGACGGCATCCAGCAGGCCCCAGGCCCGGAGCCTTTCCACGCCGGCGATCTGGATCACCTGGCCCGAGATGGTGTCGCCGAGCTCGGGCGACCGCTCGATCAGGCGGACCTTTAAACCAGCCCGCGCCAGCAACATTGCGGTCGGCGCCCCAGCGCAGCGGCCCCCGACAACGATGATGTCGTCCATCTTGCCTCTCCCCTCCGGTCATTACCGGACCCCGCAGACCAGGCGAACCCGCCCGCTGAGCACCCAAGTGTAATGATACAGCGACAGTTTGTTACTTTGCCGACGTATCTCGTGATCCGACCCACGATCGGATCGGCTACTCAAAGGTCAGCGCGGACGTCACGCAGGACGCGCTGCATCTCAGCGGCCGTGGCGAACCGATCAGCCCGGCCCGGAGCGCACGCCTTGATGAGGAACTCCGCCAGGCCAGGATCGAGGTCCGAGCGAATCGTTCTCGGGTCGATCACCGGTACACCGGCTGTGGGCATCGCATTCGGGAACGGGTGGCGGCCGTTGCAAAGCAGCCGGTAGAGCAACACCCCGACGGCGAACAGATCGGTGGACACGTCCCACCGGCTGAGCTCGGCGTCGGGTGGCTGATACGGCGGTGTGCCTGACTGGGTATGCACGGGGGCACCGGCCTGGGAGGCGATGTTGAAATCGAGCAGCTTCGCTCCGGTGCGAGTGAGCATCACGTTCAGCGGCTTGATGTCGCGGTGGATCAATCCCTGCTCGGCTCCCGCCGCGGCGGGATGAAAGGCGACGAGCGCGTCTAGCAGGTCGAGCGCGACATCTACCGCTTCCCGGTCGCGAAGGTGCCTCTTGCCGGTGACGAACTCATCGAGCGACTCCCCGTCAACGAACTCGGTGATGAGGTACCACTTTCCGGCCTTGGTCTTGTCAGCCCAGAAGACCTTCACCACGTTGGGATGATGGATCTTCCGTAGGGCGCCGATCTCACGGCGAACCGCCTCATCCCCAGCAACGCTGTCGAAGAGCTTGAGCGCTCGTTCCTCCCCTTCGACGTCATCACGCACCCGATAGACCGTCGAGAAGCCGCCCTGGCCCAGTAGCTGGAGAATCTCGAAGCGGCCGTCCAGGACGTCGCCTACGGCGTAGTCAGCAGCCCTGGCCCCGGGAAGCTCGTTGCGCTCAGAGGACGGGAGCCGACGAGTGTCCCCGGTCCTCGGCGAGTCCGCGGGCACATGCTGTATCCCCCCGACAGCATGCACCAGGCACGGATGCAGCACGTAGGTGCCCACGTCCGGCGGGAAGTGAAACTCTTCGACGTCGCCAAGGGAGTAGAACCGGCGCCGCCCGGTCTCGTCGACATAGCCGAGCAGCCCGTTCTGCCACAGGACAGAGGCGAGGTCCGTCGCCTTATCGAAGTGCAGATCCGCCACTTCCCGCAGTGCGTCAAGATCCCCGCGCGAGAATCGGTCGACGCCGATCATCCGGACAAAGGAACGAAGGTCCTCCTGCACACCGCTGATGTAGGCCTGGGTACTGGTGAACAATTCCGAGTAGTCGTGCAGCGCGGCGTTCTGCGGCATCAGGTCCGACGAGATCTGGTTGGCGCACTGGGCGAGCTGGGAGTCGCCGAACCGCTTGGCGCAGCGTTGCGCCACCTGCTGGAGAGCCGCCGGTGGCAGGCCGTCACGGCCAGCCTGCTTCTGTCGCAGGACCTCCTCGCTGAGCTCATTTCCCAGCGAGATGATGTCGCGCGGGATCAGCCTTGTGTGGCTGAGCAGGTAGCCCTCGATCGTTCCGTCGCCATCGGGCGCCTGCCAGTGGCCGTTTACGCCGAGCCAGTCGCTGATCGTGGGAGGGCCGGTGGCGACGCGGCGCATGAGCAGGGACGAAGGCAGCCGCTCCAATTTTTGCCCGAGCAGATAGAGCAGCGACTCGCGGTCCCAGTTCAGGACGCGTATGTGCGGTTCGTTGTAGTACCGCGGCGCATGTTCTGACCGGTACACCGACGACATGACGATGTCGCGGATGCAGACAACGACGTGTAGCCGACCACCCAGCCGGTGGTCGCGGAGCAGCCGCATGACTTGGTAGAACAGCCCCTCCTGACACTTCAGCCAGTACATCGGAGCGTGGCTGAACTCCTCGTCCACCGCGTCGAGATAGAAATAGATCGGCTTGCACTGGCGGATGATCTCGCCCAGCAGATCCTGGAGGTCGTCCCAGAGCGGATCGTCGAGATAGGTAGACAGCTGATGGCCCGTTTGCCGCTGATTGATGATGTCGCGCACCTGGCTATAGATCGCCCGAGGCCGCCGGGCATCATCGAGCAGCCGCGAGTAGGACTGTTCGAGCTCGGTTGCCTGCTCGTCGCGCAACTGCCAGCGCAACTCGGGATGGCGCAGCAGGTGCGAGGCCAGCGACCGGATGATGGCGCGCTCCCAGATCTGCATCCACTTCTCGACCAGAACACTGCCGGTGAACCACTGGCATGCCTTCACCACGACCTCGGTCTTCGGCACGCCCTGCTGCGGCACATCGGCGTAGACGGAGTCCTGATGTGCCTGGAAATCCTGAAGACGGCGCAGGTAGACCGTCTTGCCAGCCCCGAGCTTCCCCACGATGATCCGCACCATGGAGTCGTTCGCACGGGTCGCGAGGTGGCCATACGCGGGATTGCCGCCGAAGTCGACGAACTCGCTGATCAAATCCTCGATGTCGGCTCTCGACCCGTCCGGATTACCGAACGGCCCCACCGGGTCGAGCCGACGCCGCTTGCCGCCCATCTCCTCACCCCGCCCGGATCTCAATCCCTACAGGAATAAGAGCTAGCACAGCGTCAGCACCCGGCAAAGTCAACAAATTGCGCGAAACGGGCCACGGCGCCACCCCAGCGATGGCCCATCGCTGGGGATATCCCGCTATCGATGGCCCATCGCTGGGGTCAGCAGGTACCCACGAGGCCGGCCGCGACTAGGTGGAGACCACGGTGATGACGGTTCGCCCGATTCTGATCTTGTCTCCCTTTCTCAGCCGCTGGGACGCGTAGATTCGACGGCCGTTGAGCCAGGTCCCGTTGGTCGAGCCGAGGTCCTCGACGTACCAAAGGTTGTGGGCGGACTGGAAGAGAGCGTGCTGGTTGGAGGCGTGTTCGTCGGTGATGGGCAGGTTTCCTTGCCGCCCAGCGATGAACTCGTTGCGAAAGACGTGGGTCTGATCGTCGGCCTGCAGGACGAGCGCCTGGGTCGGACCCCCTTCGGCGACGGTGACGTCACCGGGGCCAGCGACGGCCTGGACCGCGACCTGCCAGGCGCGTTGTTCCTCATCGCCAGCCTCGTCCCAGGGCGGACCGGATCCGGACAGGGCACCACGGTGAGCCTCATAGGCAGTACGGGCAAGGTGCTCGAGATCTCCGCCGATCACACCTTGAAACGTTACCTGAGCGGCACGGAAGACCGCTAGATCAGTACTCGTCGTGCCGATGCCACCACATGCCGGTCTCGTTGCGGCCAAGCGGCGCGCGATCGAGCCACTGGTACATGCCCCACAAGACGTCGAGCCCGCGCCCGTACGTCGAGTAGGTGTGGTAGACCGCGTCGTCCTGGCGCGCGAACGCGCTCATGCCGGGTCCTTCGCGCCGGTAGGTTTCCCAGTCGGTGCCGACCGACTCGTTGAAGGCGTTGGTGTAATCCTGCTGGCCGGCCGGCGGCCGCAGGTCAATCTCCCCGAAGTTGTACGCGACGGCACCGGCCTCCCACTCTTCCTTGGTGTGCGCCACACCGAAGTCGAAGTTGAAGTCGCTGCCGTAGGAGGAAGCCCAGGGGAAGCTCCAGCCCATCCGCCGCTTGTAGGCGTCGAGCTTGGCCAGCGGTGCCCGCGAGACCGCCGAGAGCGTGACGTCGTGGTTGGCCAGGTGGACCGCGGAACCGTTGAATCCGTCGGCGATCGCCGAGCAGGACGGGCAGCCGGCGGTGTAGTCGGGCCCGAACATGAAGTGGTAAATGAGCAGCTGCGAGCGGCCGGCGAACAGGTCGTCGAGTGACACGGTTCCCGACCCGGTCTCGAAACGGTAGTCCTTGTCGACCCGGACCCAGGGCAGCTCCTGCCGTCGCCGGGACAACTCGTCGCCCCGTCGGGTCAGTTCCTTCTCCGCCTCGAGCAGTTCTATCCGCCCGGCGAGCCATTCCTCGCGCGTACCTGTCTTGTGATTGGTCATTGCGTTGTCTCCTTACATCGTGAGTCCTGGAATCAGTGCGGGCTCAAGGACGATCAAAAGCCCGAGTCCGATCAGCGCCAGCGCTAGCGGGACGTCGATGGCAGCCTTCGCGGGCAGCAGCTTCTGACCGCAGGCGAGAACGGCGACTATCGCCATCCAGAACAGGCTCATCACGTCCAGCGCGACCAGCATCGCCATCAGCCCGATGGTCGAGCCGACGCAGCAGAGCCCGTAACCAAGCCCGGTCTCCTCGCGGCAGCGCTGGCGAAAGTGCCGCTTGACCGGCGTCAGTTCATAGGCACCGGCCGCGATCACCACCGCGCCGGCCGCGAGCGTCCCGTGCGGCCTGTCCAGCGCGTAGGCGACGACGCCCGCCAGCGCCCAGATGGCCAGGTAGGCCCCGGTAAACAGCACCCTGCCGTTTGTCCGGGCGATCGCCGGGGCCGCGCCCGGCAGCATCATCGCCGCCATCATCGTCACCCACGCGGCGGCGAAGATCCCGAACGACCCTGGCCGGGTCGCGACTCCCATATCCATGCCGTGCATCAGCCAGGCGGCGACTGCCCAGCAGGCGGCGGCGAGCCCGAGCGTCACCGCGAGCACGACCCCCGGCGCGGCCGCCGCGCGCCGGGCTTCCACGTTCACCACGGGACCTCCCCTTGCTTATCGAGGTGATCTTTCAGCGCGTCGAGCGGACCATCCCAGTCGCGCGCCAGCGCGGCCAGGAACTGCTGCGCCACTTGCATCGGCGCCGAGCGCAGCCGGTACCGCACCCGGCGCCGCTCCCCTGGCTCGGCCGTCACCAGGCCAGCCTCGGCCAGCAGAGCCAGGTGCTTGGCGATCGCCTGACGAGTGATCGGCAGCCTGCCGGCCAGATCCGTCGCGGTGGCAGGCCCCCCGGAAGCCAGCGCGGCCAGGATGGCGCGCCGGCTCGGGTCGGCCAGGGCGGTAAAGACCTGCTCGGCGATCGCCTCGGTTTCCATCGTCAGGCAGCGGCATCGAGGTAGTCGACGAGCTCTCCCAGCTCGCTAGCCCACCCCCGGGTGTTGCCGTCGAAGGCAGTCCGGTGCGCGTCCGGCGGAAGCTGCGAGAAACCGGACTCGACCACGGTCAGCCGGGTGCCCGGGCCAGCCGGCTCCAGGGTGAACTCCACGTAGGTGCGGCGCGGATCGTCTTCGGGCAGCCCGTAGATGTGCCAGGTAAAGCCGAACACGGTCGGCTCCTCCACCCGTTCCACCCGCATGTTGGCGGTGTGGCCGTTGTCCCACTTCATCCAGGCCGAGCCGCCCGGGCGCAGCTCGATCGTGGCCTCGTTGCCGAACCAGGCACTCAGCCCCTCGCCGGTGGTGAGCGCCGCCCAGACCTTGGCCGGCGGGTGAGCGATCTCGACGGTCCGCTCGATGCGATCAGGAAATCCCACGACTGCCTCCTCATGTAGCAACTGACTGGTTGCGATACTATGGCAACCAATCAGTTGCGTCAAAGGATTGATGAAATTTTCTCAATGAGCATTATTGCTCATTGAGAAAGATTTGCTAGGGTGATGTCGTGACCGATCAGGACGAGGCGGCGCTAGGCCTCCGCGAACGCAAGAAGCAGGCTCTCCGAGGTGAGCTGAGCCTGGCGGCACTCCGTCTCGCGAAGGAGCGCGGGCTGGAGAACGTCCGCACCGAGGACATCGTCGCGGCGGTCGGCGTTTCGCGTCGCACGTTCAGCAACTACTTCGCCAACAAGTACGAGGCGATCGTCGACCGGCACGTCGAGCGAGCACAGCTCGCGGCGGTCAGGATGCGGCAGTTGCCGCCGGACGAGCCCCTCTGGCGGGGACTCACGGCTGTGATGATGGAGCCGTACGAGGCCTCGTCGGATGCCCTCGCCGCCACCCCTACCGAGGAGCGGGAGAGCCTGCGCCTGGTGCTAGACGACCCGATGCTGCGCGCCGAGCTCGTAAAGGGCAGCTTCGCCGCGGCGAGCGCGCTCACCGCGGCGATCGCGGAGCGCACCGGAACCGATCCTGACCGCGATCTTTACCCCGCGCTGGTGGCATCCGTCGCGCTTGCCGCCCAGACGACCGTCCTCGACCGATGGCTGCGAGCCGACCCGCCGGAATCGCTCGTGTCGCTGCTGCGCGACGCGATGGCACAGGTCGCCGCCGGCCTCCCCGAACCACAGAAGGAGAACTTGTGATGCCAGACGTAGTAATCGTCGGCGGCGGCCCGGTGGGCCTGATGCTGGCTTGCGAGATCGCGCTCGCCGGTGCCGAGCCCCTGGTGCTGGAACGCCTGCCAGAACGGCTGACCACACCCAAGGCAAACGGCCTGGTGGGGCAGGTCGTGCGGCTGCTCGATCACCGCGGTCTCTACCAGCGCGTCACCGGCCGCGCCGGGGCACCGGTCCCGATGCCCGCCTTCTTCTTCGGCGCGCTGCCGCTCCCGCTGGCGGAGCTGGACACCAACCCGATGTTCGCGCTGCCGATCCCGCAGCGCGAACTGGAGGCGCTGCTCGCCGAGCGGGCGGCGGAGCTGGGGGTCGAGATCCGGCGCGGGCACGAGGTGCGTTCGTACACCCAGGACGACGACGGTGTGACGCTCCAGGTGGAGACCGGCGCTGGTGTGCTCGAGCTACGCGCCAGCTATCTCGTCGGCTGCGACGGCGGCCACAGCACCATCCGCCACCAGGCGGGCATCGCGTTCCCCGGCGTCTCGAGCGACAACCTCGTCGCGCGTACCGCGAACATCGCCGCGCCGTCCTGGGCGAGCGTGACGGAGGGCGGCCGGCTCATGGTGCGCGGGGTCGGCGAGGTGCAGGCCGGATTCCACCGCACCGAGCATGGTGTCCTGACCCTCGCCGCGCTCGATCCTGAGCGGCCGATCGTCAACACGCTGGAGTGGGAAGACACCCCCGACGGCGAGTGGCCAGGCAGCGGCACCCCGATGACACTGGACGAGCTTCGGGAGAGCGTCCACCGGGTACTCGGCGTCGATCTGCCGCTCGAACCGCCGCCGCCCGGACCAGCGATCCTGCGTCGCCTCGTCGGCCGCAACACCAGGCTGGCCGAGCGCTACCGCGACGGACGCGTCTTCCTCGCGGGCGACGCCGCGCACGTGCACTCAGCCTCGGGCGGCCCGGGGCTCAACCTGGGCCTGCAGGACGCCGCCAACCTGGGCTGGAAGCTGGCGGCGGCCGCGCAGGGCTGGGCCACACCGGGGCTGCTCGACAGCTACGAGACGGAGCGGCACGCGGTGGGCGCGCGGGTATTCATGCAGACCCAGGCACAGACCGCGCTGATGGCACCGGGCGGCGACGTGACGGCGCTGCGCGAGCTGTTCGGGGAACTTCTGCAGCGCCAGGAGAACCTTCAGCACATCGCCGATCTGATGGCTGGCTCCGACGTCCGCTACAACATGGGCGACACCGATCCGCACCCGCTGACCGGTTACTTCGCACCGGAACTCACCTTGCGGACGGCGGCCGGGCCCCAGCGGCTGGCCGAGCTCGTGCGCGACGGACGGCCGACGCTCATTGACCTGACCGAGGACGGCGCGCTGGATCAGGCGGCCGGTGGCTGGGACGGTCGGGTGGCGAGCATCACCGCCAGCTCCGACAACCCGCCCACGCGTGGTCTGCTCGTCCGCCCGGACGGGTACGTGGCGTGGGCGCTGGCGACCGACGAACCGGACAAGGATGGCCTAGAAGACGCCCTGACGACCTGGTTCGGGGAGCCCTAGCCGGGGTCAGCCTGGCACGAGCTGCTCGCCGCCGTCGATGTCGTAGGTCGCACCGGTAATCGCCGTGTTGGTCATCAGGTGCACGGCCAGCGCGGCGACATCGGCCGGCTCGACCACCCGGCCGATGGGCAGCGTCGCACGCAGCTGGGCGCGGCGCGCGTCCAGGTCGCCGCCGAGCAGCCGGGCCGACAGTGGCGAGTCGACGAAGCCGGCCGCGATCAGGTTGACCCTGATCGGTGCCACCTCGGCCGCCAGGTTGGCGATCAGGGCGGGCAGCGCGGCGGTGGCCGCGGCCATAACCGAGAGACCAGGTCCCGCGTGGCGACCGCCGGTGCCTGCCATGAACAGCAGCGTGCCGCCAGCCCGTACCCGGCCGACGGCATTGCGGGCGACGGAAACGGCCAGCCATTGATGATCGTCGAAATCGCGGATCGTCCGCGCGTGGTCGAGGTCGGCTAGGGCCGCGTAGTACGGGCCCGGGCCGGTGACCATCACATGGTCGATCGGTCCCGGCAGGCCAGCGAAGAATCCGTCTAGGGCGGCCGCGTCGGTGGCGTCGAACGCCGCGGTGTCACGCGCGCCGACGTCGGCCGCGGCAGTCTTCAGGCGGTCGGCGTTCCGGCCAGTCAGGATGACCTCGGCGCCTTCCTCGCGGGCCTGGCGAGCGGTTTCCAGGCCAATGCCGGAGCTGCCCCCGATCACGACCACGGTCTGCCCGGTAAGTCCTGGTTCACGGGTCATTGGCGTTACCTCCTGGATTCTGGGCGCTGGTACCAGTTTCGCGGGCCAAACAGCCGCTCGCACCAGTAAAGATCCCTGGCCCCTTGCCCGCCACCGACCCGTAGCAATCGTTTGTAGATTCGAGTTATCGCCGGACGCTCGCTGGTTGGCTAGGCGCCGGAGTGGATGTAGGCGGCCCAGGTGTGGGGCTCGGTGGGGCGCTGGCGGCGGAGTTGCCTGACGCAGTGGTGCAGGGCCAGTGCGGCAGGCTGCGGCGAGGGCCCGGTAACTCGCTCGTAGAACGCGGAACTGACCTGGCGGGCGCTGACGGAATCGATCTCCCAGAGCGTGCCGATGGCCTCGGTGAAGCCGACGACGAGGAAGGCGCTCGTCAGGTGGATCGCCTCGGTGGCAAGCCGCTGCGAGGTGCGAGCGGTGCCGCAGGCGGTGAGGAATGCCAGCCGCGCCGGTCCGGTTCGGCCGATTCCCGAGCGGCCCGCGAAGATCTCCCGCACCGTCAGCGTCTCTCCGTTAGGCAGGTGCAGGGTGCCGCTGGACGGCTGCCGGGGGTCGCTGGTCGCGTGGCAGCCGAAATGCGCCCAGGTCGAATCCCCGAGCATGGCCAGGACTCGCTCACGGGTGGCCGCGTCGCCGACGAGCACCTCGTCGGGGCCAGCCCCGAGCCGCTGGGCGGCTTCCCTGGCGGCGGCCTCCGCGCCGGGCAGCTCATCGTCGCCGGCCGCCACGATGACGGCTGGGCCGCTACCCGAGTCCCCGACGCCACGGCTTCGGACATGAGCAAGTGTCCGGAAGCTAGGAATGTAGGACGACACCACGAGGTCGAGCGCCGCGCCGCACCCCGCAAGGTCACAGCCGGGTAGCTGGCACTGGGCCGCGTGCAGCGGAAGCGCGTTCAGCGACCCGTCCGGAATCCACCACACGCGCGACCAGCCACCCGCTGCCTCGTCCCTGCTGCCAAGCCCGGCCGCCTCGAGAACTGGCCCGGTGACGTGATGCCAGGTCCATGACAGCACCTCGGTCAGGTCCTGGTGTGCCTGCCGCAGCCGGGCAATACCCGGCCGCCGCGCACCCCTGGCCGTAATGTCGACGATGGCCGCGCGCCACCGGGCAGCGGCCGCGTCGAATTCCCTGAAGTCGTCGGCCAGCTGGAACGCCTTGATCGATTCGGTGGTCACGATGAAGGCGCAGGGCTTGCCGAAATTCTCGTCCGGCGTCATTCCCGGCCACCCGGGATAGGCGAGCAGCACCACCGGGCCATCCGCCGCGAGGGCGCGCATCTGGAGCGGATCGAGACCGCGCTGGAAGGTGCCGAAACCGGGAACGTGCCGGATCTGCTCAATGAGGGCGTCCAGCTCCCCCGACAGGCGAAGCTTTTCCAGCCGCGCCCATTCGGGCCGTCCAACCGCGGGCGGGTCGCTCGCGGGCCGGAGCTCGGCGAGCGTGTCGGGGTCCGCGCCGAGCTCAGTGACCACGCGCGTGTACTCGCCAGCCAGGCCGGGATACTCCGCTTCCAGCTCGCCGAGGTCTGTCCTGGATTCGAATTGCCGGGCGAGCAGTACGCCGCGTGCCCGCTCGGCGAGCGCGGCCGCCCGGGCGACGATCTGGTCCTGCATCGGGGCCAGCTCCGCCACCAGCTCGGGCGAGCGCCGAGCCACCTCCTGCCGGGCCAGGCGCAGGAGCGTGAGCAGCCCAGAAACGTACCGTTCCGGGTGGGCCGGCATGAGTCCCGCGAAGGTGTGCTCGGCCGACTCGTGATCAATACCGCGATCGGCGACCTGGGACATCAGCTCGACCGCGAGTTCCGCATAGCCCAGGCCGTGCAGGATCTCAGCCCTGGGTATGACCTGGATCGCGGTGGTCAGGCCCTCGTGTATCCGGTCCCTGACCGGGATCCGCGGGTCGGTTATCAACGCCCGGAACGCCTCGGGATGGTCGGCCGCCTCGCCGAACGCCGCGTGGATCTTCGCCGTCCTCTTCTCCGAGCGCAGCGGGCTGTCCGCACCGACATAGCTTCCGACGAGCGCGGCCTGCTGGGCCGGCATCGCGGCCAGCGCGCGGCTGATGAGGCTATCCGCCTCCGCGCGCAGCTGAATCGCGGCCGGATCATCCGGGCTCACGGTCGCCTGCGCGCGCAGCTGGATTCCGAGGAGTGACTCGATCAACGGTCGCATCCGGTGCTCCGCGGGCAGCGCGGCGAGCTGCTGCCGAAATCCCGCGACCGCCGCCGCCTGAACCTCCGCCCCGCGAAACTCAGGCAGCGCCGCGGCCACGTCCGCGTTCGCGTCCACCATGGCCACGAACACGTCGAGCACCGGGACGTACTGGTCCTCGGTCTCCGGGCCGCCGCGCCGGGCGAGGTCGCGAGCGCGGTCGGCGAGATCATGGATCCGCTGCCGCTGGCTGAGCTCACGTTGCGTGGCGAGTGTCATGGCGGCGACCAGGATCTCCCCCATCGTCTTGGCGAGCTCCAGCTGGACCAGGCCGGTGTCCTGCATGCTGGCGAGCAGCGCCGTCGCGGCCAGCCGCTGCTGAGCGTCCCACTCATTCAGTACTCGCCCCGGGTCGAGCGTGAGCGCGGCAGCGAAGGCGCCGACGAATCCCTGGTTCTGCTGGATGCTGGGGTCAATCGTGAACGCACGCAGTATCAGATCCGCTGCCTCGCGGGCGATCTCCGGGTCCGCCCGCAACGAGGCCGCGCTCGACAGAGTCGCGCCCATCATGGCGATGAGCGTGGCGCGTCTGACCTGACGGTCATCGGGGATCTGCTCGGCCAGCGCGGCGAGCCGACGATAAGTCTCGGCCCGCGCGCTGTCCGCGTCCGGGGCCAGATCCAGGAAGAACAGGTCACGGAAGGCACCGGGCAACCCGTCGGATCCGCCTAGTGCCTCGTTCGTCGCCTGGAACGCCTCCCCCAGCTCTCCCGGGGTGGCAAGCGCCGGCCAAGGCGTTAGACATCCGGCGAACGCCAGCGACTGCGCGTAGAGACCAGCTCTCATCGTTATGGTCACTGTGCACTGCTCGGGCAGGGAAAGACCGTCGAGTATCTGTCGCGCTTGGTCGGCGAGCTGGTCCGCGCGTCCGGGCTCGGCCGACCGGATGAGGTCCGCCCGCACCCCGTTAGCGGCCGCGCGGGTGACCGCGTACTCCAGCAAGCTTGGGTGATCCGGGGACAGCCGGGCGAAGGCCGATTCATATCCGGCGAGCCAGCCATCGGTGACCGTGGAGCCGGACCCCCGCAGGTCCACGACGAAGGCGGCCAGTACGACGTCGGCGGGCAGTCCGGGGCCACCGGCCACCGCGAAGGCCACGGCCGCCTTCCTGATCTCCAGGATCAGCTCGGGATGGGCCGGGTGATCGGAAGGAGTGGCGGCCAGCGCGGCGCGCAACCGCCGGCTGGCGGCGGCGATGACTCCGGCGTGCGCCTGCGCCTGGCCCTGCTTGAGCAGGCCGACGCCGATCCGCGCGTCCGGTTCGCCGGGCCAGCTGACCGGGTAATCGTGCACCGCCTTCAGCGTGCGAAGCAGTTCGGTGGTGACCCGCGTCCGATGATCGGCTGGCACCAGCGCGGCGGCGCGCTCGGCATCCTCGCGAGCCGGATCGCCGAGGAACAGGGTCGCCCGGACGATCGCCTCGGCCCCGGCCGCCAGGTACGGGCCGTGCGCCGCCTGCTCCGGCGACAGGACGCCGGCCAGGGCGCGTCCCACGTCGGCGGCCTCCGCCCAGGCGTCTGGGTCGGCCGCCAGCCGCGCCCGCGAGTTCAGCAGCGTGATCCGGTGGGTCAGGGCCGGCCCGAGCTGGCTCAGGTCGTCGGTCTGGCCGAGCATCGCCCAGGCGCGGCTGGACCAGGCCAGCGCGGTCTCAAGCCGTCCGGCTTGGTCGCCGACGGCTCCGCGACTGTGCGCTCGCGCGGCTAGCGCCGCGAAGACCCCCTCGCGCCAAACCGGCGGCAACGAGTCGAGCTTGGCTCGATCGTCGGCTGACAGGTCCACCCCGGCATCCGGCGGCAGGACACCGACGATGGCGGCCACGATCCGCGCGCACCCATCCGCGTCCGAGCCGCCCGCCAGGCTGCGCAGGGCGAACATCCGGCAGGCGGTGGCCAGCGCGGCGTTGTCCATGTCCTGGCCGGGCCGGGGAGCGGCCACCCGCAGCAAGGCGATCGCGTCCGCCTCGGCCTCGGCGGTAGTCAGCGGAGACAGGTCCCCGGTCTGAATGGCTGCCGCGACTCGGGCGGCAACCGACTCCGATGGTGACATGATGGTCACGCTAGTTACGATATGGCGGGATTTGGAGGACGTGGGCGTGGTCCGGCGCAAGGCCCGTGGTCCCGACCCGTACTCGGACGCGGCCCTGTATCTGTGCCTGAACGCCGCGGACCTGAGGCTGGAACTCGGCGACGAGCGGTGGGACCCCCTCAGCCAGGCGTTCCTCGCCGCCGAGCCATCCACCGCGGCATGGCGGGAAGCGATCCGCGCGCTGCATGACGCGGCCACAGCCGTCGGCATTCCCGGCGGCCTCGGGCTGGAGGTCACCATGGGCCGTGGCTTTCCGGAAGGTCCGGCGCCGCGTTCATCCGGATGGGTCTGCCCGACCCGGAGCTGTCCCCGGGTGGAGCTGCGCGACGACTCACCTACCGCCCCCTGCTGCTGGATGTCCGGTCAGCCGCTGCGGCTCGTGGAATAGCCGGTGAGCCTGCTAGCCGAGCTTCAGAGCCGCATCCCTGACCGCTGGTTTTTCCGGCGGCTGCTGCCCGCCACCGTCTACGTCCTGGCCGCCGTGATCTGCGGCGGCCAGCTCGGCCAGGCTCATGCGGCCGACCTGGGGCTGGCTCGCGAACGCATAGCGACCGCGCTGAAGATCTCCCAGTCGGGCGCGGCCGCCTCTCTCGTACTGCTGGCGTTCGCTGTGGCCGTGTGCTCGTTCGTGGTGCCGGTCGCCGCCGCTGGTGTGGACGTGCTGGCCAGCGGAGCGTGGCCGTGGTGGCTGGTCCCGCTCGGCGACCGTGTCCTGGCGGCTCGCCGGCGACGCTGGACGGATCCCAAGGAGCTGGGGATCGCGGCGGTCCGGTCCGGGGACCAGGGCCAAGCGCTGCGCAAGGCCCGGCTCGATGCGCGGCGGGCCGTCACTTCGCCGGAGCCGCCCGCGGGCTACACGTGGTCGGCCGACCAGCTCGCGGCCACCAGGCAACGCGTCCGCGAGCGGACCAGCCTGGACATCACGGCCAGCTGGGCCGCGCTGCTGCTGGTCATGCCGGAGTCGGCCCGCGCGTCCCTCACTGGCGCACGGGATTCCTACGACGCCGCCTGCGAGACGGTGGCCTGGGCGGTCGCCGTCGTCGTACTCGGCGCGTGGTGGTGGCCGGCCGTTCTGCTCGGCTTGCTGACGGGGTTCGCCGGCTGGCGCCTGCTGCGGCAGTCGGTCACCGGTCTGTGCGAGTTGGCCGAGGCAGCCGTCGCTGTCTACGCAAAAGACCTGCCGCGGACAGTGACCTGAGCGATCACGGCTTAGCGCTCACCTCGCCGAGTGGATCGGCCTGTTCGGCTTCGAGGCCGAGCGGCTCGCCTCTGGTGGCTAGCAGGCAGCCGGCGAGAATCAGCACGAACGATGCCACCATGGTGACGGTGAGCGGCTCCCCGAGCAGAGTGACTCCGGCTGCCACCGCCACCACCGGGTTCACGTAAGTGAAGACCATGGCGCGCGAGGTGCCGACTTCCCGGATGAGCTCGAAGAACACGGTGAACGCGCAGGCGGTGCAGACCACACCGAGCGCCGCCAGCGCCGCCAGCACGTTGCTGTCCGGCATCCGGTGCGGCCAGCTGAGGATGGCCAGCGGCGCATAGACGATCGCGGCGATGCTGAGGCAAGCCGCGGTGAGCACCATGGACGGGACGTCCCCGAGCTTGCGGGCGACGATGATCGGCGCGGACGCGTAGCCCACGGACACCAGCAGGATCTCCGCGATCGGCCAGCCGCTACCACGGTTCAGGTCAGAAGCGGCCAGCACCGCGACCCCGGCCAGGCCGATGACGAGCCCGGCCCAGCGCCAGCGGCCGAGCCGTTCGGTGCCACCGGTGAGCTTGGCGACCACCACGCCGATGATCGGCACGGCCGCTACCAGCAGTCCGGCGAGCGAGCTGGGCAGTTTCCGTTCGGCCTCCGACAGCAGTCCCCATGGTCCGATCACCTCAAGCACGGTGAACGCCACGAGCACTAGCCAATGGCGGCGCAACGTGCTCAGCTGCCCCGAGCGCAACGCCAGCGGAAGCAGGATCATCGCTCCTAGCGCGGTCCGCGCGAAGACCACTACCGGGACCGCGACACCTCCCACCGCGACCTTGATGAGCAGGTAGGGAATGCCCCACACCACACACATGATCGCGAACAGGATCCAGCCCTTCCGGCTCACCGGGACCTTCGCATCTCAGCCACTAGCTGAGCATCGCTCACTCGGTCCGGGGGTGTCTTGAACGCTGTTGCGGTACACACCGGGGGTGACGCCCACGACTCGCCTGAACCACCTGGTCAGGTGGGCCTGATCGGCAAAGCCGGTGATGGCCGCCGTCTCCGCCAGGCCGCGGCCTTCCTCCAGCAGCGCCCGGGCGCGGGTGACCCGGTGCTGAGCCAGCCAGGCATATGGCGGCATGCCGACCTCAGCGCCGAAGGTCCGCACGAGCTGGTATCGCGACATCCCGGCCTCCGACGCGATCTCGGCGAGCGTGGGCGGGCACGACATCCGATCGGACAGCGTGGCCAGTACCAGCCGGGCCACACCACTGGCCTTACGGGACTCGACCTCGGGCATTGCCGGCGAGGCATGCCGTCGCACCAGTTCTCCCAGCAGCCAGGCCAGTCGTGACTCCATCTCGAACGGCTCGGTGTCCCGGCCGAACGCGGCATGCACGCTTCTTAGCGCGCTCGCGAGCTCGGGATCGATCACAACCGGCTCGGGGAATCGCGGGATACGTCCGCATTCGTCGCGCAGCAAGTCGGCGGCCGGATACATCACGCGGTAGACGAAGCCCGACTTATCCGACGGTCCGCCGGTATGCGGCTCGCCGGGTTCAAGAATCACGATGCTTCCCGGACCCGAGTAATGCTGCGCGCCGCGGTAGCGAATCACCTCGATGCCCGCTGTACACGCGCCAACGGCGAATTCCTGATGCAGGTGCGGGGCGTACGGCTCGACGATCCGCGCATGCAGCAAGTCCAGGACCTGCCCGGTTCCCGGGTTGACCCGCCGCCACACGGCTCGCGCTGGCACCTGCCGGACCTCCGCTCTTCCACCAGCATGCTAAATCGTTAGCGCTGTCATAAGCGCTGGCAGGTCATGTCTGACCACGACCGCGAGCGGTTTCTCGGTGACCTTGCCGGACTGGGTGATGATCAACGCGACCGTCGGCCGTCCTGCGTGCCCGTCCGATGACAGGTGGTGGATGGCCTGCGCGGCGGTGAGTGTCTTGGGCGTGTGCACCGCCTGCTCATGCGGCTCGGCGAAGGTCAGCACGCGGCGGACGGACTCGGCCTCGGCCAGCCCGCCGGATGCCGCCAGCTGGGCTGCCAGCCACCGAGCGATCGCATTGGTTGTCAGGATGCCCGCATACGCGGCGCCGTCGTACACCGGAAGCTGCGAGTAGTCGAAGCGCCGGATATGGTCCAGGGCACTGCTGATCGGCTCATCCGGGCCGGTCGTGCAGACGTCCATGCTGCCCAGCACGCACAAGGCGGTAGGCGGAGCCACGATCCGGTCGCGGAGCCGCTCGATCTGGTCGACTACCTCCGCCACTGGCTCGGCGATAGGACGGCCGCCGTAGTACCGCCCGTGAACGATCGCGTTCCTCAGCGATGCGAACGCCGACAGTTCGTCCCGGTACTCCTTAGGCAGCCGATGGCTAGTGGCATATTCCCGCGCCATCGACGCGAACTCGGCGTGGTCATCGACCCCGAGCGCGCTCCGGAAGTGATCCTCGATCTCGTTGAAGGCAGCGAGAAACCGCGCTCCTGCGTCCATCGTCACCCTCCGCACATCTGTTTTGCACTAGGCGCTACCGCGCTGATCGTACTCGCCGCGGCGGCGGATGCCTCGCACCGCGGCGGCGACTACCTCTGTCTTCGAGTCGTATGCTCGCGGCAAGAGGCCCCGCGGCTGAAGGGATTGGCTTGAAAGCCTGGGACACGTTCGCCGAGATCTGTGGTGGCGCCGCCGCCACGATGACCGGACTGTTGTTCGTGGCGGTCTCGATCAGGGTCGCGTCCATCACGAGGTCACAGGAACTGCGGAACCGGGCGGCCCAGACGCTGAGCCTGTTCAGCATGATCCTGCTTATTTCGGTACTGATCGCGATTCCCGGGCAGTCGTATCGCACGCTCGGCGCCGAGCTGATCGTTCTCGCCATGATCGCTGGTACCGGCCTCCACGTTCTGGACCGGCGCGCGAAGGGCGGCCGGAGTAACCAGGCGATCGCGCCCGTACTCGAGGCTGTTACTCCCATCACGGTCACTTCGTTGCTGCTGCTGGCCGCGGGCATCGTCTTGGTACTCGGGGTGCAGGCGGGACTCTACGTCCTGGTCGGTCCGGTACTGGTAGCTCTTGTGGGCGGCGTCACGAGCGCCTGGCTGTTCCTCACCAAGATCACCGAATAGCGGCTCACCGCCGGATACGGAACGGGGGCACCGGAACCCTCCCGGTGCCCCCGGCCGTCATCTCAGGGGTACCGAGGACTACTTGGCGTTACGCTGGCGGAAGCCGAAGCCGTCCGATCGGGTCCGGGTAGCGGTGAAGGTGTCGAACTCGATCGCGGCCGGGTACGGGTTCGCAGCGGTGGCGGCCGGGGTGTGGTAGTAGGTGAAGGTCATCTTGGTCTTGTCGCCGGGGAAGCGGCCCGGGTCCACGTCGAACACGCCGAGGCCCCACGGGTAGGTGGTGTTGGGGTCGGTGACCGCGGACCACGGCGCGTCCTCGGTCTCGGTCGCGGTGCCGGAGACGTTGATGGTCTCGGTTGGTTCGCCCGCGGTGTCCGTCTGGTAGACGTCGTCGTGGCCGTGGGTGCCGCCCGTGCCGATCACCAGGTGGACGAGGCCCTCGTCGGAGTCGACGCTGTTCAGGTCGGTGCTGACGACGTGCGGCCGCAGGACGGTGCCGGAGTCGGTGCCCTTCACCACATAGCTGCGCTCGTAGTCGTGGTCGTGGCCGGCCAGCACGAAGTCCACGCCATACCTGTAGAAAAGCGGCATCCAGCTCTGGCGGATGCCCAGGTCGGAGCCGTCCGCGTCAGACGTGGACATGGCGGGCTGGTGCATGACGGCGACGATCCAGTCGATCGAGGTGTCGGTCGACGCCTCGCGCAGCGTCTTCTCCAGCCACCTCTCCTGCGCACCGCCGGAGTAGCCGGTCAGGGTCTGGTTGTCGCCAGTGCTCAGGTAGGTGCCAGTGTCGATCTGGTAGCAGACGTCGTTGTTGTCCAGCATGACGAACAGCACCGAGCCGACCTGGAACTTGTACCAGTTGCCCTCGAAGTCGCCGGAGTGGTTCTTCGGGAGGGTGAAGCGGGTCTGGTACGACAGGTAGCCCTGCGGGCCGTTGCCAGGCTCGTTCTCGTGGTTGCCAAGGGCCGGCATCCACGGCCGGTTCGCGGACGAGAGCTGCGTGTTGTCGAAGTACTCCTCCCAGACCTGGGGCTGGTACAGCTGATTGGAGTTGGCATAGGACAGGTCACCGTTAACCAGGTGTACGACCGGGTCGAACTGCTCGATCGACGCGGCGGTCGCCGCGGCGTTGAGCGACGCTTTCGAGTAGGCGGTGTCACCGCAGGCGATGTCGCCGACGCTAGTGAACCGGAACGCCGCGCGGCCCGCCGGGGCGGTGCGGAACGCACTCGAAAGCTGCTCCTCGTTGTCGCTGACAATCTGGTACACGTAGTCGGTGTCGGGCCTCAGGCCGTCGATACGGGCGTGCTGAGCAATCGTCACGATGCCGTTGTTGGAGTCGGTGTAGGCGCGGGTCTCGGCCGCGACGGTGCGGCCAAAGCCGTCTGCCGTGGTGCCGACAATCACCTTCGGGTTGGACACCGAGGTCGGTGTCACCCACGAAACGACGACCTCACTGGCCGGGTCCTCGCCGAAGGTCAGGTGAACCTGCTCAGCGGTGACCGTGTCGGCCTTGGCCGCCTGTTGCCATAGGACCGGGCCGCTGGCCACCACCAAGCCGCCGACGGTAACGCCGACGCCCCCTATGAACGACCTGCGCGAGACGCCGGTGCGCTCCATGCTCTCCGTCATTACTGCCCCTCCCTGGGCAATGGCCGACAAAACAGAGCAATGCTCCCAGTCCGGAGGGACGGCCAGCCTAACTGAAGATGTACGGACATTGAACGATTTAACGGCTGTTAGTTCCTATCTGCAACAGAAACCGGCGACCCGCGCCGATCAGGCTGGCGCCGTCCTGCGCCGCCGCGCAACAATCGTCACATGCCGGAACGACTCGAAGTGCAGCGGGCTGTGGCCGCACCAGCGGGCGAGATCTTCGCCGTGCTCAGGAGCCCCCAGGGGCACGTTGCCATCGACAGCTCCGGCATGCTGATGGAGGCCAGCGGCGACATCGTCGCCAAGGCGGGAGACACCTTCGTCGTGCACATGGACCGGGAAGCACTCAACGACTATCCCCTTGGTCTCTACGACGTCACCGTCGAAATCGTCACGTTCAAACCGGACCAGGAGATTGCCTGGACCGTCCACGGCCAGCTGAACCTCGGCCACGTGTATGGCTACCGCTTGGAGCCAATCGAGGAGGGCACCCTCGTGACGTCCTACTACGACTGGTCGGGGGCCGAGCAGAGCTGGAAGGACGCCGCCATCTTCCCGGTGATCCCAGAGAGCGCACTGCGGGCCACGCTCGGGATCCTGGCCCGCACCGTCGCCCCCGGCAAGCCCCGCCCCGCGCTCCCAGCCCAGTGACCAGCCGTCACCGCATCCGCGGCTCTGGCTTAGACAGGCCGCGGCAAGATGTCATCGGCAGCATGGCGGCCGAAAACGATGCAGAACGGGTGGCCGACTGGGTCGGTGAAGACCCAGAAGCCCGTCTCGCGTTCACCGCGGACACGGGTAGCACCCAACGCGAGCAATTCCTGTTCGGCCTGGGCGGGGTCGCTCACGCGGATGTCCAGGTGCATCTGCTGCGGGTAGGCGGGGTCTGGCCAGCGCGGCGGAATCCAGTTGGCGGCGCGCTGGAACGCCAGTTGGCGCAGGCCTGGCGCGGAACCGATGACCACCCAGCCGTCGATATCTTCGTTGATCCGCATCCCCAGCACCTGACAGTAGAACTCAGCCAGAGCGCGCGGGTCAGGACAGTCGATCACTGTCTTCTCAAGGCGTCCGATCACACCGGAATCATCTCAGCGCGTGATCGGCGGCTAACCAGCATCGCGCCGCGCGGGTCCGGCATCATCACCGGACCCGCGCGGCGCGTGTTTTCCGTGCTCCTGT
>JBEKHI010000043.1:0-30201 GCA_050012355.1 Streptosporangiaceae bacterium | reverse complement strand
TGACATCGACCGCGCTCTATGCCGGTCGATGTCACATCGACAGCGGGGTGAACTCGCCGGTGCGGAAGCCCCTGCCGGGCGCGCGGGTACCGTTATATCGGGACCAGGAGGGTATATGAGCGGTGAGTTCACCAACGCGCATCCGGCGCTGGCGGAGTTCTGGCATCCGGTGGCGCTGTCCTCCGAGGTCGGCGCGGAGCCAGTCGCGGTCCGGGCGGCCGGGCAGCAGTGGGCCCTGGTCCGGATCGATGGAGCCGTCCGTGCCTTCGCCGACGCCTGCCCGCACCGCCGCGCCCGGCTGTCGGCGGGCGAACTGATCGGGGGCACGCTGCAGTGCTCGTATCACGGCTGGCGGTTCACCGCTGACGGCGCGTGCGTGGCGATCCCGGCGCTTGAGGAAACCGCCTCCATCCCCGCCCGCGCCAACCTGACCCGCCCGCATGGGGTGACCGAGAGCGGCGGTTTCGTCTGGCTAGCTCCGCGGGAACCGCGCGCCACCGTACCCAGCATTTCCGCTCCCCGAAACGACGGAGACGGTCTCGCCACGGTGCTCCTCCCCGCCCTGCGGGTCGAGGCGAACTCGGCGATGCTGGTGGACAACTTCCTCGACGAGGCGCACCTGCCGTTCGTCCATCAGGCGACGATCGGCGGGGCGGGCCCGGAAGTGATACCGCGGGCCGAGGTTGCCAGGAACGGGCTGAGTTACACGGCAGTGCGGGAGCACACGTTCACCAACCTGACCGACCCCGGGGTCGCGTCCGGGGAACGGCCCGCCGTACAGCGGCGCCGGATGACCTACGAGTATCAGGCACCGCTCACCGCGACGCTGCTGCTGGAGTACCTGGACGCCGACGGCTGGCAGTTCCTCACGTTCAGCGTGCTGCCGGAGGACGCCACGACGGTGCGGGTCTTCCAGACGCTCACCGGCCCCGGCCTGGCCGACGCGGAGGCGGCCGAGGCAGCCGCGAAGTACGAGATGTCGATCTTCGACGAGGACCTCGTCCTGCAGCGCCGGGCGCTGTCCGGCCTGGAGTTCCCGCTCGACCCGGCCGCCGAGCTGCACACCCGAGCCGACCGGGTATCGGTGGAGTTCCGCCGGGTGCTGGCTGCCGCTCTGTCTCCCCGACCAACCGGCCCCGACCGACCCCCCGTTAGTTAGGTAAATCTGCTGACGCAGCGCTGTCAACATGACACGATTAGTGACATGTCCCCTCCCGAAACGCTTCGCCCGATCGGCCAGGAGCCGGATCACGGGCACGGGCGGCTGGGCCAGTTCGCGCACAGCGTGCTGGCCGAGTATTTGCCGGAACCACCGTCATCGCCCCGGCTCCATCTAGGCCAGAACACCCTCCCCGATCCCCCTTTTCCGCTGAGTTCCCACATCCCGTACGGGATACCGGATGGCGCGTGGGATAACTGCGGACGCGACCTGCTGACCTTCCTGGAATCCGGTGCCCAGTCCATGCGTGACCAGCCGACACCCGACGGCGCGGCCTTCAGCACCGAGCACCGGATGATGCAGCGGATGCTCCGGATGGACTCGATCGCGATGGCCTGGACGGCTCAGACGCTCCGTGCCACCGACAGCGTCGCGAACTGGACGCTCACCGCCGACGCGCTGGCAGGCAAGATCAACCCGGCCGACCTCGAGTCAGCCGACGGAGTGCCGTCGGTCGCGGCGTGGGCGACCGACCGGATGGGCGCGGCGCTGCTCGGCTGGGTACCCATCGGCGGGACCGGCAGCCAGGTCAGGGTGACCAACGACCTCAGCCTGGACGATCCGGTCATCGCACTCCTGCGGGAGATACTGGACGCGCAGTACGCGTGGACCACCGCGGTCTTCGGTTGCGGGCCGCCGCTCAGCTAGCCAATGCCGAGGGCCGAGCGGCCGGCGGCGAGCAGGATCGAGTCGTCCTGCGGCGCGTGCACCCGCGAGCAGAGCACGTCGCGGTAGTGGCGCTCCAGCGGGTACCGCCGGGTCAGGCCATTGTTGCCGGTCAGCGCGACCGCCAGTTCGACGGCACCGATCGCGGCGCGGGTACTGGTCAGCTTGGCGGTCCCAGCCCGGCCAATGGCCGCCTCATCTCCGCTGTCAACGCGCCGCGCCAGCGACGCGACAAGCTCGCCGGCCGAGGTGAGGGCGGTGTCGATCTCACCGACGGCGGACTGGAAGCGCGGCAGGGTCGCGAGTGGCTTGCCAAGGGAGGTGGGAGTGCGTTCGGCGAGGAAGCCGACCAGCCAGTCGCGGGCGGCGTCCGCCACTCCGAGGTACAGCGCCGCGATGCCCAGCGCGTTCCAGGCCAGGAACGGACTCAGCCGCTGACTCGGTGCGGGTACGGCGAGTTCGGTTACCGCGTCCGCTGGCAGCGGCGTGCGGTCGAAGATCACGTCGTCGCTGCGGCTCGCCCGCAGGCCGAGGTGGTCCCAGGTGCGCTCGATGGTGATGCCCGGTGCGTCCGCGCGGACCAGGAACGTGCCGGTTCGCGGCTGGTCCTCGTCGGTGCGCGCGAACACCATCATCCAGCGCAGCCCCTCGGCGCCGGTAGAGAAGATTTTCCGCCCGGACAGTTCCCACCCTTCGCCGACGCGGCGAGCGACCGTGGCTGGCAGCCCGCCGCGCGACGGGCTGCCGAGCTCAGGTTCCACCCGTAGCGCGTTGATCAGCACCGGTCGCTGGCGGGACTCGGCGACGACGTCGCGGTAGAGGTCCGCGGGCCAGTTACGCTCGCGCGCGTGCACGGCGTGCGCGAACAGCGTCATCGCGGCGATCAGCGCGACCGACGGATCTCCGCGGCCGAGAGCGCGCAGGATGTCCGTGGTGGCGGTCAGCCCCGCGCCGGGGCCACCGTAATCCGTCCCGACGGTGGCGGTCAGCAGGCCGACCGTGTACACCGCGTCGATCCCGTCCCGGGGGAAGCTGGCCTCCCGGTCATGCGTCTCGGCGTTCTTCGCTAGCCCGGCGGTGACCTCCGCGAGTGCCGCTTCGGTGAACATCAGCCCTCCCGTAGCAGCGTGGCCATCCCTCTTATCAGGTCATTTTACTTAGACCGCCCGCCGCTCGGGCGTGAGCGGACCATCCGGCGTCTGGGCCGGCAAGTCGGTGACGACCATGTTCGCGACGTGCGTCCGGTTACGGCCGGCCTCTTTGGCGTAGTACAGCGCCGCGTCGGCGGCGGCCAGCAGGTCGGTCAGTTCACCCATCGTGCCGTCCATGCCCGCGACGCCGACCGAGACGGTGAGCCGGACGACTTCGGCGTCATCCCGGTCGTCCACCGGAACGCACAGCTCGGCGATGCGGTTGCGCAGCCGCTCGGCGATCCGGTGCGCGTCAGGCTCGGCTGTCTGCGGGAGCAGCACCACGAACTCCTCGCCGCCGAAACGACCCGCCCGGTCGTAGTCCCTGAGCTGACTGCTGAGCGCGTCGGTCACCGCGCGGAGCACCCGGTCCCCCACCAGGTGTCCGTGCGTATCGTTGACGGCCTTGAAATGATCGATGTCCAGCAGCGCGATCGACAGCGGACTCCGGGTCCGCAGCGCGCGGGCGATCTCCGACTCCGCCTCGCGTTCCCACGTCGAGACGTTCAGCAACCCAGTCTTCGAGTCAGTCCGCGCTTGCGCCACCAACGTCTCGTGCACAAGGAACCTGCGCACCAGGAGCACCGTTGGCAGGGCGAATACCGCCAGCGCGGGGCTGATAGCGACGACGACCGTGACGAGGACAGCGAGATCGAACTGCGCTAGGTCAGACGTAACAGTCTCGCGACTTGAGAACATGTTCTCAAGTCGGGCGCTGGGATCGGTGATCTTGATCGCGGTAACGAGGAGGGCGTCATGTCCCAGCCAGCCGATTAGCTCGCACACCCCTACGGTCAGCGCCCAGGTGACGGCGTGCGTCCCCGACCCAGCGGACGGACCGGCCAGCGCCGCGGGGACCAGCCGGAACACCCAGGACGCCAGCCCGTAGGAGAGGCCGATGGCACCCACGGTGAAGACCCGGCGGTAAACGAGCCCTCGATGCACGTACCACTGGGTGAGCAAGAGCAACGGGATCGGCGCCACCAGCGCGTAAAACGGCGGGAGCAGGATCGCCACCGGCAGCACCCAGACCGTCAGGAAGTCCCGGACAATCCGGGTCTGGTACGCACCGGTTTGATAAATGTTGCGAGGAGTAGCAGCGACGGAGACAAGCCCGCACACCATGAGCAGCAAGTACTTGACGAGATCAGAGAGGCGCCACGAGGTCGTGGCGGCCGCCACGACGAGCGCCGCGAGTGCGATGAGCGGGACAACTGTGACGTAAGCCCGCAGCACCCATGGCAGTCGCCACCAGGGCCAATCCCGCAGCGCGGGCATCAGACCGGGGCGCCGTGGTGACGAGGTGACTTCCATGTTCCACCGTTCCCGATGGGGCTCGAAGACAGTGCCGCCTAGTCGCAGCTCATCGTATATGACTAGCTCCGTATAGCTACGATAACCCATCCGGACCAATCAGTGCACTATTGCACGGGATTCGCCGACATCTCAGGACATGGAGTAGCTAAATGGTGTACGTGACTAGGCACGATCACCGGGCGTGTAGACATCAAGGCAGTCAGCGGTCTGCACGCTGTCACGAACGAGAGGAGCGGACGGACGATGCGCAACACGTGGGCCTAATCGATGAGCTACCACGGCGCCAACGGGCGCTACCAGCACAAAACCCGGAAGGAGCGGAGTGATGCGCGACACCTGGACCTGATACATGGCACGACAGCAAAGCCCTGCCAATGAAACCGGCGCCCGCCTTCCGCATGACCGAACAGGACCCGCGGACGTATCTCCGCTGCGAGGCGCCGTGAGAGCCACTACCGTCGAGGTCGGTACCACCTCGACGGCGGGCCTCAACCTGTCAGCTAGCCCACTGGAACTACGACCGGACGGTTCGCGCCCGGGGTAATCGGGGGATGCACCACCAGGGACCTATGACCGGCGGGTGGCCCGCTGCGCCGACAGCAGCGGTATCGCCGCGATCTTCTCCTCCGTCAGGTCGTCCCAGAAGATGGCCGGCGCCGGCCGCGGCGCGTGCCGGGACCGGCAGTCGATGATCCGGTCCGGCGTCACGATGAAGTCGACGAGTACGTCGTGATCGGTCACCGGTATCGTGCCGGCTGGCCGCAACTGCAGTTCGTGGACGGTGGTGACCCGCGCGGTCTCCGGCCCGATCAGCCCCGCCGTGCTGGCCAGTGCGAACTCCAGGTCGGCGAAGCCGCCGCCTTTCCCTAGCCGAGCCCCGTCCTCCCCCACCGCGACCGAGCCCATCACCACATGGTCCGGATCCAGGGCGAAGAACGGCTCGGGCTCGGCCAGCCTCGGGACCGCCATATACACGGTCTTACCGTCCTGCAGCGCGCGCTGGCGCACCGGTAGCTGCGGAGAGTCCGGGTTCGCCTTGAGGGTCCTGGCGACCTCCCATTCCGGCATCTCCCGCAGCCGCTGCGCCGCGGCCTCGGAACCGGTGAAGTTCGGTATCCGTCCCGCGGCGCCCGGAAACCGGGCGACCTTCGCCGCCCGCATCGCGGACCATACCTCCTCGCGGAGCGCGGCCTTGGCGGCCAGCAGACCAGCGGGACCGCCGGCGTCGTGATCATGACGGCGCATGCCACTAGCATGCCCGAGGTTTACCTCGGGGGGCGGATCATCGGCGAGCGACGCCGGGCGAGCCGCCGGAAGAACACCAGCCACAAGATAATAGGAGTCAGGATGATTACCGTGTGGTGCGCCTGCAGCGAGGCCGCCACCGAGAGCACCGTGACGAGCGCCAAGGCGGCCACGCCCACTAGAACAGGCTGTACCGCCTGTCTGCCCGCCTGGGACGCTGGAACCGCCGCCGGGACGGGTGCCGGGACCGGCGCGGAGGGCAGGTCGGTGAACAACCCGGTCAGGTCACCGCGGGTCTTGGCCCGCAGCGCCTGATCGGAGCGCTCGCTGAACTCCTCCATGGTGAGCCGGCCCGCCTGGAAATGCGTGCTCAGCTCGGAGACGGCGTCATCACGTTCGACGTCGGAGAGACGGAGATGGCTGGATGAATCATCCATATCTCTATCATGACCCCGGACCGGAGCATTGATGTCATCCTGGGGGTTGATTTCGGGTTGACGTCGCCCGTCGCCACGCGCGGATCAGCACCAGCGCGGCCACGGCGCCCACGCCAGCCGACACCGCTATCACGTCGGCGGGGTCAAACCGGCCAGCCGCCGCCCCGCCGAGTACGAAGCCAAGTCCCTGGCCCACGATCACCCCGGCGTTCGCGAGGCCGAACGCCTGGGACCGCCGATCGTTAGGTACCCGGGCGACGAACGCGGTGTTCGCCGCCAGCTGGTACACGCCGAACGCCCCGGCGACGGCGAAGATCACCATCGACCACGCCGGTCCTGGTCTCAGCGCGGTCAGCGTGAGGGTCGCGCAGGTCGCGAACGCCAGCGGCCCCATCCAGCGCAGCCGTCGCTCCGGCGACACCATCCTGGAGAAGACCGGGGTGACGAAGACGGCGCCGAACTGCGTCGACGCGATCAGCAACCCGGTCAGTACCGCGCCGCCACCGAGCACTTGCGCGTACGGCGCCGCGATTCCCTCGGGAACCCCGTACAGCCCGACCAGCCAGCCGAAAAGCACCAACGTGCGCAGCTGAGGGTCGGAAAAAACCAAAGAAAAACCAGACCTCAGCTCCGCGAGCGCGTTCGCCCGCCGCTTGGCCGCCGCCGCGGGCCGTACCTTAACTCCGACCATAACGGCGATCGCTGAGACCCCGAAGGTCACCGCATCGACCGCGAGAGCAGGCCGGGCACCGATAAACGCCACCATGATGCCGCCGGCCGCCGCGCCGAGCACGATGCCGACCCGGAACGTCGTCTGCACGACCGCGATCCCGAGTACGTACAGCTCGCCGCGCAGGATGTCGGGCACGATGGCCGATCTCGCGGACTCGAACGGCGGGGCGAACATCGTCGCTATGAACAGCAGCGCGACCAGCGCGGCGACCGGGACGGCGGGGATCACCATGACGGCGACCAGCAGCATCCGGATCAGGTCGCAGGCGACCATCACCTGCCGCCGCGGACGGCGGTCGGCCAAGTGGGACCACAGCAGGCCGCCGATTACCCACGGCACGTAGCCCGCCGCGTACGCGATCGCGGCCAGCACCGGCGATCGCGTCCGGTCATACACCAGGATCGCGAGCGCCACCACGGCGAGCCGGTCCCCGAGGACCGACGTCACATTGGACACCCACAGCGCGCGGAATTCACCGATCGAGAACAGCGCGCCGAACGTCGCCTGGCGCGCGGGCGGCGTCCCCGCGCCTACGTCGCCTTGGCCTCCGCCTGCCTCCCCTTCCCCGCTTCCCTTGTTCTCACGGGTCTCCACTGGCACAAGCGACCTCTCCAAGCTCCTCGGTTCGCGCCCTCCAGCAACGAAGCCACTCCTCGCGCTCAAATCGTCACAGAAGCGGCGATAACTGTCAACGTGATCCGGGGAACCACTCGAGCCACAGACATGAATGTGCCGTTCAGGCGGTTGTACCCGCCTGAACGGCACATTTCAGGTGCGTGTCGCTGACTAGCAGCCGGAGACGTACACGTACTTACTCACGGTCGGGTCGTTCATGTTGGACTTGGTGATCGCGATCAGCGGGGTCGCGATGTTCGCGGTCACCGGCTTGCCCTCAATGGCGTTCAGACCCTGCTCGACCGCGTCCGCGCCCTCAAGCTGCGGCTCCTGGGCGATCGCGATGTTGATGGTGCCGTTCGACAGCATCGTCATCTGCGTCGGGTCAGCGTCGAAGGTCGCGACATTGACCTTCCCGCTCTTGTGCGCGTGCTCGACGCCGGAGCCGACACCCTCGGCGGTGATCACGTTGGCCGCGAACACGCCGTTCAGGTTCGGGTTCGCCGCGATGTCGTCCTCAATGAAGCCGCTAGCGGTCGTGACCGAGTCAGCATCGTCGTTCTGCTCCGCGAGAAGCTTTATACCGGGGAACTTCTGAGCCATTTCCGCGTCGAAGCCCGCGACGCGGGCATCGGTGGTGGAGACGCCCTTGGCGACGCTGATCACCGCGACCGTGCCCTTACCGCCCAGTTCGGCGCCGAGCGTGTCGGCGGCGAGCTTGCCGCCCGCCGCGTTGTCCGACGAGATGCGGGAGACGCCGAGCGACGTGTCCGACGACGAGGTGTCGACGAACACTATCTTGGTCCCGGTCTGCTGCACCTTGGTCAGGTCCGAGTCGAGCGCCGAGGAGTCGGTGGGGGCGACGAGCAGCGCGTCGGGCCTGCTGACTATGGCGTCGTCGATGAGCGGCTTCTGCAGCGGAACGCTGAACGTCGACGGGCCGGTCACGGTGAGCTTGACGCCGAGCTTCGACGCTTCCGCCTTCGCACCGCACTCCATCGAGACGTAAAAGTCGTCGCTCGCGGTGCCGACGATCAGTTCCATCGTCTTGCCCGAGCCACTGGACGTGCTGCCGGTGCTCTTCGCGGCCGGCGTTGACGACGAACTACAGGCCGCTACCGCACCCACGGTCAGGACAGCCACGCCAAGGCTGGCCGCCGTTATAAGCCGGTGGGACATTGGTTTCCTCCTCATTGAGAATCCGGTCAGGCCCGTTCTCGGAGCCGACGCCGGAACTGGTCGACGTAAACGGCCACCACCAGCACGACACCGATGGCCACCTGCTGCCAGTACTGATTGATCTGGATGATGACCAAGCCGCTTGCCAGTACAGCCGGGATGGCGAGGCCGATCACGGTGCCGAGCATGGTGCCGCGTCCGCCGAACAAGCTAGCGCCGCCCAGCACAACGCCGGTGATCACCGTGAGGTTGTCGAATGAGTGACCCGCGATGGTGGTCGAGTCGAAGTTGGCCAGTGACAGAATCCCGCCGATGCCCGCCATCAGCCCAGATAGCGCGTACACCTTGATCAGGTGCAGGTCGACGTTGATGCCGACCCGGCGGGCCGCCTCGGGGTTGGAGCCGATCGCGTAGGTGTACCGGCCGAACCTGGTGAAGGCCAGGACCAGGCCGAAGACAATCGCGACGGCGAAACTGATGATGATCAGCCAGGGAATCCCGATGGCGCTGCCGAGACCGATGGTGTTGACCAGCTTGTTCGGCACCGTGCGGAAGTCCGCTCCGCCCGTGATCAGGTACGCGGCGCCGGTCGCCGCGCCGAGTCCGGCTAGCGTCGCGATGAGCGGCGCGACCTTCATCTTGGTCACCACGAAGCCTTGCAGCGCGCCCCAGCCGGCGCCGACCAGCAGCCCGATGATCACGCCAATGACGATGGTCCCCGTGCTGGCGTTGGCGCCGCCGTGGTGAATGCAGTACAAGTCGGTTACCACGCCGGCCAGTACCAGCACGGCGCCGACGGCGAGGTCGATGCCCGCGGTGAGGATCACGAACGTCTCACCCACCGCCATCACGAGGTACCAGGCACTGTCCTGGCCCATCAGCGAGAAGTCCGTCAGCGTGTCGAACTTGCCCGGCGCCTTGGCGGTGAAGAAGATGATCAAGACGATGAGGGCGAGGATGGTCCAGGACTCGTTGGCGGTCAGCAGCCGACGGCCGAACCGTGCAAGCTCAGGCCGTTTCTCGGGTGGCTGCTCCGGAGTCGTGCTCCCCGCCGCCTGGGTCGCGGGTTGCTCGGCGGTCACTGATCCTCCTCCTCGGGTAGCTTGAGCCGGCCATTGGCCAGTTCGAGTGCGCCGGTCATCGCACCGACGAGTTGCTCGACCGAGGTGTCGGCGGCCTGGTAAGTCGCGACCCGCTGACCGAGGCGCAACACCTGCACCTGGTCGGCGACCGCGAGCACCTCGGGCATGTTGTGGCTGATCAGCACGACGGCGATGCCCCGGTCCCGCACCCGCCTGATCGTGTCGAGCAACTTGCCGCGCTGCCGCACACCGAGTGCGGCGGTCGGCTCGTCCATGAAGATGATCTGGCTCGCGAAGGCGACGGCGCGGGCGACCGCGACCGACTGGCGCTGGCCTCCGGACAGTGAGGCGACCGGGGCCGCGACGTCCTTGAGCTCGACACCCAGGTCCCGGAACTGCTGGACGGCGCGCTGCCGCATCAGCGACTTGTTCAGCACCTTCAGGAACGGGAGCAGGTACAGCTCACGGCCCAGGTACAGGTTGGACGCCGCGTCCAGGTCGGGCGCGAGCGCGAGATCCTGGTACACGGTCTCGATACCGTGCTTGCGCGCGTCCAGCGGGCTGGTGAACCGCACTGGCTTGCCGTCGACCAAGAGTTCCCCGGAATCGGGACGTATCGCGCCGGATAGGCACTTGACGAGCGTGGACTTGCCCGCGCCGTTGTCCCCGATGAGCGCGACGACTTCCCCGGTGTAGGCGGCGAAGTCGGCTTCCCGCAGCGCTTCCACACTGCCGTACCGCTTGGAGATCCCACGTGCCTCAAGTACAGGTCCTGCCACGGGCAGCTGCTCCCTCTTTGGTAACGTTCACATGGCGTGGGAACGATTCTGCGAGCCAAGTTACGAAGCTGTCAAGGGGGTAACGGCAGATGGCACCGAAGCTGTATCAAGCAGTTACATTGACGTTAACCGGCTCATGAGGCAGGATCGCTTGCTACGTCACGCCATGCTCGCAGGCGCAATACCGTGCGGCATCACACGCCTGGAAGCGTGAGGAGGCATCCACGCAGTGATTTGTGATAACGTTCGCATCCCGTCTCAGGGGTGCCGGTGAGCGAACCGGCCGCGCGCCCGACGATCCGGGATGTCGCGCGGCTAGCCGGCGTGAGCCCGATGACCGTCTCCCGCGTGATCAACGGCGGGCAGTCGGTCCAGCCCGAGACCGCGGCCAAGGTCGAGCGCGCCATACGCAAGCTCGGGTACCAGCGCAACGACACCGCCCGCAACTTGCGAAAACGCAGTCAGCTCACGCTTACCATCGGGCTGCTGGTCGACGACATCTCGAACCCGTTCTTCTCGGCGCTGGCCCGCGCGGTGGAGGACTCCGCCCGGCTGCGCGACTACCTGGTGCTGATCGGCAGTTCGCAGAACGATCCGCGGCGCGAACGGGAGGTGATCTCCGCGTTCTGCTCGCGGCACGCCGACGGGCTCATCGTGGTACCGACCGCCGCGAACCACAAGTTCCTCGCCCACCACATCGAACGGGGCACCAAGGTCGTATGCGTGGACCGGCCAGCTCCCGACCTGGCCGTCGACACCGTGCTGGTAGACAACCGGCCCGCCGCCTACCAGGCCGTGCGGTACCTGCTGTCACGAGGACACCATCGCATCGGGTACCTCGGGGACAACACCGACATCTGGCCGATACGGGAACGCTACGAGGGGTACCTCGCCGCGCTCGCGGATGCCGGGCTGAAGCCGGATCCGGCGCTGGTCAGGCACGGGCTGCGCAGCCGCTTCGCCGCCGCGGCGGCAGCGGCCGAGATCGGCGCGCTCGGCGACCCGCCCACCGCGCTGTTCACCACCAACGACCTGACGACGATGGGTGCCATCGACAGCGGCCTGCACGCCCGGGTCGCGCTGGTGGGCTTCGACGAGTTCGCACTCGCCGACAAGCTGACCCCGCCGATAACGCTGGTCGCACAAGACCCGGACGTCATCGGAGCCAGCGCCGCCGACCGCCTGTTCGCCCGCATCAACGGCGACGTCTCACCGGCCAGAGAGCTCATCCTGCGAACCAGGTTCATCACCCGTGGCTCCGGCGAAGTCGCCGCCTCCCGATGACCGCCGACGGCGACACCGCGCCCGGCGGGGCCCCGGATGGCCCGGACGGCCCGGCGGGGCCCCGGATGGCCCGGACGGCTCGGAAAATTCGAGGCGCTGACCTGCGATGACCGAAAAACATCCGGCTCAGGGGTTGACTGGAGTCGCTGCGAGATCTGAGCATAAGGTGAAATTTTCTGACATCGTTGTCATCGGTTGGGCGCCGGGCCGGGGCCAGACCAGACGCGGGCCATGCTGGGGTGAGATCGCCCCAGCTGGGCCCCAGTCGCCGTCGGCCGGAGGCAGCGATGACGCCGAGGAGGTCTCATCTTGAACTCCAGACGACCGCCAGGCACCGGCCGCTTCGCGGCACTGGTCGTCCTGACGGCGGCGTGCACCGCGATGTTTAGCGGTCTCGCCTCCGCGAGTACTACACCTAGTCCAAGCGCATCTCCCACACCAAGCGTCAGCGCATCCGCGACCCCCAGTCCCAACACCAGCGCCAGTGCCGAGGGCACGGCGACAACCAAGAAACTCTCGGGTAAGGGCACCTGCCAGGTGACTGGCGACGGCCGCCTGACCGACTGCCAGAAGCCCGTCGCGTCGGGCAAGCTCCCGGCGGGCGCCAGAAACAGGTCCACCGTCGGCCAGCAGGTCAACGACCTGGCCCAGCTCGTCGACGCACGGACGTGGACCACCGGCGGTGGCAACACCTTCCCAGGCGCCGACGTGCCGTACGGCATGGTCCAGTGGTCCCCCGACACGCTGCCGGACCGCAACGCGGGCGGCGGCTACAGCTACACCGACACGACCCTGGACGGCTACGCCCTGACCCACCTGTCAGGACCGGGCTGTTCGGCCGCGGGTGACGTGCCGATCCTGCCCGTTACCAGCGCCCCGGCGTCGGACACCGACCCGAACAATGACACCACCACGTTCAGCCACACGAACGAGGTGGCGCAGGCCGGCTACTACTCGGCGCAGAGCAACGCTCCCGACACGATCACCTCGCAGTTCACCGCGACCACCCACAGCGCGATGGGCCGGTTCACCTTCCCGTCGGGGTCCACACCTGGCTTCGTCTTCAAGCTGGACGGCAGCCAGACCACCGACACGGCCACCAGCGCCACCATCGTCAGCGATGACGAGATCCAGGGCTCGGTGACCACCGGCGACTTCTGCGGCGAGTCCGTCAACGACAGCCAGTCGCAGCTCTACACCGTCTACTTCGACATCATCTTCAACCAGCCGTTCGCCTCGTCGCAGATCCTCACGACCGGCGCGACCAACCCGTCCGGGGTCTACGTCAGCTTCGCCGGCACCAACCCGGTGGTCGAGGCCAAGGTCGGCATCTCCTACGTCAGCGCGGCCAACGCGCAGCTCGACTGGCAGACCGAGAACCCCGGCTGGAACTTCCGCGCGGTCAAGGTCCAGGCCCAGCGAACCTGGGACAACCTGCTGAGCAAGATCAAGGTCTGGGGCGGCACTTACTCCCAGACCCAGGAGTTCTACAGCCTGCTGTACAAGGACTTCCTGCAGCCGAACGTCACCAGCGACGTAAACGGCCAATTCATGGGATCCGACGAGCAAGTGCATACGCTCGCCGCGGGCCAGAAGAACCAGTACGGTATCTACTCGGGCTGGGACATTTATCATTCGCTCGCTGAATTGCAAGCGATGCTGGATCCATCGGCCGCCTCCGACCAAGCAGAGTCGCAGGTCAACTATTACTCGGAGGACGGGCTCCTCCAGCAGTGGGGTTACCTGCAAGACAACAACTACGTGATGGTCGGCGACCCGATGCAGTCGATTATCTCCGATTACTACGCGTTCGGCGCCCACGATTTCAACACCAAGCAGGCCCTCGCTGACATGGTGAAACAGGCCACCACGGTCAACGACGTGGAGCCCGGCGAGGCACTGCAATCGCAATACGGTTACCTTCCGGAGGACGGGACCTACGGCTGCTGTAACTTCCACGGCGTCGTGGCTAGTGAGCTGGAAGACGACACCGGTGATTTCGCCTTGGCGAACTTCGCGCAATCGCTCGGCGACACCAGTGATGCCGCCATGCTTGAGCAGCGCGCCAATGACTGGGAGAACGTATTCGACCCGAACAATAACCTGCTGACCGCGCGGTACGAGAATGGCGCGTTCGAGCAGGGAGTGGTCGACACCACCCAGCAATCCAATGAACCGGATTACGTCGAGGGCGACGCCTACGAATACCTGTGGGACGTTCCGAATGACTACAGCTCGCTGTTCTCGCTGCTCGGCGGAGACTCCGCGGTCAACAGCGACCTGGCGAGCTACCTGTCCCAGCCGAACGGCTACGGCGTGTACGACGAGGTAAGCAACGAGTTCGACCTCGGAGAGCAGTACGCGCCCTATTACTCCGACGACCCGTCGCTAGCCCAGGAGACGGTAAACAACATCGAGAACACCGTCTACATGCCGGGGCCGAGCGGCCTGGCCAACAACGACGACCTCGGCGCGGAGAGTTCCCAGTACATCTTCGAGATGCTGGGCCTGTACCCGGAGAACCCCGGGTCCGGCACCCTGCTGCTGAGCACGCCTGGGTTCGCGCACGAGCAGATCGACCTGTCCAACGGCAACACGATCAACGTCAACGCCCCGGACGCGGCGAACGACATCTACGTCAAGTCGCTGTCCATCAACGGCCAGCCGGACCAGAAGCTCTCCACGAGCTACGACGCCCTGAGCCATGGCGCGACGCTGAACTACACGCTCAGCTCGACCGCTACCAACTGGGGTACCGCGTCGCAGGACGCTCCCCCTTCAAGCACTTCAGGTATCAAAACGACGATCGGTTATCTCGCCAACGACACCGCCACTGTCGCTCCGGGGAGTAGCACCACGGTCTCGGTCGGCGCGGACAACGCCACCGGCCAGCCGCAGAAGGTCGACGTCAGCATCAAGGCGCCGTCCGGGGTGACGATCAGCCCATCCACCGCGACGATCGACTTGCCACCGAACAGCAGGGCAACAACCACGCTGACCATCTCGGCGGCCGCGTCCACCACCCAGAACTTCTACGCCGCACCCATCACGCTCACCACCGAAGGGACGAGCGAGACCCAATCGCTCAACCTGACGGTCTTGGTGGCCACCCCGGGCAGCCTGCTGTCCACCTACAACAACGCGGGCATCTCCGCCGATAACGATCCCTCGGCCGCCGATGTCGACGGCGACGGGAACAGTTACTCGGCGACCGCCCTGGCGGATGACGGATTCAACGCGGGTCAGGACGTCACGGTCAACAACGTGTCGTTCGAGTGGCCGATCCCGTCGTCCGGCTTCCCGGATAACACGATCCCCGATGGCCAGCAGGTCACCGTGGACGCGCCGTCCGGAACCCAGACGCTGGCCTTCCTCGGGTCGGCCACCGATGGCGCCGCCACCGGGGAGGTGACGCTGAACTATTCCGATGGCACCTCGCAGAAGTACTGGCTCGGGTTTACCGACTGGACACTCGGGGGCGGAACCGGCTCGGTTGCTTATGGCAACACGATCGCCGCGACCACCAGCTACCGGAACTGCCCGTCGTGTACCGGCGGTCAGGACGCCGTGGGTACCTACGTCTACTACGCGGGGATCCCGGTCAACCCGGACAAGACGCTGACCAGCGTCACCCTGCCGAACGGCACCACCGGCGGCGAAGAGCACATCTTCTCGATCGGCACCTCCACCACGGCGATGACCGGCCCGGTGGTCACCTCGCTGAGCGCCACCAGCGCGTCGGCGGGCGACCAGGTGACGATCAACGGCACCGGCTTCGGCGCCACCCAGGGATCTGGTTACGTCGCCTTCAGTGACAACGGCACCAACTGGGGCTCGCCGGGCAACGTCGCCCCATTCACCGTCGACTCGTGGAGCGACACGGCGATCACCTTCACCGTGCCGCAATCCGCCGACGGCTATCAGGTCTGGGCCGGGACCCCGGCGTCGATCACGGTGGTCGACAACGCGGGTGACGTCTCCGACGCGGCCGAACTGGATATAACGGCAACCGACAACCCCGGTGACTACTACAACAACACCGGAATTTCCGACGACAGCGACACCTCGTGCGCCGACTACGACGGCGACGGGTACAGCTACTCGGCGGAGGCGCTGGCCGCGGCCGGGCTCACTCCCGGTGGCACCGTAACGTCGGGCGGCCTGACCTACACCTGGCCGAACGTCGCGTCCTGCGAGCCGGACAACATCCTCGCCGCCGGACAGACCATGCTGGTCAACGGGACAGCCGGGGCGAGCAACCTCGGCCTGCTCGAGTCGTCGTCGAACGGCGGCAACAGCGGCACGATCACCATCAACTACACGGACGGTACGAGCACCACCGCGTCGATATCGTCCAGCGACTGGGCCCAGGGACCGGGCCCAGACGAAACCGCCGTCGCCACCATGTCCTACCGGAACATGGACAGCGGGGGCTCCCAGGAGATCACCATGTACGTCTACGCGCTCACCATCCCGATCGACTCGTCGAAGACGGTGGCCTCCGTTACCTTCCCGGACGTAGCTAACAGCGTCAGCGATAGCACCTCGGCGATGCATATCTTCGCCGTAGCCACCGGCTGACCTTAGGAGACACGCTGGAACCCGCCCGCCGGGGTGACACCCTGGCGGGCGGGTTCTTGCTAGTCTCGGCACACATTTAGTGAGGAGTCGCGGATGGAGCGCTCTCGCCCCACCATGAAAGATGTGGCGGTCGCCGCGGGCGTCAGCCTTAAAACCGTCTCCCGCGTTGTCAACGACGAGCCCGACGTACACCCGCAGACCGAGCAGCGGGTCCGGGAGGCGATCGAGGCGCTCGGCTTCCGGCGCAACGACAGCGCGCGGCAGCTGCGGACCGGGCGAGCGGCGACCGTCGGCCTTGTCCTGGAGGACATCGGCGACCCGTTTTACTCGGCGCTGTCGCGCGGGGTGGAGACCGTGGCGCGCGCCCGCGGCTCGCTGCTGCTGTCCGGATCAAGCGAGGCGGACCCGGAGACCGAGCACACTCTGGCCCTGGCGCTCTGCGCGCGCCGGGTGGCCGGGCTGATCATGGTCCCGACCGGCGAGGATCACGGTTACCTGGTGCCCGAGATGATGGCCGGGGTACCGGTGGTGTTCGTTGACCGGCCGCCGGGACGGATCGACGCGGACACCGTGCTCAGCGACAACATCGGGGGCGCGCGGACCGCGACCGCCCACCTGGTCGCGGGCGGGCACCGGCGGATCGGCTACCTCGGTGACGATGCGGGGATCTTCACCGCCCGAGAGCGTCACCAGGGGTACCTGGCGGCGATGGCCGATGCGACCCTGCCGGTGGCGGACGACTGGGTGGCCCTGGCGCCGCCCACCGCGGACGCCGTCCGGGCGAGCGTGGAGCGGATGCTCAGCGGGCCGGCCCCGGTCACCGGGCTGGTCTGCGGCAACAACCGGATCTCGGTGCTGGCGCTGCACGTCCTCGCCGACAAGGCCGCCAGCCTGGCGATGGTCGGATTCGACGACTTCGAGCTCGCCGACCTGCTCGGCGTGACAGTGGTCGCGCAGGACGCCGCCGAGCTCGGCCGCCAGGCCGCTGAGCTGCTATTTCAACGGCTCGACGGGGACCAGTCACCGCCCAGCCGCAGCGTCATACCGACCCGCGTGCTCCGCCGCGGCTCCGGCGAGCGCCGTCCCGCCTGAGGACTGCCGGGGTCAGCCGACGCGGCGGCCCGTCAGCCGGGAACTGGCTGGTGGCTCGTGCAGCAGGAAGCCGGAGGTCCTGGCGAGGAACTCGGGGTAGGTGTCCGGCGCCCGGTTCGGGTTGCTCAGCTGAACATCCAGCGAGGTGCGCAGCGCGTACATCCGGCGCTGCGCGAACCATATTTCGGACAGCGCCGCGGCTAGCCGACGGCGAACTGAGAACATGACGTGTCTCCTCGATGCGTATTTTTTTCTTCGCACCGTCCACGCTCGTCCTAAGACCCCAGGTCGCGCATCGGCAATATGCCTTAGATCGGGCTTAGGCCTTGTCCAGCGCGCTCTGCAGCGACTTGATGTATCCCGCGCTCGTGTAGCTCGCGCCGGTCACCGCGTCGATCTTGCCGCTCTGCGCGGTCAGGGCCTCCTTGTTGAGCTGCGGCAGCGCGTTAGAGTCGATCTGCTGGCTCATGGTGCCGTCATCGGTGTGCTGCAGGACCTTCACCGCGACGATCTTCTTGCCATCGAGGGTCACCGCGACCTGCGTCGGACCGTAGGGGCTCTGCTCGACCAGTCCGGTGAGGGTGGTTCCGCCGGTCTGGGAGCTGGTACCGCTGGTCTTAGTCGCAGTTTTCGAGGTTGAACCCGAGGAGGCGGACGGGGTGCTCGTGGTCCCAGAGGCGGTTGCCGTCGTCCCGGCGGTGGAGCTCGCGGACTTGAAGCTGAGCAACGCGGCCAGTCCGGCGACGGTTCCTATCACGGCGATCACGAAACGGCGCATCAAGAAGATCCTTCCGACATGGGCTGGGCTTGTTCGCCTCTCCCATAGTCACGGTTCTTGACACCATCCGGTTCGGCACGTTAGCACTTGGTAATCGAGATGGGAGCTGCCTCACAGCATTGTGAGGTGCCCGGGGAACGACTTAAGCGTTCCGCTGCACCGGGACGCGCTGCTGCGCGCGCTGGGCGTTGACGATGCGCCGGATACCGGCGGCGTGCTCCTCGGCGTGACGGTCGAGGATGGCGTCGAGGTCGTTACGGTCCGACGCCGTGGTGTAGGTGGACAGGTCCCTTTCCAGTTCCTTGTTCGCGGCGTGGGCCGCGAGAATGCTTCGTATGCTCATGCCTCAAGTGTCGGTCGTTTTCTCCTATGCGTCCAATGATGTTTCGTCAACCGACCCATGAGTTATTGTCATGGATGTGGATACCGATGCGCTTCGCTGGTTTCAGCAGGTCGCCGACGGCACAACCGTGACCGAGGTGAGCGAGCTCGAGACCGTCACTCAGTCGGGGGTGTCGCGGGCGCTGGCCAGGCTCGAGGAGCAGGTCGGTGTGGCACTGCTGTACCGGTCCGGGCGTACGCTGCGGATGACCCACGCGGGCGCGGTGTTCAAGCGGCACGTCGACGGGCTGCTGCACAGCCTCGACGACGGACTGGCGGCGCTCAACGAGCTGCTGGATCCGGACAGCGGCACCGTGGTGCTCGCATTCCAGCACTCGCTCGGCACCTGGCTGGTTCCCGACCTGGTACGCGGCTTCCGTTCCGGGCACCCGGGCGTGCGGTTCGAACTGCACCAGGTACGGGATGAGATCGGATCTACCGTGCTCTACGGCGGACGGGCCGATCTGGAGATCAGTTCCCGGCCTCGGCACGACCCGGAGGTCCCGTCCCGGGTGATAGCGCTGGAGCCACTGCGGCTGATCACTTCGCAGGACCATCCGCTCGCCGGGCGGTCAAGCGTCGGCCTGGCGGAGGTCGCCGGGGAGCCGTTCGTGAGCCTGCGGCCTCGCTCGGCGTTGCGCCAGCTGACCGACGAGCTATGCGGACGCGCCGGATTCAGTCCCGACGTCGTGTTCGAGGGAGATGACCTGGCCACCGTGCGCGGATTCGTGGCGGCGGGACTGGGCGTGGCGGTGGTGCCCGCGCCCCGGGCCGCGTCCGCGGAGCGGGCGGTCAGCTACCTGGCGATCGAGGATCCCGCCGCGGTCAGGGAAATCTCGCTGACCTGGCCTGGCGACCGCCGCCTGCTCCCGGCCGCCGAGCGATTCCGCGATTACGTCGTCGGGCGGGCCGCTACCGGGCGGCTGCCCACGCTCGACTAACCGCCGCTGCTGCGTACCGCGCAGCGCCTCGGCGAGCTGCGACCGCGCGGTGACCCCCAGCTTCGGGAACAAGTGGTATAGATGCGACCCGACGGTGCGGCGGGATATGAACAGCTGCTCCCCTATCTCGCGATTCGTCAGGCCAGCCGCCGCCAGCTGGGCAATCTGCCATTCCTGCGGAGTGAGCGTGCTCCACGTCGCGGGACGGCTTTCCTGGCTGGCCTCGCCGGTAGCCTCCAGCTCCAGGCGAGCGCGGGCGCTCCAGCCACGGATCCCGAGATTGTCGAACAGCTCACGCGCGGCCCGCAGCGGCTCCCGGGCCGCCACCGGTCGACGCCGGCGGCGAAGCAAGGCACCTTGAGCCAGCAGCAACCGGGCCCGCTCGAGCGGCCACCCTGGCTGGTCAGCTGCCAGCGCCGCACTGAGTTCTGCTTCCGCCTGGCCGTCAGGGGCGAGCATCAGGCGGGCGCGCCGGGCCGCGATCGACAGTCCTGACGTCGATTCGGTCATGTCCGTCAGCAGCTTCTCGATCAGGTCCCGTACCTCATGCAGACGGCCGGCGCCCCGGGCGGCTTCGGCCAGGTCGCCGATTGCCGCGTACTGAAGGCCGAAGTGATGAGCGGGATCACCGGGATCAGCGATCCGGCGCAGGTGCTCGAGCGCGCGCTGATGCTCGCCGAGCGCCAGCGCGGCCAGGCCCAGGTCCCGCTGCCAGCTCGCCAGCGCATAGCGGTCTAGGCATAGCTCCGGATGCTGCTGCGCCCGGCGGACCTGCGCCGCGGCAGCCCGGTAATCGCCCCTGAGCCCTTCGACCAGTGCTTCCTGGACGCGAGCCAGCGTTGCCCAGGCCGACTGGCCGGTATCGGCGGCTGACCGCCGGGATTCGGCCGCCGCGGCGGCGGCCTCTTCCAGGTTGCCGCACCACATCGCGGCCTGCGCGTTGACCAGGGCCAGTTGGGTGACCAGAGACAGCCGGCCGTGCACGCGGGCCATCCGGCAGCCAACGGCGGCGTCGGCCGCGGCCCGCGGGTAATCACTCGTGAAGAGCGCGGCCCGGGCTGTCTGGGCCGCGGTCACCATATCGAGCTGGGCTGCCAGCACAGCGCTACCTGACGTTAGCGGGGCCGCGCAGGCTCTGACGGCGGCCAGCAGGATGTCGTCGTCGGCTAGCCCGAGCTTGAGCGCGGCATCAAGCAGCTGACGTCGTTGGGCCGCGCTGGCGGAGGCGCGCCAGCACTTGGTCGCGGCCTTCCAGAGCAGGAATGCGGCGGTACCGGTTTCGCCTGACTCGGTGAGGCCGGTCACCGTATCGACCAGGGCCGGAAGGCGGTCCGCGTCCGGCAGCGGGGCGAACTCGGCGAGTTCCCGCACGATCATGGCCCGCGCCTGCCCGGGCTGCCCGAGCACGGTCAGGTCCGCGCGCCGCAGCAGTTCCAGGGACGCGGCAGGCCGTCCTGCCTCCGCGGCGAGCTCCGCCGCGCGCAGCAGCCGGTCCGCCCGCTGACCAGCCCGGGAGCTCAGGTCCGCGGCCCGTTCCAGGGCGGTGACCGCCACCGCTCCCGCTCCGTGGGCGGCGGTGCGCTCGGCTAGCTGCTCGAGTTCGCCGGCAAGTGAATCGTCGGCGCCGATGCTAGCGTGCACGCGGTGCCAGATACAGCGGTCCTGCCCGGCCGGGACTATCTGGGCCAAGGCGGCGTGGACAAGCCGCCGGTCCTCGACAGCGGCGCTCTGATAGATCGCCGAGCTGACCAGCGGGTGACTGAAGGTCACCCGGCTGCCCGCGATGGTGATCAGGTTCGCGTCGACCGCGGGCTGGAACGCGGGCAAGGAAAGGCCGGTGCCGACTACCCGGAGTATCTCCTGGACCGTGCAGGCGTCGTCCGATGCGGCCGCCAGCAGCAGCAGCCGGGCCGAGCGGGGCAACCCCGCGACCCGGTGAGTGAACGCGCGTTCCAGGACGGCGGTGACGGGAACGTGCTTGGCCAGCGGAGTGATCGTGTCGTCCGCCGTTTTGGGCAGTTCGATCAGCGCGAGCGGATTACCCTGAGCGACTTCCAGCAGGCGGTCCTGGCGTGCCCGCGCCAGGCTCGGAGAGTTCGCGTTGAGCAGGGCCCGGGCGGCGACAGCACTGAGCGGGCCGACGCGTACGACGGGCAGTTCGGCGTCCGCGAACGGGTCGGCCTCACCATCACGGACGCAGACCAGCATGGCGATGGGCTCTATCGCCAGCCGACGGCCGACGAAAGCGAGCACGTCCGTTGTCGGGCCATCAAGCCACTGCCCGTCGTCAGCGAGCACGACGACGGGCTGTCGGGCGGCGGCTTCGGCGAGCAGGTCCAGCGTGGCCAGCGCGATACCGAACCGGTCGGCCTCCGCTCCCGAGTCGCCGAACGCCGAACGCAGCAGCTCCGCCTGCCTGTCCGGCAGCTGCCCCAGCCCGCTGAGCAGCGGCCTGATCAGCTGGTGCAGGCCAGCGAACGGCAGGCCAGACTCGTTACGCACGCCCTTGGCCGTCAGCACCAGCATCCCGGCGGCCTTGCCCGCGCTCCCGGCCGCCGCCAGCAGCGATGACTTGCCGATACCGGCCGGCCCGTGCAGCACTAGCGTTCCGCCCGCTGACCGGCAGGCGGCCTGGAGCACCCCGGTGAGCTCGCCGGTCAGTGCCTCGCGCCCGACCAGTCCGCCGCGGGTACCTGGCCGCTGGCGTTGTGCTGTCTCGGTCGTGGCGGACCTCCCCACTTTCGGTTCGTGTCGGACACAGCAGACCATCGTCGCCGGCTATTCCTCGGGTAATCAGTCATCTTGACTGATGACACCGGCTACCGGTACGGGCGATGATGGGCGGCATCCTGCCTGACCAGAAACGGAGTTCACCGCAATGGCGAGCACGCATACGGTTGAATCGACGCCGGAGACAGTGCGATCGGGGTACCTGGACCCGGCGGCCAAGCCGGTCGCCAGCATCGCGCCAGGAGACTCGGTCCGGTATCCCAGTACCTGGTCGCACTGGGGCAACGAGGCGAAGTTCGGGATGAGCTTCGCCGATAGGGAGCCGCTGCGGCACCGCTACCCGAACGGCCCGTACTCCATGCTCGGCCCGGTGGAGGTGTCCGGAGCCGAGCCCGGCGACGTGGTCGAGTGCAGCATCACCACGCTGCGCACGATCGGCTGGGGCTGGAACTCCTTCCCGCTCGGGGTCGGCGCGCTGCCGCACGACTTCGCCGAGCCCTACGTGCATTACTTCACCTTCGATGACGCCCGCACGAGCACCGAGTTCACCCACGGCATCCGGTTGCCGCTGGCCCCGTTCCTGGGCGTCGTCGCCGTGGAACCGGCCGGGAACGACCAGGTGAGCGCGATCTTGTCGGGCTCCTACGGCGGAAACCTGGTGCTGCGCGACCTCACCGCCGGCAGCCACCTGTTCCTGCCGGTAGCCAAGCCGGGAGCCCGCATCTGGAACGGCGACGTGCACGCTCTGCAGGGCGATGGCGTCGTCGACCAGACCGCGATCGAGACGGCCGCCGAGGACCTGGAGGTCCGGTACGACCTGCACAAGGGCGTCCCGCTGCGGGGCCCGCTTGGCGAGACCGCGACCAGCTGGATCGTGATCGGGTTCGCCGTGAACCTCGACGACGCACTGGTGGCGTGCCTGCGCGAGACCATCCACTGGCTGGCCGCCGCCGCGCAGATCACCGAGCCCGAAGCCTACGCACTGGCCAGCATGGCCGTCAGCTTCCGGGTCACCCAGTACGCCAACCAGACCGGATCGGCCTATAGCTCGATCCCGGCCAAGGCGGTGCACGCCGTCATCCCCAAGAGCGTGTTCCCGGCCGAGATCCAGGACCGGATCGGCGCCTGGCTGCGGCCATCGTGACACTCTCCGCTGCGGACCGGCTCGACATCCTCGACGTCGTCAGCCGGGCGGACGCCGCCGCCACCCGCCGGGACGCGGACGCCTACGTCGCCCTGTTCACCGACGACGCCGTGCTCGATGGATCCCAGGGACGCCACTCGGCCGCCACGCTGCGCTCCTCGGTCGGCCCGATCTGGGCCGCCGAGGGACCGGCGACACTGCACCTGACCCTGAACCCGGTCATCGACCCTGGCGACGGCCCGGACGAGGCAGTCGTCCACTCGATCCTGCTGATCATCAGCCCCGCCCAGCCCATCGCCATCCACGTCGCCGCCGACATCACTCAGGTCCTGCGCCGCACCGGCGACAGATGGCTCATCAGCGAACGAACGGTCGCCCAGTACCGCTAAAACCCCGGAGCCCCCGCACACGCCTAACCGCCCGGTTCCAAGGTTTCCCCCAGACCCCCCATCCTGACCTCCCCAAGCTCGACAGCGACCCTTCGGGCCACTCAGCGTCCATCACTTCGCGCCCCCAGCGCACATCCCCGCCGACCCGGCCCTAATGCCCACGGCTCAAGTCACTAGCTGAGCCTGCCCGACCGTGCTCCGCCCGGGGCGGCATGCCGGAATTGCCGATCATTAGACTCATAACGTGGAGGACCCGTTCGATATCGTGGTCATAGGTGCCGGCCCCGCCGGGTCTGCTGCCGCCTACGCCGCCGCACGGCGCGGCCTCCGCGTCGCCCTCATCGACCGGCAGACCTTTCCCCGCGACAAAGCATGCGGCGACGGCATCGGCCCCGGAGCCGTCACGACCGCCGCACAACTCGGCCTAGACGGCCTCTTCGACGATGACGTCCCGGTTACCGCCGTCACCGTCGCCGGGCCGGACGGGTCCCATATCGACACCTCCCCGCCGGAGATGGGTACCGCGATCCACGGCTACATAGTGCCCCGCCTCGACTTCGACAACCGGCTCCTCAACCGCGCCCTCAAAGCCGGCGCCACCGACCTCACCGGCTGGAAATTCATCCGAACCACCCTCAACAGCCGGTACCGCACCATCGACCTCCAGTCACGCGACGGCACCCCCCGTCAGATCACCGCCCGCCTCCTCATCGGCGCAGACGGTGCCAACTCCGTCGTCCGCCGAGCCCTCGGCGTAGCACCCAGCCCGCCCCGCCACACCGGAATAGCCATGCGCGCCTACGCCGAGAGTGACGCCTTCAATCCCGGCGGCGCGATCGGCCCCCGCATGCTCTTCTCCTTCACCCGCGACCTCCTGCCCTCCTACGCCTGGCTCTTCCCGACCGGACAGGGAACCGTCAACATCGGCGCAGGCGGACCACTCACCGAAATCCAGAAGACCCGGCAGAACCTCCGCGCGCTGGTCTCCACCTACACCGAGCAACTCCGCAGCCAGGGAATCCCTCTCAGCGACCCCACCGGCCACCGCGCCCACCACCTGCCACACTTCGGCGGCATGCCCAAACTCGCCCACCCCCGCGCAGCCCTCATCGGCGACGCCGCATCCATGATCAACCCGTTCTCAGGGGAAGGCATCGCCTACGGCATGACCGCCGCCACCCTCCTCATCCGGTCCCTCCCCGACGACCCCGCCAGCCCCCGCGACCTCCGTGACGCCCTCACCCAGTTCGAGCACGAATTCCGCCGCACCTACCGCGCCCACATGAAATCCACCCTCCTCCTCCACAAGCTCATGCGCTCCCCAGCCTGGGCCAAGCTCTTCATCACCGCCGCCCAGCGAGACCCCGAAATCCTCCGCGACGCCATCGACCTCCTCTTCGGAGCCGGCCGCGTCCGCGCCCTCACATCCGCCCGCATCCTCCGCACCCGCTGGCACTACACCCCGACACCGCCTAGCAGTTAACATCCGCCCCCTTACTCCGCAGCAAGTCCCGGCGCAGCCGCCCGAGGCGGAACACGGTAAGTCTCACATGAATCACTCAAGGTTGAGCAACGCCGGACAATCCCGCCATACTTAAGCGGTGCTGAAGGACACCCCCGCCCCAGCCAGCGGGACCCCGCCAGCACCCCCGACCGCGCCGTCGCTCACCGACCGGCCGACCCCGTTCGTTTCGATACCCCGCAGCATCCCGTTCGTCCGGGGGAGCCCATGGCGCGAAAGGCTCTGCATTTTCGCCGTCTTCTCCTTCCTCCCCACGCTGTTCTTCTGGATCTACTTCACTGCCTCCGTCTGGCCGCGCATCACGCCCGCCTATTCCGGCCTGCGCATCGCCGCCCCCATCACGTCCCTGTGGATCACCTTCGGTCCCCTGCTCATGCAGCAAGGCGAATTCGGTCTGGAACGGCTCGTCAGCGCACTCAACCGCGACGGCCCGGACAGCGGATGGAACTTCGATGACATCCAGCACGCGATAGACAAAGCGGCCCGTGCCTACTACTGGGTGACTATCCCGCTAGCCGTCCTCGCCGCCGCCGCGATCCTCGCCGCTTATCCCACGCTCGCCCAGGCCATACCCCTGGACCCCTACTCAAGGGCCGGAGGAGTCTTCGACCTCCTCGTCACGGGATTCGTCTCCGCCAGCGGCATATGGGCCGTCTACCTCGCCCTCACTGTCATCCGCGCAGCGACCCGCCGCGCCGCCATCACCTGGCACCCCTTCCGTTCCCAGCGCCCCGAAGGACTCGTCCAGCTCTACACCTTCATTTGGTCAGTCGCCATGATCTTCAGCGCCGGAAGCGTCTTCCTCCCCGCCCTCTACGTCCTCCGCCAACGACTCGGCGCGATACCCTCCACTATCGTTCTCGTCTTCGCCGCCGTCCTCTTCCTCGGCGGACTCGTCCTCTTCTGCGTCCCCGCCCTCATGCTCTACAAAATGGCCCAGCAGCAGCAAGCCCGCACCCTGGACACGCTCGCCCCCGTCATCGAGACCTCCATCACACGACTAGGACAAGCCGACCGGCAGACCACCGTCGGCATCCTCAGAACGCACTACACCCTCACTACCGCCCTCCAGCTCCGTGACGCCATAGCAGCCCAGAACCCCGCCCCCGTCTTCAGCACCCTCGCCCGCGCCGCCACAACCCTCGTCATCCCGCTCTTCCTCACCCTCATCCAGATCGCATCAACCCTCATCCACTAGTCAGGCTGCCAGCAGCGTTCGTGAACGCTGAGCAAGAGCAGACACCAGACACGCAACACCGGCACACGGGCCACACGCCGTAACGTCCGTCCGTACGGGCACTGTGCACTGTGGTGGAGCAACAAACACCGCGCCTATCGGCGCGGTGGCTCCGTGCTGCCTCCGTAAACAGTTCCAGCAGCACTACGCCAGAAGCAAAGACCATCCGTGGTGACCACCAGCACAGCACGCCACGATCATGGGGAAACCCGGAACCCCCGCGCCCCCCAAAAAAACCGGCCCGTTTCGGGTGCCCCGGCCTACATATGCGGATACATCGCCGACGAGCCCGGCGACGAACTGAACGACCACTTCCTGAAGGCATTCACCCCGCCCGACCGCATCGGCACCGACGGCCTCACGCACGCCAACACCCGCGACCCGGCAGTCGCCCGGGGCATCCGCCGGGCCCGCCTCGAACGCGGCTGGACCCGCGACGACGTGGTCGACAAGTTCGGGTGCCACCAGTCACGCATCAGCCGCATCGAGAACGGCAAGCGAGGCACCCCGCCCCCAAGATCGCGGCAACCCTGCTCGGCGTCACCGTCGCCTACCTGCTCACCGACCACGACGCCCACCCCACCCAGAATTTTTCACATCTGACACCAGCCCCTATAGCACCAGCGGTGGGCCATCGACGGGATAGCGAAACGACGTGAGCACCTCGTCGATGGCATCGCTGATCTGCTCGCGGGCGAGGTCCCGCGGGACTCCGGACATGAGCAGTTCGTCGTAATCGGTGTCCTGATGCCTGATCGACGCGACCACCGCGAGGGTGACGGCCTGCTCGTCGAGCCGCCGGCCCGCGGCGGACCGGCCGACCCGCCCGCTGCCGCGCAGGCCAGCGTGCCGGGCGATCGCGTCCGCCCGGTCGCCCGGGCAACCGGGAAACAGTTGCCGGATCTGGGCCGCGAACCTCTCCTGGAACTCGACATCCTCGCCCGCGCGGCGCACCGCGTCCCGCTCCCGGCGTTTCGCCCGCAGGTCCGCGTCGGCCAGGCACTGCTGTTCGGCCTGCTCGATGGCGGCCGGCTCGGCCAGGATGCCCTGGCGTTCGTAGCGCTTGCGGTTCTTGTTCCAGCGGACCACGATCGCGGCCAGCCGACTGGCCTTCTTCGAGCGGCGGGTGAGCGCCGCGTCTCCGGACGGCAGGAACTCAAGGTGATCCAGGTCGGCGCAGGTCAGGCAGAGCGGCCTGGACTCATCCATGATCAGGTAGTCGCCGGTGTCCGCGCATTCGGCGCACTTCCAGTCGCGCACCGGGATAACCACCACGAGGTCTGGGGCGGCGGTGAGCTTCTCCTTCTGCCTGGCCGTGATGCCGGGCGACTCCCAGCGCACCCGCCAGGCCGCCAGGCGCTCGTCGCGGACCGGCAGAAACTCCTCAAGAGAGTCGACGCGGCCCTGCCGCCAGGACTCGATATGGGTGGAGTGCAGCCAGCGCATTCCCACGCAGACGTCGATCGGCGATACGTATCGCTGCTCGGCCAGGGCCCGTTCCGCCGCTTCTTCCACCCGCCCCTTCAGGCTCCGCCGCTGTCCCATACTTACGAGACTAGTGAAGCGCGATACCGCGGTGGGCAGCGAAGCGGTCGAAGACCGGTATCGGGAGGGTGGCGACAACCGCGTCTGGCGTATGGCCGGACGGGTTGTGGAAGGTGACCAGGTCATTGGCGTGCCCGGTTACGAGCACCAGGTGCCCGCCGGTCCGGGGCTGATCGATCTGCGGCTGCCGGATCTCGGGGTGCACAGAGGCGATTACCAGCCTCCCCTCGTCCAGTTCGGCCATCAGCCGGGCGGAATCCAGATCGGTGATCACATCGGCCCGCAGCGCGTGCTTGTCCCGCGCGTACTCGGCGAAGGGCCGGTAGATGAGCCCCGGCGGGGCGCCCGGTTCGTCGGTATACGCGCCGTACTCCATACCGCCCATGGCTAGCTCGTACAGCGTCGGCGCTACCCCGTCCCGGCCGAGCAGCGCCATCCGGAAGCACGTCATCCCGCACCAGCGCCCGCACCACGCCCCGTAGATCTCCTGGTCCGGCGCGCCACTCTCGCGCCAGCGTGGGTCCTCGGCTCGCGGGTGCCCTTCATAGGCGATGGCCGCGACGAGTGACGGGGACGCGTACTGCGTCAGGGCGGGGATGGGGTGCCGCATACCAGCGGATCTTATTAGGTGCGCCTGGGACGCGGATCAATTCAGGCGGCGGTCGGCGGCCCATTTGGTGAGCTGGTGGCGGCTGGAGAGCTGTAGCTTGCGCAGCACCGAGGAGACGTGGGTCTCTACCGTCTTCGCGGAGATGAACAGCTCCGTGGCGATCTCCTTGTAGGTGTAGCCCTGCGCGATCAGCCGCAGCACCTCACGCTCCCGCGCGGTGAGCTGGTCAAGCTCCGGGTCGAAGGACGGGGCGGCTTGTTCCGGCGTCGCGGCGAACGCGTCGAGCACGAAGCCGGCCAGCCGGTGGGAGAACACGGCGTCCCCGGCGGCGATCCGGCGGATCGCGTCGGCTAGCTCGTCGGTGTCGATGGTCTTGGTGACGTAGCCGCGGGCGCCCGCCCGGATAACCGCGATCACGTCCTCGGGGGCGTCCGAGGCGGACAGCGCGAGGAAACGGACCTGCGGATCCGAGGCCCGGACCGCCTGGACGACGGCCTGTCCCCCGCCACCGGGCAGATGTACGTCGAGCAGGACGACGTCAGGATTCGTCGTTTTGATCAAATCAATCGCTGGTGCGACGTCGTCAGCCTCTCCGACGATGTCCACTGAAAGGCCGAGCTCGGCTCGGACGCCGGATCGGAAGAGCCGGTGGTCATCGACCAGTACCACCCGGGGCCGGGTCACGACGTCACCTTCCGGCGCGGCACGCTGATGGTCACCTTCGTCCCCTCTCCAAGCGTGGATTGCACGCTGGCCGTCCCGCCATGCCGTGCCATCCGCCCGTGCACCGATTCCGCCAGTCCCTTACGGTCCGTGGGTACGACATTCTGGTCGAATCCCTTCCCCTTGTCCCGCACCACGATGGTCACCATCTCGGCCTCGATCTCTCCGTACAGCGAAACGACGTTGGCACCCGACCACTTCGCCGCGTTCACCGTGGCTTCCCGAGCCGCCGAGAGCAGCGCGCCCAGATCGTCGTCGAGATCGCAGTCTCCCACGGTGACCACCTCGACGGGCACACCGTACCTGTCCTCGACGTCGGCCTGGATCCGGGCGATGGCGGTGGCGAACGTCGTATCGACGGGCGCACCGGGGTCCTTGCCCTCGAACAGCCAGGAACGCAGCTCGCGCTCCTGCGCCCGGGCGAGCCTGATGACCTGGTGCGGATCTTCGGCCCGCCGCTGGATCAGGGCGAGCGTCTGCAGCACGGAATCGTGGACCCGGGAGGCGATCTCGGTGCGCTCCTCGGCCCGGGCCCGGGCCTGGCGCTCGATCACCAGGTCGCGGGCGATACGCAGCCACCACGGGGCGAGGAACAGCACGACGCCGCTGAGCATCAGGACCACGCCGCCGAGCGGGCGCAGCAGGGACAGGGTCGCGCGCTCCGACAGCAGCCAGCCAAGCCCAGAGATCAGCAAGATCGCGGCGAGGGTGATGCGCAGCACCGTCCGCTTGTCGCGGCGGCCCGGGCTGGGCGCGCTGAGCGGCTCGACGAGACGGTGCAG
>JBEKHI010000042.1:0-31466 GCA_050012355.1 Streptosporangiaceae bacterium | reverse complement strand
CGTCTCCTCCACCGAGCACGCCGGCGACGCCCAGTCCGCCAGGCCACTGGAGGTCAGCCCGTTGAACGATGACACTCCCTCGGCGGTGATCGTGTTCACCGTGCCCGAGTTCGTGCACGTCGATTCCTGGCCGGTCGCCTGGAACCCGCCGCCGTACACATCCGCAAGCAACGGCACCGAGGTACCCGCCGACGACGACTCATAGTCGCAGTTCAGCGACGCGTATAGCCCCGTCCCCGAACCAGACAGCGCGTAGCCGATCGCGTCCTTGATCAGCGTCGTCGCCGACGAACCCGCTAGCGCCGGCGCTGTGCCCAACACCGACACGTACCCGCCGGTGTCCGTCACCGCCGCACCCCAGGTGGACGCATCCGACAACGCCGCGGACGGTACCGTCGTCGAACACGAGCTGGAACTGGACGGGTCACCGATGATGATCGCGTTGTACTCCTCAAACTCCGCCGTCGTCATCGCATCCCACGTCGAAGCCGACGCCACCGTAACGGACACCCCCGACGGCACGTCCTCCGCCTCCGGGCTCGACGAGCCATCACTCACGCTGGTGGTCAGGATCAGCACCGACTTCGTCGACGCCTTCGCCTTCGCCGGATGCACCGTCACCTGGATCGCGACCGGCACGATCGCTAGTCCGATCACCACCAGTGGAACAGTCGCGAACGCCGTCCCCCGGCGCAGCGCCCGGCCGAGGTAGCTGGGTTTCTTTCCAGAATTCCGGCACGGCAACAACACGTCCAGGCCCATTATCCCAGCTCCCGCAAATCGCACCAAAAAGTAACATAAGCATCAATTCGGCGGCGGCTGAGTGTCAAGACGCTGCGTCAACATTCGCGTTTGCTGCGATACTTGGGGCTCCTGCGACGGATCGCGGAGCTGGTTACTGTCCCGGGGTAACTGGTGTTCTCGCTTAGCCATCACAGAACGAATCAATTCCTTACAGCCACAGGCCGGATCTCGAAATACAAGCCAGATCCTAATCTGCAATATCGGCGGCGAATTCTACGGATGCTTGAGCGATTCTGGCCCAGCTAGCAGCTCGCGCAATCCGTCCTCGTCCAGGACGGGGATGCCCAGCTCGACCGCCTTGTCGTACTTGGAGCCCGCGTCCTCCCCCGCGACCAGGTAGGACGTCTTCTTGGACACGCTCGCGGACACCTTGCCGCCTGCCTCGCGTACCGCCTCGGCGGCCTCGTCGCGGGTGAAGCCGGACAGCGAGCCGGTGATCACCACCGTGACGCCGGCCAGTAGCTTCTCCGGCTGCGCGGCGGGCGGCACCCAGCCGGGATCCGCCAGCCGCACTCCGGCGGCCCGCCACTTGGCGACGATCGCCTCATGCCAGTCGACCGTGAACCACTCCAGCGTCGACGCGGCGATCGTCGGCCCGACGCCATCGACGGCGGCGAGCTGATCAACCGACGCGGCGGCGATGGCGTCGACCGAACCGAACGCGGTGGCCAGCGCCCGGGCGGCGGTCGGCCCGACGTGCCGGATGGACAGCGCGACCAGCACCCGCCACAGCGGCCGGGTCTTGGCCTCAGCGAGGTTGTCGACCAGCCGGTGCGCGTTGATGGTGAGCCCGCCCGCCTTGTTCACGAAGAACGGGGACCGCGCCAGCGCCTCGGTGTCCAGGGTGAACAGGTCGCCCTCATCGCGGGTTAGGCCATCCTCGAGCAGCGCGGACACCGCCTCGTAGCCGAGCACCTCGATGTCGAGCGCGCCGCGCGACGCCAGGTGGAACAGCCGCTCGCGGAGCTGCGCGGGGCAGGACCGCGCGTTCGGGCAGCGCCAGTCGACCTCGCCCTCGTCCCGGCCAAGCGTCGTGCCGCACTCCGGGCACACGGTCGGGAAGTCAAATTCCCGCTCGTCGCCAGTGCGGAGGTCCACCACCGGGCCAAGCACCTCGGGGATGACCTCGCCAGCCTTGCGCAAGATCACCATGTCGCCGATCAGCACGCCCTTGCGCTTGACCTCGTCGGCGTTGTGCAGCGTCGCGTTCTCCACCGTCGAGCCGCTGACCTTGACCGGCTCCATCACCGCGTACGGGGTCACCCGGCCGGTGCGGCCGACGTTGACCCGGATGTCGAGCAGCCGGGTGGTGACCTCCTCCGGCGGGTACTTGTACGCGATCGCCCAGCGGGGCGCGCGCGACGTCGCACCAAGCCGCCGCTGGGCGGCCACGTCGTCGATCTTCACCACGACGCCGTCGATCTCGTACGGCGGCTCGTGCCGGTGGCCGGGGTCCTCGTAGTAGGTGATGTACTCGCGGACGCCCGCTAGCTCGGTCAGCACGCGGTACCGGTCGGAAACCGGCAGCCCCCAGGCCTTCAGCCGCTCGTACCATCCCGATTGGCTGTCGGGGGCGCCGCCCGTGACGCGGCCGACGCCGTGGATGATCGCGTCTAGGGGCCGGGCGGCCGTAGCGCGGGGGTCCTTCTGGCGCAGCGAGCCGGCCGCCGCGTTGCGCGGGTTGGCGAACGGGGGCTTGCCCATATCGAGCAGCGACTCGTTCAGCTTCTCGAACGCCTTCACCGGCAGGAAGATCTCGCCGCGCACCTCGAGCGTCTCCGGTACGTCGTCGCCGCGCAGCCGGGCCGGGATCGACCGGATCGTCCGCACGTTCGCGGTCACGTCCTCCCCGGTTCGGCCGTCGCCACGGGTCGCGGCGCGGACCAGCTGGCCGCGTTCGTAGACCAGGTCGATCGCGAGGCCGTCGATCTTCAGCTCGCAGAGGTACGGCCCGGTCCCGCCGAGCTTCGCGGCGCGGTCGGCCCAGGCGGAGAACTCCTCGGCAGAGAAAACATTGTCCAGCGAGAGCAGCCGCTCCAGGTGGTCGACCGGCGCGAACTGCTCGGAGACCGGGCCGCCCACCTTCTGCGATGGCGAGTCCGGAGTGCGCAGCGAGGAGTCGGCCTCCTCGAGCGCTAGCAGTTCCCGCATCTTGACGTCGTACTCGGCGTCCGAGATGACCGGTGCGTCGAGCACGTGGTACCGGTACTGCGCGTCCGACAGCTCCTCACTCAGTACCGCGTGCCGCTGCTTGTCATCGCTCATCGCTATTCCCCCATCATGTCCCGCAGAATCCGTGCCGCCTCACGGCAGCCGCGCAGCGCCGCCACCGCGCCGGCCGGGGATTCACCCGCCAGCCCGCACGGTGGCGTCACCACCACCGGCCGAGGGTCGAGCCCGGTCCGGCGCCAAAGATCGGCAACCGTCCGCGCCATCTCCGCGGGCGTGCCCGCGGGCACGCCCGCGAACAACCCGAGCCCTCCGTCGATCGCCTCGGCCAGCTGGTCGGTGCTCTGGGCCCGTAGCTGGCTGAGGTCAGTGGCGACAGCATCCGCCCCCGCTCTGGTGATTATTCCGAACGGCGCGTCCGCATCACAGCAGTGAACCGCCGTGTAAACCGGGGTGTCGCGGATGATGAGGGCCAGTTGTTCCGTGATCGTGTCATCTTCTACCGGCGGAATGCGCGAGTAGCCGCTCGCGGTGGGCACCCGGCCCGCCCGTACCGCGGGAAGGGCCGGCTCATCGAGCTGCAAAACGACGGTGGCGCCTGGCACCCGCTTAGCGACGTCCTCCAGATGGCCAGCGATCGCCTCGGCGAGCGAACCGGCGATGTAACGGACCGCTCCGGCGTCGGCCAGCGCGCGGTTGAAGCTACGCGGCTGCTCGAGGACGGCGGCGAGCGTCCACAGTCCGGTGAGCTGGACCTTCAGCGGGCCGACGTAGCCGTCGAGTGTCTGTTCCATCTCATCGAGATCGTTCGACAGCATGGACCGGGCGCGCCGCAAGTCCATGCCAGGACGGTCGCTCAGTTTCCAGCCGCGGGGGGTGACCTCGGCGGGCATGTCGACGAGCAGCGCCGTGGTCCGTCCGATCATGTCGGCGCCTGGTCCGCGCGCTGGAAGTTCGGCTAGATGCGGGAAGTCAGGCAGCTCGTCCGCGATAACCCGCGCCGCCTCGGCCGGGTCGGTCCCCGGCATCGACCCGATCCCCGTCGCTGCATACCCCGTGATTTTGTACCGCACCACTTGAGCTTAAATGCTGATCACCCGCCCTCGACTTCAACGACAGCTACGTCGCATCGGTATCCGGGGTGCGCCGCCGCGGCTGACCGGTTTGGGGGTTATCGCCCGGTTGCGTCGGCCGTCGCCGCCATCCCTGGGCCCGACGGATTCTGGTGGGTGTTGCACTATCCAGCGAAGAGTCTTGGCAGCGCAGCACTCACCACAATCGCCAGGTGCAATAACCGCGTCGATGGATCATCGCTGTCGTCGTCGTCCGGCCAGCAGGGTGGGGTGGGGCCGCGGGCCGGGCCCGGCCCCCGATCCGGGCCCGGCGGTTCGCGGCCGGCCCGGATGGCGGCCATCGCGATCACCGCGATAATGCCGACCACAACGCCGATCGCGAAGCAGATTCCCACGATGACCCCGGTAGCGACGACGTTCACTGGACGCGCTCCCGGTCATCGGAGGTGCGAGAACTAAAGGTGTAGATGATGTCGCGCTTGCCGACCCCGGTCAGCCGCCTCGCCCCCCGGGTGGTGACGTCTGGTGGCTCTTCGGTGAGCGGATCCCGACGGATCGCGATCGCCACCATAATGACTAGCCCGATCGTGACCCCGACCAGAAAGACAGCCAGAAACACGATCGCCAACCCGGCCTCAATACCGCTCATGACGGCCTCCCGTATGTCCCGCGGCGGCCTTGCGTGCCACCGCACCGCCAAAGCGACCAGACCGGCTCAATGTCACCGACCTGGCCATACCAGCTGAAGGAACGAGATGGACTGTTCGAGCTAGGGGGACAGTCCGGGTCATCCCTACCTTTGGTACCGCTTGGATGATTCCCGGGCATTGGGACTTAAAACCAACCGTAGGGTATATTCAGCTGACAAGGATGGTTCCTTCAGTCTGGGTTGTTGGGATGAGTGGCACCGTGACCGAACCTCTGTACTGGCAGATCGCCCAGGAGCTGCGCGGGCAGATCGAGTCGGGCACACTGGCTCCTGGCGATCAGCTACCCAGCGAGATGGACCTGCGGAGCAGGTACCGCGCGTCGCGAAACACGATCAGGGACGCGGTGAAGTGGCTCGCCGGGCGCGGCCTGGTGGTGGTCCACTCAGGCCGGGGAACGTTCGTGACCAAGCGCGTCACGCCGCTCGTCACCACGCTTTCCGTCGACCCGGAGACCGGCCTGCCGGGCGGGGAGGGGAGCACCGCGATCGAGGAGATGCGGGCGCGCGGCCGCACGCTGTCGGCCTCGGTCGCCCGCGTGGAACTGGTCTCCGCGGCCGGTGACATCGCCGAACGGCTGCACGTGGAGGGCGGCACCCAGCTGGTAAGCCGCCACCAGCAGCGCTATATCGATGGCCACGCCTGGTCGCTGCAGACCACGTTCTTCCCGATGGAACTGGTGCTGCGCGGCGCCCGGCGGCTCATCATGCCGGAGAACATCACCGAGGGCGCCATCGCCTACCTGCGCGAATCCATCGGGCTTGTCCAGGTCGGCTACCGGGACCGTATCGTCGTCCGGGCGCCCGAAGAAGAGGAGAGTAGGTTCTTCGGGCTGCCCGACGACGGGCGCGTCCCCGTGGTGTCGGTCGTCCGTACCGGCTTCGCCGCCCGCCCGGAGGGGGCGGCGGAATGGGACGGCGGCGCGGCACCCGCGCCTTTCCGGTTGACGTTCACCGTCATGCCCGCCGACCGGAATCAGCTGGTGGTCAACTCGGGTGAGGTGCCTGACCAACTCGCCAGGCCCGTCGAGGACGGCGGTCGCCGCCCTCGACGCTGAGCCGACCTTGACTGGGGCTCACGCCGCCCAGCGGGTGCCCATTCCGGTCCACCTGCGAGCGGTACGTGATGCGCGACTCGGAGCCATGGCGTACAAGGAGCCGGGACGGTCTTCCCGGCGGATGCCCTGCGAAACGCGCAGGACGACAATGAACATTCCGGCGATCCCGATGATCGCGACGATGGCTGCTATGACTACGAATCCGGCCACGACGGCCTCCACTTGCTCCATCCCGCGGCGTCCCCGCAGGTCCCGTTATTTACTCGTTGTCCGGGAGGGCCGGGCGATCCAGCTACACCCATGCGGGGGGACTGCTAGACTCAACCCAACACACCCAGTCATCCGAGCCATCCCAACCTATGGGACCTATGTAGCGGTTATACCACGGCAAGGTGGGTACAAACCATACAGGCCAAGATATTCCGATGGCTTTGACAGGTCAGATGAGCCCTGCCGTCCGGGTGGTTGGTATCTGTGGGAGGAGAAGATGGCCGAGCCGGCGTACAAGCAGATCGCTGACGATCTGCGCAGGAAGATCGAGATCGGGGAGCTAGAGCCTGGCGGGCAACTGCCAACCGAACTTGAGCTGCGGGAAGAGTACAGCTCGTCGCGGAACACCATCCGGGACGCGATCAAGCGGCTCATCCAGTCCGGCTATGTCGAGACCCGGCCGGGCCAGGGAACGTTCGTGCTGACCAAGATCGACCCGTTCGTCATGACGCTGTCCGCCGACCCCCGCAGCGGGATCGGCGGCGGTGAGGGCGCCGCTTACCTTTCCGAGGTGGCCGGGCAGCACCGCCGGGCCCTGGAGAGCGTGCCGCGGATCGAGGTCCAGCAGGCCCGCCCCGAAGTCTCGGCCCGGCTGCGAGTGCCGGTGGGCACCCAGGTGGTCTCCCGGCACCAGGAGCGGTACATCGACGGAACGCCCTGGTCGCTGCAGACCTCCTTTTACCCGATGGACCTGGTGACCAAGAACGGTGCGACCCGTCTGCTGCTGGCCGAGAACATGGTCGAGGGCACGGTGAAGTACCTGGAGGAAACCACCGGGCTGAAACAGCTCGGATACCGGGACTGGGTGACGGCGCGCAACCCAGACGAGATCGAGCAGTCGTTCTTCGGCATCCGGCACGACATGACGGTCTTCGAGATCTTCCGCACCGCGTTCGACCAGCGCGGCGTGCCGATGCGGGTCACGGTCACGGTCTTCCCCACCGACCGGAACCAGTTCATCGTCAACGTCGGAACTCTGCCTGACCCAGAGTACGACGAGGGCAGTTAGACCCCCGCTCGCCGCAGCCACGAGCAGCATCAGGCGGCCAAGACATATCGCCGCGTTAGTAAGGACCACATTGGCAACCATCGCAATGCCCGTCCGCCGGGCACTCGGCATCGAAAGAAGCGATGAGCAACGGCGCTCACCGTGGGGAGTGCTCACGGGCAACGCCGGCTTTCGCTGGTACTTCGCGGGGAGCGTCACGTCGGACTTCGGCACCTGGCTGCAGAACACAGCCCAGGTGCTGCTGGCGTACCGGCTCACCCATTCCGTCCTCACCGTCGGCCTGGTGACCTGCGCCCAGTTCTCGTCCCCGCTGGTGCTCGGCCCGTGGGCGGGAGTCGCGGCCGACCGGATCGGCGGACGCCGCGCCCTGCTCTACACCGAGATCGTGTCCGCGGTCTTCGCCGCGCTGCTCGCGGTACTCGAATTCACCCACCGGATGAACGAGCCGTGGCTGGTCGTGGGCGCCATCGCCAGCGGCCTGGCCTTCACCTTCGCGCTGCCGGCCAGGAACGTCACCGTGCGCCGGCTCGTCAACGAGGACCAGATCAGGTCCGGCTACGCGATGGACTCGGTCTCCTACAACATCGGCCGCGCGCTGGCACCGCCGGTCTGCGTGCTGCTCATCGCCACCGCCGGATTCGGCTGGGCCTTCGCGAGCAACGCAGCGTCGTTCTGCATATTCAGCTTGGTCTTGCTCTTCGTTGGACGCGACCGCGCGGAACCCCTGCGGCGGTCACGGGTGCGGGCCGGGTTCGTGATCGCGTTCCGCGAACCGCGGATCCTGGTCGTGCTGCTGATGGTCGCCGCGGTCACCGTCGCGGCGGACCCGGTGCTCGTGCTCGGGCCCGCGCTGGCCACCCACGTGTTCCACGTTTCCGACGGGTGGTCCGGCGCGTTCATCGCCGCGCTCGGCTCCGGTAGCGTGATCGGCTCCGTGCGGCGGTCCAAGCACCGGACGTCGATCCGGCTCGCGGCCAGCGTGCTGTTCGTGCTCGGAGCGTGCATGATCTGCTTCGTGCTCGCTCCGACGGCCTGGGTGAGCGCGGGATTCGCGTTCCTGGCCGGAGCGGTGTGCCTGGTCGCGAACTCGTCGACCAGAACGCTCCTGGCGGTGGAGGCCGGAGCCCAGCGAGAAGCGAGCGTGATGGCGGTGTGGGCGATCGCGTGGGCGGGCAGCAAGCCGGTCGCGTCGCTGGCCGACGGGGTGCTCGCCGGAGCGGTCGGGGTGCGGGCAGCCGGGGTACTGATGGCGCTCCCGGTGATTATCCCGCTGCTGGCGCTACCGGTGGTGGTGGCGCTACGCAGCCACCGCCTCGCGCACGCGGTCTAGCTCAAACTGTCCGTAGAATGTGTCGCTCTAGCAGCACATTCTACGGACGTTCGTCCGGATAACGAGTTCACGTCGATGGCGTACTTGCCCATCGCGCCGCGGCGGAAGTCGCGGAGCGCGTCGGTCGCCTCGGCCAGCTTGTACGTGCGGGTGACCGGGACCACGAGCTGGCCGTCGACCACGTCGGCCGACAGCCGGTTCAGCGTCTGGCGTGACACCCGCGGCCGGATGGCGTAGGTCTCGACGTCGTCGCGGCGCGGGCTCGCCCCGAGCGTGGAGGCGAACCGGCCGCCCGGCTTGAGCAGCGCGCCAAGTCCGGTGGCGTCCCCCCCGAAATGCAGGATCACATCGATCCCGCCCGGTTCCACTGACGCCATCGTTCCGGCGTCGGCCTCGGCGTCGCCGGTGTAGTCCACCGACCGCTGCGCGCCGAGCGCCTTCACGAACGCGGCCTCCTCGCCGGAACGCGCAGTGGCGATGACCTCCGCACCACGAGCGGCGGCCATCTGGACCGCGTACGCCCCGTCGCCGCCCGCGGCGCCGGAGATGAGCACGGTCTCGCCCTTCCTGGGCCCGGTGGCGAGGACCGCGTCGTAGGCGGCGATGCCCGCCAGGCCGAGCGCCCCCGCGTCGGCCATCCGGACGTTGTCCGGCAACTTCGCCACGTTGTGCTCGGCCCGCACGGCGGCGTACTCGGCGAACGCCCCGGCACCGAGCCCGGCGTTCACGATGACGCCGAACACCCGGTCCCCCGCGCGCAGCCTGGTCACCCCGTCCCCGGCCTCGGTCACGGTCCCCGCCACGTCCATGCCGAGCACCACCGGGAACCGGTGCGCCATGGCCTCCTTGTACCAGCCCTCGGCGACCGCCTCGTCGATCCCGTTCACAGAGGACGCGGCCACCTTGATCAGCACCTCGCCGGCTCTCGGCCGCGGGACCGGCAAATCCGCTATCTCGGGTGCCGCATCGAATTCCCTGATTACAACCGCGCGCATTGCCCGCTTCCCCCCGTACGTTCGTACCGCATCCCCGTCTTCTTTTATGCACCATAACGACGGGGCTGAATCCGTTACGGACGAGTTTCTCTTCCGGCTTGCGCCGTTGCTGGTTAGTGCTGCATCAACCAGACTCTTTCCTGGTCAGCGCGGCACCAACCAGAATCAGCGTCGGCTGGAGTGCCGCGTCGCGTGAATCTTTCGTCGCTCTGGGTAATGAGGATGCGTACAGTCGTAGGCCGAGAGGAGAGACGTGCGGGTACGGGGCCTGGTCGTGCCGCTGATCGCTGGCGTGACAATGATGGCGGGGGTGGCTACCGGGGCCGGGGCGGCTGTCACTCCGGAGAACGTGACGCTGGTGGCGCTGCCGGACGTCGGCGGGACTCCGGCCGTGATCGCGGGAGTCGTCCCGCCGCTGACCAAGTCCCCAGCGGTGGCGGCGGCGAAATGCCGGGAACCGGAGTGCGACGTCACGTACCACGGCGGCCCGGTACAGACCCGTCCGGCGGTCTACCTGCTCTTCTGGGGGCCGAAGTGGGGCGAGTCCCGGTTCAAGGCAGCGTTCAGCTACGTCTACAAGTTTTTCAAGGGCCTCGGCGGCGGCAGCTGGTCCGCGACCATTTCGCAGTTCGGCGGCAAAACCGGCCACCCGGAGTTCGGTAAGTCGCAGTTGCGCGGCGCGTACCTGGACACCGAAGCGCCGCCGAAGATGGTCGGGCCCGTGCAGCTTTCCGGCGTGGTCACCCAGCTCGCGGCGAAGGTTCACCTCAAGGGCAGCAACGTCCAGGTGGTCGTCGCCACCCAACAGGGCACCTGCTTCAGCGACGGCTTCGCGGGAAGCTGCGGCAAGGTGAACCCGAAGGCGGAGTACTGCTCTTACCATTCGGTGACGGCACGCGGGATCCCGTTCCTGAACCTGCCCTACGAGCCCGACGCGGGCAAGCTATGCGGACAGAACCTGGTGAACCGCGGTGCCGACGGAAGGTATGACGCGTTCAGCATCGCGGGAGGCCACGAGTACGCCGAGACGATCACCGACCCGGTGCCCGTTTCCGGGTGGATCGACCTGCGCGACTCGGTCAGCGGCGGGGAGATCGCGGACAAGTGCGTGTTCGGCGGCAGGCCGTTCGGGGTGCGGGATCCGCTCCGTGACGTGCATCTGAGCACCGGCTCGTTCGCGATGCAGAGCCTATGGAGCAACAAGGCTCACCGCTGCGCCATCTGAGGTGTTTGGGACAGGTTCCGGGCAAGTACGGTTATGGGCATGGAGGACGCTGGACTTCCAACGGACGTCGCCGCCGGGCAGGCTCATCCTGCCCGTGCGTACGATTACTATCTCGGCGGGAAAGATAACTTCGAACCGGACCGGGAGCTTGGCCGCCGGACTGAGCAGGTCTGGCCGACGGTCCGGGTGTTCGCCCGCGAAAACCGGATGTTCATGCAGCGGGCAGTGCGCTATCTCGCCGCCGAGGAAGGCATCAGCCAGTACCTCGACATTGGCAGCGGCATCCCGACCTCGCCGAACGTCCACGAGATCGCCCAGCGCGTGCTGCCGTCCAGCCGGGTGGTCTACGTGGACAGGGATCCGCTGGTGATCAGCCACGCTCGTTCGTTGCTGCGCTCCACTCCGGAGGGCACGGCCGGGTATCTCTACGCGGACGCCAGGGAACCAGAGACTATTCTGGCCGAGGTGGCGGACGTGCTCGACTTCAGCAAGCCGGTCGCCATCTTGATGATCGCCGTGCTGCACTTCCTCCCCGACGAGTGGAACCCGGGTGCCATTCTCGGCACGCTGCTCGGGGCGCTCGCACCCGGGAGCTTCCTCGTCGCCTCCCAGATCACCTCCGAGCACGATCCGGAAACGATCGGCGCGGCCGCCGCGGTCTATTACAAGGCGACCGGCATGCCCGACTCGTCCCGCAGCCGCGAGGAGTTCGAGAAACTGGCGTTCACCAGCCAGGGCCTGCAGGTGGTCGAGCCGGGTGTCACGCTGGTCTCGGAGTGGCGCGACCAGGAGAGGCCACGGCCCACCGCCGCGCAGGTCTCGTGTTACGGCGCGGTCGGGAAGAAACCGTAAGCGTCGTCGGGCCACCCAGGCCGGGCGGGTGGTGCGCATGCTGAGGTCGCCGCGACGCAGCAGGCTGTCCAGCCCGTCACTATCGATGAGCGCGTCAAGCACGGCTAGGTCGCCGGCGTCCAGCTGGTCTTCGAGCCCAGGGCGCAGGCGCTGGAAGATCGCGCGCGCGTAGCGGCCCGCCGACTCAGGAAGCGGGGGGTCCAGTTCGATCGCGAACAGGTGCGCCGCCTCGACGGCGAAGCCAGCGGCGGTCAGCCGCGGTCCCCAGTCGGCCCCTTGATGCGGCAGGTCGTCGGCGCGCTGCCGATCCAGCACGGCGTAACACCGGGCCTCAAGCCCCGGTCGCCCGCGACCGATGTCGTCGGGCAGGAACCTCGGGAAGCCGGTCATCTCGACCACGGCGAGCAGGCCGCCGGGGCGGAGCGCGTCGCGCGCCTGGCGCAGCGTGCGGTCCGGATCGGCCATGTGATGTAGTGCCGCTGACATCCACGCCAGATCGGCGCCGTCTTCGCCTGTGAGGGGCGGCCACTCCGCGTCCAGGTCCGCCTCGACGGTTCGCACCCGGTCCGCGAGCCCCCGGCCGGCGGCCTTAGCCCGCAGGTGGTGCAGCAGGTGCGGAGAAATGTCAACGGCGACCACCTCGGCGCCGGCGAAGCGCTGGAGTAGCGCGAAGGTCCCGGTGCCCGTTCCGCTGCCCAGGTCCAGGATCTTGCGCACCGGCATGTCCCCCGCCAGGCCTGCCAGCCAGCCGGTGGCCTCGGACAACTGGTCGCGCAGCACCTCGGCGTCGAGGTCCAGTAGCGCGGCTAGGTCTTGTTCGTCATTGTGCTGGTGCATGCTCTGACCCTAAGGGCCCTTTGCCTATACCGCATACTATCTTGCGTATGACGCAAGAAGCTGATCTCGACTCGCTGGTCCGCAGCCGGATCCGGGGGATGCGGCTGGCCATGGGCTGGTCGCTGGATGCCCTCGCGGCCCGCTGCCACCTGAGCGCGTCCAGCCTGAGCCGCATCGAGACTGGCCACCGCCGGATAAGCCTGGACCAGCTCACCTCGATCGCCCGCGCGCTCGGCAGCACGCTGGATCAGCTAGTGGAAACCGACTCCGACGAGGACGTCGTGATCAGGCCACGGCATGACGCGGCGCGCGGGCTCACCATGTGGACGCTCAAGAACGACCCCGGCGTCACCGTGGCCAAGATGCTCGTCACCGCGCCCCCCGCCGAACTCAAGGCGCACCCTGGCCGGGACTGGCTGACGGTGTTGTCCGGGACCCTGGTGCTGCTGCTCGGTGAGCGGACCATTCTGGTCGAGACCGGCCAGGCGGCGGAATTCTCCACCATGATCCCGCACGCCTTCGGCACCCGCGCCGGTCCCGCCGAGGTGCTGTGCATCCTCGACCACGACGGGCAGCGCACCCATCTGCGGCCCGACGGCTAATCCGGCACTTCCGCTGTTTCCAGCGTTTGCTATGTGGTCCTTGTTACTCTCGGTGCTCCCGTGAACTAACTTGCGCTTGACCTTTCTTGAAAACGCCGATCGCATGCCAGTACTATTCGATAATCCGCTATAACGCGCCAGTTCGCCTACCTGGAAAGAGGATCAGGGATGGCCTACGGAACTGTCAAGTGGTTCAACGCCGACAAGGGCTACGGCTTCATTTCGGTCGACGGCGGCAAAGACGTCTTCGTACACTTCTCGGCGATCGTCGCAGACGGCTACCGCAGCCTTGAGGAAGGCCAGCGAGTGGAGCTGGAGATCACTCAGAGCGACCGCGGGGCGCAAGCAGAACAGGTCCGGTCAGCCGTTCCGTCCCGAGACATCGCTTAGCATCTGGGCATGAGCTAATTCGTCGACAGCGGCAATTGCGGGAGGGCGCAATGACCTGGGGCACTGTCAAGTGGTTCAACTCAGAAAAGGGCTATGGTTTCATCGCGGGGTCGCGAGGGCCGCAGGCGGAGCAGGTTCGGTCATTCCAGTCGTCAAGAGATATCGCCTGACGGCGAGCGAGCACCCGTGGAGATCACCCTAGGCGTACTGCTTGAGGACGGCACCCAGCCTTCAGCCCTGGAGACAGACGGCGGGGAGCTCGATGAGACCGGGCACGCCCCTGCCACTGGACGCCGTGGACGCCACCGGGGAGACTCGGGGAACCGCGTCGCTGAGCTGGGCGAGGACGTGCTCCGGGCCGCGGCGGAGGCAGTCGGCCGCGAGGTAGCACTGGTAGTCGCTAGCGTCGTTACCGGCATGACCAGCCAAGTGCCCGGGCTTGGTGGCGGGACCTCAGGCACGGGAGAACTCGAGATCGGGGACATGGAGCTGAAATTCGGCGTCAAGGCAATGCTCGGTACGGGCAAGGTTGTGGAGGCTCTGCTTACGGCCTCAGGCGAGGCAACCGTCGAGGTGACGCTGAAGCTCGCGAGACGGGCTTAGCTCACCATGTTGGCCGCCGAAGCCGCGGTCGGCAGGCTGCTAACCTCTGCCGAGCGCGCGGACTGGCCAGCCGGCGAACTCCGCGCTGCTTTCGTGATCAGCGGGACGCGTGTCTTGTCGGCCTGGCACTGCGTGCAAGCGATCGGCGGAAAGGCAGCGGAAGGCTGGCTACGGCTGCAGCCCCGCAGCGCCGCCGAGGAGTACATCGATATCCCGGTGAAGTACGTGGCGCACCAAGATGAGCTCGACGCGGCACTCCTCGCCGTCGACACCCCCAGGCTCGCCGACCGCCGACTGCTCTCCTACCTGGACGACGTGGCGATCCCGCTCGGGTACGCCATAAACGCATACGACCGGGTGCGCATCGGAGGCTTCCCCCAGCGTAATCCCGCGCGCTATCCAACCCTGTTCAGCGGGCGGGTGGAGACCGCCGACGCCCTCATCGGGCGAACATATGCGATCAGAGCGTTCGTACCCGAGTTCGCGGCCAGGTATCCCGAGTTGCCGGACGGCATGTCCGGCGGTCCGCTGCTACGCCGTCTAGCGGACTCGTCCGAGCGTGTCGTGGGGATTGTCTCCTCGTACCCAAGAGCTCGCGGGGACCAGGGCGCGACCGGCGGTACCGTACTATGCCGTCGTATCGGAGACCTGCGGGAGGCGTTCCCCGGGATCGCCGAAGCGCTACTCGACGAGGAACCCCAGCCAGCCCGCGTGCTGGCTCCAGGGAACAGGGCTGGAAGGGTCTATATCGCTGGTACCCGGGGCGAGCTCGACGCCTACCGGGCAGCCGCCGCCGAAGTCTGCCGGCGGCACGGACTTACTCCTGTCCCGTCGTCCGCTCCCCCGCCCGGGACACCCATGTCCACCCGCGAGCGCCTGATCGACTCGTGCGAGATCCTCGTCCTGCTGCTCGGCGACCGGTACGGAGAGCGCTCACCAAGCGAGGATCTGGCCTATATCGAACTCGAGTATGGCTGGGCGCGCAGCCGAGGTCTCACCATCCTGCTGTTCCAGGCGATCGATGGCCTGCCCTGGGCCGGTCTCGCCAAGATCCGGCCGGAGGTGGCGGAGAGCGCCGCCGACGCGACGGCACTGCGCGCGTTCAAGGAGCGAATCGCCGCTGATCATGAGGTCATTCCCTTCTGGGACCTAAACGGCTTCAGGCTTGACCTTTACCAGTCCATCGAGTTGCACAGACCGCCTCGGCCCAGCGGCGACCCGCGAGAGGATTCCAGCCCGAAGAAGGATCCGCTCGGCAAACGACGCAGGCACCTGCCGTCACCGCCAGCCATCTGCGCGATGCCAAGCTACGTCGGCGGCAGCCCTTTCACCGGGCGTGAACACGAGATGGATGTCCTAGATGACTGGGCTGGCTCGCAGGTGCCCATTCTGGTGGTCGAGGCAATCGGCGGAACGGGGAAGAGTGCCCTCACCTGGGAGTGGACCGTCGCTCGGGCGGCGGCCGCGATGCCACAGCTGGCGGGAACCTTCTGGTGGAGCTTCTACGACGGGTCCGCGTCGATAGAGCGTTTCCTCCGCGAGCTGATCGCCTATCTCCGGGGGCTCTCGGCCCGGGACGCGAGCCGCATAACGAAAGACGAGCTGCCCGCCGTCATCCTGAGCGAACTGCGTGCGCGGCCGTTCCTGATCGTGCTCGACGGGTTCGAGCGCTTGCTCATGGCATATCACCAGTACGACCCATCGAAGGTCACGGACTACGACGTGGATGAGGATCGTCGGCAGAACAAGCACTCGATGATCGACCCCGCCGCGTACGAGCTCGTCCGCCGGCTGACCGGAACCGCGCCGTCCAAGGTCCTCGTGAGCACGCGGATGGTGCCCGATGCTTTGCAAAGCCCAGCCGGTGACCTGATGCCAGGCGTACGCAGGCTCAGGCTGCCTGGCCTACGCGACGCTGACACTCTCGACCTGCTGAGCAGGCTGGGAGTGCACGCGGACGCCGAGTCGGCCGCGAAATTCTTCGAGCCGCTTGGCAACCATCCTCTGCTCATCGCGATCGTCGCCGGTATGGTCCGTGACTACCGGCCGGCCCCCGGTAATTTCGGCGCGTGGGCACGCGAACAGCCCTTTGACATCCGCACGGTCAACCTCACAGCACGCAGGAATCATGTCCTGGACACCGCACTCGCAGGACTTGACCCGGAAGAGCATCGTCTGCTCGGCTGGTTGTCCGTGCTGCCGGGGTCGGTGCGCTGGGAGGTCCTGGAAAGCATCAATCCCTACCTCGGCACTCACGCGACTTCACCAGCTACGGCAGGCGCTCTCTTGGATTCCGCGCTGCGCGATCTGGAGATCCGCGGACTCCTCTGGTGGAACCGGGTGGCCAATACCTATGACATGCACCCCGTCGTCCGCGCTTACACGCACGAGAGGCTGGACACCGGGGAGCGCATCAGCGCGAACCAGCGAATCGGGGACTACTTCCAGGCCCTGCCACCACCGAGGCACGAGACGATCACCAGCGTGGAGGATCTCGAGCAGACCATTACGCTGTTTCGCGCGCTGACCGGTGCCGGGCAATACGGCTCGGCCAGGAATGTGTGGGACAACCAGCTCGCCGGCGCCATGCTCGTGAACCTGGGAGCGAACTCATCTATCGCCGAGCTTCTCCAGCCGTACGAGCAGACCACAGTCACTAGCTTGCGGGCCGATCTCTCGATATCCCTGCATCTCGCGGGCAGACACGAAAGAGGCCTCGCCGTCGAACTGGGGACGATGGAGTACCTCTTGAGGGACAGCGATGTGGGGGAACTGCGGACCTCCCTGGGCCGGGCGGCTACCCATTACCGTGCCATGGGCGAACTCGCCAGATACGCCACCATCGTCGCGATGCTCTCCCGCGGCGCGCGCTTCGACGTGGACCAGCAGCGATCTCTGGTCCTTCGCCAAGCCATCCTCGACGCCATTCGCGGGTACTACGCTGACGGCCTGGGATTCCTCGGCACGCTCGGGGGTGAGCTCGGGGGCGGGAACAACCCATGGCTGCGGGGCGATGCCCGGTACTGGGAGTTCGTCATCCGGTACTGGAGCGGCGATGGCCCCACGATCAGGGAGCTAATGAAGGCCGAGGGGAACTTCCCCAGCTGGCGTCACCGGCTGCGGCTGACGGAGCTGAAATTCGAGATCCTGATGCGACACGAAGACTTCACCGGGGCCAGACAGGCGGCGGACGACATCGACCGTCTGCGGCGTATCGGCGGTCAAGAGGCCATGCCCGCCGAGAACGCCCAAGTGCTCGCGCGCCTCGGCCTGCGCGCCGATGCCGAGGGTGCCATCAGGGAATGCACCGGAGCAATGCTGCGCGTGCACCCGTTTGACCGGCCTTACTACGGGCTTGCCCACTCGCTTCGGTCTCTGGGCCGTGACGAGGAAGCGGTCGAAATGGCTCAGCGAGCGCGGCGCCGGGCATGGGCCAACGGCCCCAGCTACAGCTACCGCTGGGACCTGCAGCGAGCCGAAGCCCTGCTCGCCGACCTCGGGGCTGTCTTGCCACCGCTGCCCGCGGCCCAGCCGGAAGACTCCGCCATTCCGCTTCAGCGCGGCCTAGAGGAGACGTTGCGCTGAAGCGGTGCGCGATCAGGTCAGTAGTGAGTTACCACGTATACGCCCATAAGGCTACATCGCGGGCAGCCTCTCACCCAGCGCGAACGGCGTTACCCGTCTGGCGGCGGGCCCGGCCGCAACGACATGTACAACCGGATCACGGTTCCGTTCTCGTCGGAGTGCAGGTCCACGCGGTCGCACACCTGGTAAACGAGCCAGAGCCCATGCCCTCCGGTGGCTCCGGGAGGAGGTGGCAGGCGGCCAGCCAGCGGGTCGGCGATGACGCCGGCATCGCGGATTTCACAGACGATCTCGTCACCGTCTTGCCAGATCTCCATGGATCCACCGGACCGTGCATGCCGGACGGTGTTGGCGGCGACCTCGCCAACCGCGATCACGAAGTCGACGACCCGGCCCTCCGGCAGGCCCGCCATCCTGGCACGCTTTTCCGCGAGGGCGCGGACCTCCGACAGGTTGGTGATGTAAGCGAAGGGCATGGCATCGCTGGGTGGCGGACGCATCGGGCCGGAAAATGACCCTCGCCGGCCGGTGCCGGCCTAGGGGCGAGCACGGTCGCGGAGCCGGGCAGGGGCACCGGTTCACGTACGTGGTTCCCGCCTCCCTCATCCGGAAACTGCGTCACACCCTTTCGGCACACTTTAGCCGTCTGGCTACTGCCTAGACACTCATGCAGGCCTTACGCCGGTTCTCTGTATCCGCCCGCGCCTGTCTTCAGCCGCCGTTTGCGGCGGCTCGCCCAGCTGCCCTCTCAGGTTCCGTGACCTCTTCCGGTGGCGGCCTGCGGGCGAAGAAGGCGAAGAAGACCAGACTGCTCGCCAGCTGAGCGAAGGCCGAGAATACGAACGGGATCGTGAACCCGATCCGGTCAATGACTTGCCCGGCGACCTGGGCGCTCAGCGACTGCGCGCCGCTGCTCGCGATGTTCGACATCGCCGTCATGCGGGCCTTCTCCCCCGGATCGGCCTGGCCGAGGGTGTAGGAGTCGCGCAGCGCCGTATTCAGCCGCTGCATGAACTGCCGCCAGATCAGCAGGATCTGCGCGACGACGATGGTCGGTGCGAACGCGATCGGGATGATCAGCAATGCCTGCACGACCCTGGTCACGATCACCGCGCGGACCAGGCCCGCCCGCCGCGCCAGGAACGGGCACGCCAGGTCGCCGAACATCGCGGTGCCCGCGATCAGCACGTTGATCAGGCCAAGCTCGCCGACTGACGCGTGGAACCGCAGCACCAGCCAGGTAGTGAGGAACATTCCGTAGGTGCCGGTCGCCAGGCCGTTGAGACCGTTGGTGATCGACAAGCGCAGCAACAGCCACCGGGACTTCTTGGGAATCTGCAGGTGCGACAGGCGCTGCGTCCAGCCGTGCTGGGCCGGCTGCGGGGCGGCCTCGCGATGCTCCGGCTCACGGATGAAGAAGCCAAGCACCGATGTCGCGCCCGCCCCGCCGCCGAAGCCGCCCACCACTGTGCCGATCCCCAGCCACAGCAAGGAGGTCCGCGGTGTGAGAAACGGGATGACGCCGAGCAGCGACGTGAACGGGAAGAAGATCAGGAAGAACCGGATCCAGCCCCGGTCCGCGTACGCGCCGACAACCAGCAACTCGGCCATCCCCGCCAGGTTCATCAAGGCGAGCACCGTACCGACGCCGCCTGCCCCCGAGCCGTGCTCAAGCAGCACGATCGGCAGCGCCACGCTCGACAGGCTTTGCGAGGCGCTCATGAATAGGCCGGCGATGATCAGGATCCACGCCTCGCGCCTGACCCGGGAATCGAGCTCCATCAGTGCACGTAGTGCCTGGTCAGCAGGTCCTCGTCGGGCATTCCATCACCCTACCAGGAGCAGGACTCATACTTAGCCCAGCTAATAATTAGCCGCGCGGGGTCAGCAACCGTGAATCAGAACAGCGGCGTAAAGACGCATTCGAAACCAGACCGATCGCCGAGCTTGGATTCGAGAGTCCAGTACTCATCCTTGCGCACAATGCCGCCCGCGTAAGAGTTCAGGTCGTTCCTGGTGTTTGCCTCGCAGATGCACTCGGTCGGCGGGTCGTCCCAGCCGACCAGCAATCGGACCGTGGCGGTACGGCCGCCGACGAAGTAGAGCGAGACGTAGCCAGTCGCCTCCGCCCGGTGCACAACACCGATGGCCGGGTGCACCCGAGGCAGCCCGACGCCAGCGGCTGTCGGTCAGCAACGCCTCGGCGGGCGCCACCGCCGCTGTCAGCTGCCCGATGCGCTCCTCCAGCTGCTCAATACGCTCCTGCAGCGCCTTCAGCTCGCTTTTTGACACCAACGATCTCCCCTCCTCGCTCACACGCCCATGCATCGCACGGACGATCCTGTTGTTCAAGTGCCGGTGCACCGCTGCGGACGTTATGATCTGGTCTGTTCAGTTATGAGCGTCGCGAAATCCGCCCTGCCGGGGATGCCCTACAGCATGTGCAATTGGGAGTCGGATTATGCACCCATGCCGTTCCCAGCTTTCTTATTGCCACGTCTGGCAGCCTCGACTGTCCAGCGCCGACGTCTCGGCTCCAGCCTCACCGTCATCGGGCTGGCAGCGCCAGGGGCGAGCGGCTGGGCTGCTCACGGCGGCCGACGGGAGGTTCCCGGCGCTGACTGACCGGCAAGCGATCGGGGGTAATCATAACGATGGCAAGGACGAGGAATGCAGCCGCTTACTGGCGATGATCCCGCCGAGATCGGCGGCTACCGGCTACAGGGGCGGCTCGGAACCGGAGGGATGGGACGGGTCTATCTGGCGTCCACACCAGCTGGCCGGCTGGTCGCGCTGAAGGCAGTGCGGTCAGAGCTCGGCGACAACCAGGAATTCCGGGCTCGTTTCCGCCGGGAGATCCAGGCTGCCCAGCGGGTGCACGGACTGTACACCGCGCAGTTGGTCGATGCCGATCCAGCCGCCACCCCGCCCTGGCTAGTGACCGCGTATGTACCAGGACCGTCGTTGGAGGAGGCCATTGATACCAATGGGCCGATGCCAGCGGCGATGGTACTCAGGCTTATCGCGGGGGTCGCCGAGGCTCTGCAGGCTATCCATGCCGCCGATGTCGTGCACCGCGATCTCAAGCCGTCCAACGTGCTGCTCGCCCAGGATGGCCCGCGCGTAATCGATTTCGGGATTGCCCGGGCGCTGGAGGAGACCTCGCTGACAAGCGGCAACATAATGATGGGCTCACCGGAATTCCTGACACCTGAGCAGATCCTGGATTTGCCCATATCCCCGGCGATCGACGTGTTCGCTCTCGGCTCGCTGGCCGTCTACGCGGCCGTCGGCAGGGCTCCCTTCGGGCAGGGTCATGTCACGGCGGTCTCGCACCGTGTGGTGTATGAGCCCCCAGACTTGGAGGGATGTCCGCCGCAGCTGCTCACCCTGATCGAGGCCTGCCTCGAGAAGGACGCGAAGCTACGGCCAACACTGGACCGGATCATCGAATTCTGTGCGGCGCGCGCGGCCGAGATGCCCGATTCCAGCCAGCTATGGGCGGAATGGAGTCGTGCGGGTGCCCCGCTAGAACCCGGCGAGGGGTTGCCCCGCACGCCAGTCGCGTTGACGCGCTTCGCACGACTCGGTAAGGGCCGGCCATGGGGCGGCCGACGGCTTGAAGCTCCGGACAACGACCCCGGCGGCAACGCGGGAGGCGTCCGCGCGGGGAAGCGGCACCTCCGGTTGGCCGCCGCCATGACCGCGGCGGCCGTGACCGCCGCGCTCATCGCGACCGCGGTAACGCTCCAGCTCACCGCCGCCAGTAGCACTGCTCTCGGCAATACCACCGCCCGCGGAATTACCGAAACGCGTCCAATCATTCCTGCTACAGGCAACCCAACCAGCAGCCCTTCGCCCACCCCCAGCCGGACCCCCGCTGATGCCCCCTCTCCTGTGCACAGCGAGGCCTCTCCCGCGCACAGCGAGGTCCCTGCTCCCCTGGTGCTGCTGTCTCAGGGACACCCAGCAACGGCATCGTCGGTGGAGGGGTACCCATGGGCGGCGGCTAACGCTGTCGACGGGAATCTCGGGACCCGCTGGTCGAGTGCCTGGAGTGATCCGCAGTGGCTGGAGGTCGATCTCGGGGCGACGTACAACATACGTAAGGTCGTGCTCGACTGGGAAGACCCTGCCTACGCCACGGCCTTCCAGATCCAGGTTTCCGTCAACGGTACGACTTGGACGGATATCTACTCGACGACGACCGGCACTGGAGGCGACCAGACGCTTCAAGTGAGCGGCACGGGACGCTACGTCCGGATGTACGGGACCCACCGGGCCACCGGTTACGGATACTCGCTGTGGGAATTCCAGGTCTTCGGCTACTGACTCTCGTTCTTCAGCCCTCCGGTCCCCGGCGTGGCTGACGCTGTCCTTATCGCGATGAGTCCTGGGCGCCGATAGCTCGGCCCGCGGACCCGGAAACGCCCAGCGCTTTGAGCCGACACCGGAAACCACCAGGACCCGTGGACCCCGCCACCAGACGTGACTGCCGGGTACCCAGTCATGGCCCCGGGCCGCACACCCCGGCACCCGCGACAGACGGGGAAAGATCAAGGTTACGACGTTTTAATACTCATTTAAGTCTTTTTTAAAAGTCACTAGATCTCTTTAAGGCTTGTCGCGATTGGCGCGATGATACCGTTCCCATCGCGAATAGGAAATTTCCATAGATAAGCCCCCACGAGCGGGGCAAGGAGGCCGCAATATGCCCGGCATGTCGCAACGCCACCCGCGTAGCCGTGAGCGCGCCACGAGGTGGCGTCTCCGGGGCAAGCTAGCTCTCGCGCTCTCCATCATCGTGCCGGTTCTCGCGCTGGTGGCAATCGGGGTGCACGGCGCCTCCCCCGTTACCACCCAGGTGAGATCGGCTGCCGCGACCTCCGCGGCGGCCCCGGCCGGGGTCCCGTCCGCGCCAAGTGGATGGTCGACCGTCTTCAGCGACGACTTCACCGGCGCGGCGGGATCCGGGGTGGATTCGCAGTGGATGTATGACACCGGGGCCGGCTCCGGCTTCGGCACCGGCGAGATCGAGACGATGACCAACTCGACAAGCAACGTGCACCTCGACGGCAACGGTGACCTCGACATCACCGCCCTCGACGAGGGCGGCGCGTGGACATCGGGCCGAGTCCAGACAACCAGCGCGAACGTGGGTGCGCCGGCAGGCGGCGAACTGGAAGTGACCGCCTCGATCGAGCAGCCGTCCGGCGGCGCCGGCTACTGGCCGGCTTTCTGGATGCTCGGGCCTGGCCAGTGGCCGGAGAACGGCGAGATCGACATCATGGAGGATGTCAACTCGTTGTCTGAGCTGGCCGGAACCATCCACTGCGGTACCGATCCGGGCGGCCCGTGCAACGAGCCCGACGGCATAGGCAGCGGCCTCAAGTCGTGCAGTGGCTGCCAGAGCGGCTACCACACCTACTCGATGATCTTGAACCGGACCGACGCGTCCGACGAGTCGATCACGTTCTACCTGGATGGGAACGAGTACTTCAGCGTGAGCGAGTCCCAGGTGGGCACAGCGACCTGGCAGGCGGCGTTCGACCACAACTTGTCGATCATCCTGGACCTGGCCATGGGCGGGAGTTTCCCCGACGGCGTCTGCGACTGCACCGCGCCGACTAGCGCGACGACATCCGGCGGCACGATGAGCGTGGCTTACGTCGCCGCGTACTCGACCAGCACCGGTAGCACCAGCACTCCCGCCCCTGCCCCCACCACCAGTACTCCCGCGCCAACTCCCACCACCACTAGCGGGACGCAGATCACCGGCTATGACGGACTGTGCGTCGACGTCCGGGGAGCGAACTCCGCCAACTTCACGCCTGTCCAGGTGTACACCTGCAACGGCACTGACGCTCAGCAGTGGACCGTCGTCGAGGCGGGCAGCACCCTGCACGCGCTCGGCAAGTGCCTCGACATCGACGGCGGCGGTACTGCCGACGGGACAACGGTGGACCTGTACGACTGCAATGACACCGCCGCACAGGTCTTCATCCCGCAATCCGACGGAGCTCTTTACAACCCGCAGTCGGGTAAGTGCCTCGACGATACGAACTGGTCCACCACTCCCGGAACCCAGCTACAGATCTGGGACTGCACCGGCAACGCCAACCAGAAGTGGTCCCTGCCGTAACCCGGATCCGCCGGGTTCTCGCCCGTTCCCGCGCGTGGGCCGGGAACGGGCGAGTGCTTGGTACGGCCGATGTCCGAGTAAGGGGTCTGGTAATTGCCTGCGGAGTTCGAGGATCGGGGTGGATGCCCCGCTTCGTGAGCGTTAATTGAGTTCTGCGGTGAGTTGCCTAGTTGCTCACTATCCTCAGAGATATGATCGCCATTTATCTCGCCTTGGTGGTTTTCGGGGCGTTCGTGGTGGGCGTGTGGCGCGATCCCCGCAGTTTCAGCAACGCGGTCTTCCTCGGTCTCTGCCTTGCGCTCGGTGCGCTAGGCGCGGTGGATTCGGCTCACCAGTTGCCGGGAGCGTCAGGCGATCTGGCCAGGCTCCTCGTTGTGGCCCTGGGCCTGCTGGTGGGGCTAGGGCCTTTCTTGGTCGCCAGCTACCTGGTACTTAACGGCATCACGATGGCGCGCCGCGAGAGCGTCCGGCTGGGCAACCTGCTGTCCCTGCTGACCGGCATCGGCATGTTCGCGCTCGTCGGCCTGGTGTTCATCGCGATCCGCCGGAGTCAGTACACCGCGCTTGACGAGTTCACCATCATCACCGTGCTGCTGTCTGGCTACGTCTCGTTCCTGCTGGTGTCGTATATCAGCTACGCGTTCGTCTACGGCCGGATAACGGCGCTGCGCGGCGCCGACTTCATAGTGGTACTCGGCTCCGGTCTGATTGGTGGCGACCGGGTGCCTCCGCTGCTTGCCAGCAGGCTTGAACGGGGCCGGCAACTACACCAGGCACTCGCCGCGCGCCGCAAGGCCAGCCCGATACTGATCGTCTCTGGCGGCAAGGGCACCGATGAGCGGGTCAGCGAGGCCGAGGCGATGGCTCGCTACCTGATCGAGCGCGGAGTTCCCGCCGACTCCCTGACTAGAGAGGACCAGTCCCGCACGACGGAGGAAAACCTCACATTCAGCAAGGCCATCATGGTGCGGTTCCGGCCTCGCTACCGGTGCATCGTCGTGACTAGCAACTACCACGTGTTCCGAGCCGCGATCATCGCCCGCCGCCTCGGCGTCAACGGCCAGGTCACGGGTGCACGGACCGCGGGTTACTACTGGCCAAGCGCGATGCTCCGCGAGTTTATCGCCGTGTTCCTCAGCTACAAGGTGGTCAACCTCACCATCTGCGCCCTGATCGTCGTGCTGCCGTTGGCCTACATCGGCGTGGAGACCATCCGAGGTCACTGGTGACAACTCGCGTTACGTGCTGACCGAGTACCCGATTGAGCGTGCCAGCGCAGTAGCTGGGGGTGTACAGCGTCTGCGCTGGCCACGCCAGGGCTAGGAGACTGGATTACCAGCCGACGGCAACCTGCACGTACTGCGCGTCGCTAGTGCTGAAATCGGATGACTGGCCGTCGACGTCGTCGTAGGGGAAGCCGTATTGCAGGCCGTTAATGGCGACCGAGTGCCAGAACGCTGAGTAGTAGTTGTACGGAGGGTTCTGGTAGTAGTCGGCCGGCGTGTCCTGCTCTGTGGCCGAGTCCTGCGCCACGCCGCGGTTCAGGGCCGCGCACAGGGTCGGGTCTCCGCTGAGATCCGGGCTGCCGCCGCCGGCGCACCCGAACACCTCCTCCGTGGTCTCGGTCGCGCCTACCGACGCCGCGTACGAGACCATGTAGTTGGCGTCCGCGCCTCCCGGCTGGAAGGCCGCCACACTACCGGGCGCGAGGATGCTATACGGCGCGTCCGCGGTAGCTAGCGTCTGGAACGCTGCGGGCACGTAGTTCTCGAACTGTGTGAACACGTCCGACCTGCTCTCCGAGAAGATCTGGTAGTCATCGCCGACGTAGGTGTCGGAGCCATCGGAGTTGTGCAGGTGTATCGCCAGCGGCAGCCCCCACGCTTCGACCCGCGAGGTGTCGGCGTTGAGCGTCGTCCCGCTGGAGTTCAGCTCGATGAAGTCCGTGTAATCGCTGGTAGTCGACCCGAGGTAGAAGTTGATCCGGCAGGCGTCGCACGAGGTCATGTCGTAGTACGGCGACTCCGCGATCGACTCCGTGATGCCGTTGACGCTCCAGTAGACCTCGCTGTCGGGATACTCGCCGTTGGTGGCGTTGAGGAAATCGAACTCGATGCCACTCGTCCCCGCGCTCGGGATGCTGCTGGTGTCGCCCCAGAACGATGTCGGGAATCCGCCGGGAGTGGTGCCTCCAGAGCCTCCGGACGTGGCGAATGTCAGGTAGTGGAGGTTCCAGCCGGCATTGTCCTGATCAACGGTCAGGGTCTGCACACCAGCCGGCAGCGTGACGCTCGCCGTCACCGTCGTCCAGTCCTGGTAGCCGCCGGTCGCGGGCGCGGTGACGTCGCCGGTGAGGTTGGTACCAGAGGAGTTATCGATGTGCAGCGCGTCGGTCACCGCGCTGGGCGCGGCCAGGCGCAGGCTCAGCGCATAGGTGCCCGCCGAGGCCACGTCCACCGTGTAGTTGAACCACTGCCCGGTCGCCGTCCAGCCGAGGTCGTAGCCGTCACCGGCCGCGCTGGTGGGCGACGTGTCCGAGGTGTCCTCGAGGTCGACCCCGTCCGAGCGGTAGCTGTTCGCGGTGCCGTTGGTAGCGGTGACGTTGTAGGCCACCCCCTGCCCGCCGGTGTCATAGTTCGCTGCGTAGGCGGTACCTGGCACCGCGGCGGGCGTCCCGCCGAAGGGCTGGTCACCGCCGGTCCCGGTGCCGGTCGAGGTGAAGTCCATGTACCAGTAGTTCCAGCCGTTGCTGTCCTGATCGACGGTCAGCGTCTGGACGCCGGCCGGCAGGGTGACGCTGGCGGTAACCGTGGTCCAGTCCTGGTACCCGCCCGTGTCCGGGACGGCGATCGCACCGGTGAGATTGGTGCCGGCCGCGTTGGCGATGTGCAGTCCATCGGTTTCCCCGTACGGCGAGGACAGCCGGAAGCTGACGCTGTAGGTGCCGGCGGTGGCGACGTCCACGGTGTAGTTGAACCACTGCCCGGCCGCGGTCCAGCCGATGTCGTAGCCGCAGCCGGTGTCGCTGCACACCTCCAGGTCGACCCCGTCGGAGCGGTAGCTGTTGGCGGTGCCGTTGACCGAGGTGACGTTGTAGGCCACCCCCTGCCCGCCGGTGTCGTAGTTCGCCGCCAGCACCGTCCCCGGCACCGCCGCCGGGGTACCACCGTAAGGAGCGTCGGTGGCGCCGCGGGCCACGGAGTGCATCCCGCTCACCAGTGTCAGGCCGACCAGGACCGCGAACGCAACGGCCACTCGGCCTGCCCGGCGTCTGGCACGCCGGGATCCGGCCAGCCACGGGACGTGAAATGATCCCATTTCTCTTACTCCCTCTTCTCATTCCCGGCCCAGGCTTGGCTCTTTTCCTGTTCCTGGGCAGGCGGCCACGGAAGCTGACCGTGTCAGTGATGACGGCTGCAGCCACGTAAGCAAGGGCGAATAACGGCGCCTTGCCAATGAAGCCTTCGATACTCGAGATGGCCTGGGCTCGGCAGGAACTGGGCTCGACGCGCCTTTTCTGGCCAGTCCGCCGGCGGCGTTGAGCGGCGGATCCCAGCCGCCGATCCGAACGGGCGGGAGGCCCACGGCCGACGGGTCGCATACCCACAGGTAGCTCCAAATTCGGAACTTATATTAAGTTCTGATTTAAACAGCGCCCTTCAGGCTCGTCAAGAGGGCGCCCACCAACTGGCCAGCCTTCAGGATGCGTAGTGGATGTCACGCGTCCACCGCTGGCAACCACAGCCACCCTGGCCGCTAACTACACCTACTGTGCGTGAAGCTCATAGGCGACTATCTCTTGGGAGCTCATACGCCGGCCTCGCTCCACCATCGCGGTGAAGGCCTCCCGGCCGAGCGCACTGACCGCGGCAGCGGTCGCGCGTTCGACGTCGGCGCGCTCCTGGGAAGGAAGGTCCATCCGGGCGTTAGTACGCACTGACTCCGCGGCCCCCAGAAGTACGGCTGCCCTCTCCGGCTGCTGCTTAGCGGTGGCCACGCAGGCCAGCCCCTCCAGCACGAGAGCAAGAGGAAGTTTGTCGGCAAGGTCCCGTGCTAGGCATAGGCCTTCCCGATGGTGGATCTCCGCGGCGTCCAAGTCTCCCCGGAGTTCCTCCACGCACCCCAGGGACACCAGCGAGTGAGCGATCTCGGCGGTGAAGCCCGCTTCTCGGTAGAAGGCCAGGGCCGCCTGAAGCAGTTCGCTTGCTCGCCGGTAGTCGCCCTGGCGCCGGGCAGCCAGCGCCAGGCCTTTCCTGGCCAGAGCCAGCGCATCTCGTGCTCCTAGTTCCTGCGCTCGGTCCAGGGCCTCCTTGTGGAGTACGGTCGCCATCTCCACGTCCCCGAGAAGAGCGTGCAGGTCCCCCAGGTCGACGAGAAGGAAGGGAGCCTCGTCGCGCAGTCCCAGGTCGCGCACAACGCCGAGGGCCTCCTCATACACGGAGATGGCATCCGCGTAGGCGCCTCGTCGGCGGGCCAGCAAACCCAGGAGCTCGAGCGCCATTATCTGCCCCCACTGGTCACCAGCCGCCCGGAACCCTTCCAGGCACTGGTGGGCCAGCAGCACTGCTCGGTCAGGACGCGCCTCGAGCATCGACAAGAGGCCAAGGAGCATAGTGGCTATTGCCACACCCCAGTCGTCGCCTATCTGCGCGAATCTGACACGAGCCGCTTCCATGAGTTCGTCGGCCTGGCCGATCTCTCCCTGGTGGCCGAGTGCTAGGCCGAGGACGGCCTCGGACAGCGCGGTCCACCACGGATCGCCAATGTCCCTGAAGATCTCATGGGCCTCCTGCGCTTGGGAAACTGCCTGATCCGGTCGTCCCTCAACGTTCCCGAGCTGAGCCGCCCATACGAGTGCCCTCGCCCGGTTAGCAAGCGACGCGATCCGAGCCGTATCCACGGCTTCGGCGAGGCGGCGCCTGACCTCAGAGCGGTGCCTGCCGATCAGCCAGAAGTACGCCAGGGCACTGCTCAAGCGAACGCCAAAGTCCGGATCGCGACGCAATGCCCAGTCGATGGCGGCGCCGAGATTGTCGTGATCAGCTTCGGCCCGGCGCAACCACATCGCTTGCTGGGGACCGCGAAGCAGCGGTTCCGCCTGTTCGGCGAGCCGGAGAAAGTATTCCGCGTGCCGACGCCGAACCCGCTCCGCCGTTCCGGATTCCCGCAGGCGCTCTCCGGCGTAGCGGCGAAGCGTCTCGAGCATCCGGAAACGGGCGGTGCCACCGCCAGCGGGAACGACCAGGGACTGGTCCACCAGGTGGGAGAGCAATTCCAGCACGTCCCCGTCCCCGCACACCTGCTCGGCCGCTTCCAGCGTGAAGCCCCCGGTGAAGACAGCCAGCCGCCCGAAGAGCTCTCGCTCTGGTGCCGACGCAAGCTCATAGCTCCAGTCGATAGCCGCCTGGAGCGTCTGCTGGCGCGATCCACGAATAGCCGCACCGCGTCGGATCGGGCGGCCACTTCTGGCGATGCCTCCTGAGGGCCGGGCACGTCCAGCGGGGGCACGGGCAGCAAGGCTTCACCGCTCACGCCCAGTCGCTCCCGGCTGGTCGCCAGGAACCGCACCTTGGGTGCCGACCGGAGCACCTGTTCAGTGATCTGTGCACAAGCCTCGATCAGGTGCTCGCAATTGTCGAGCACGACGAGTAGTTCCTTCTCGCGAAGGTAGTCGGTGAGCTTGTCCGCGATCGGCCTCGAGGCCTCCCCTCCCACGCCCAGCGACGCACCGTCACCGATCCCCAGCACCGCCGCCAGCGACTGAAGAACCTGCGCGGGATCGCTGACGGCCTCCAGTTCCGCCAGTTCAGGCCCTGGATCGACGCCCAGCTCGTCCGCCAGGACCCTGCGGCCCTCCTGGAAGGTCCGCAGAGCCTCGCCCTGACGCCCCGAGCGGTACAAAGCCAGCATCAGCTGGCCGCGCGACCGCTCCCGTAGCGGGTGACCGGTGACAAGCGCCTGCAACTCCCCCACGAGTTCGGCATGTCGGCCGAGTGCCAAATCCGCGTCTGTCTTCATCTCAACGGCCCGGATCCGTGCCTCCTCGAGCCGGGCAACCTCTTCCCGCGCGAAGTCCTCCAGCGCGAATTCCGCGAGCGCCGGGCCCCGCCACAACCCGAGTGCTTCCCCCAGCAGGGACGACCGGCGCGCCTGATCACCGGCAGGGATCTGCCGGGCCTGCGAGTGACGAGAGCGGGTGACGCTCCCAGAATCTTGCGGATCCGGGACACCACCACTTGCAGCGCGTTCGAAGGGCTGGCGGGAAGGTCGCTTCCCCACAGGTGATCGATCAGCCTGTCCGCGGAAACAACCTCGCCCGCGTGGATCAGCAGAATCGCGAGGAGCTCACGCTCCCTGGCCCCGCTCACTCGCAACTGGCGGCCGCCTTCCAGCACCACCAGCGGCCCCAGAATCCGGAACTCCACTCCCGAACACTAGCCGCAGACGCTCGAAGCATGAAGGTGTTCTTCCTCATCACGGTGGTCACCTCGATCCCGGCACTTGGCCTCTACGGGCCTGTCCTCAACAACACGCACTACGTCCTCGGCGCCGGCACCGATACCCGCATCTTCACGGGCGCGTTCCTTGAGATGCTCCTCGCCATCGCGGGCATCGGCACCGCCGTCACGCTCTTCCCGATTATCAAGCGGCAGAACGAGGGCATCGCACTCGGCTACGTCGCCGCTCGTGTCCTTGAATCCACCGTCATCGTCGTCGGAATCGTCAGCGTCCTGTCAGTTGTCACGTTGCGCCAGGACTTCGCGGGAAATCCCGGCACCGATGCCGCCACACTGGTCATCGTCGGGAAGGCACTCGTCGCGATCCACAAGTGGACGTTCCTGCTCGGACCCGGATTCTGCGCCGGAATCGAAAACGGGCTGATACTCGGCTATCTGATGTACCGGTCCGGCCTGGTCCCACGCCCCATGGCCATACTCGGGCTTGCCGGGGGATGTCTGGCCTTCGCTTCGGCGACCGCGGAACTGTTCGGGCTCTACGAGCAAGTCTCCACGGTGGCCGCCGTCTTGGTACTCCCTGAGGCCATCTGGGAGGTATCCCTTGGTATCTGGCTCGTCGTCAAAGGATTCGCGCCATCTCCGCTGGTGACAGGTGATCTATTCGGAGAAAGTGGAACGGGCGGCAGTTTCCGCAGGTAGATGACATGCGGAGCAGCCGGTTGCCAGCACGGATTCAGCACACGCCCGAACCGTGAGTCGGTTGCGGGAATCTCGCGAGATTCCCAGCATGTCGGCGATATCCTCTATCGTCATAATTAGTCCGATCGTCAGTTCTAATACGGAGGCTCTCACCACGGTGGCGCGCACGGCAGAACTAACAGGAGCCTCGGAACCGGTGACAGCCGAGGACAAGCCCATCGAAGCCGAGTCTCTCCGCCCAGGGAAGGCGGCACATGCTGTCGTCTCCGACGGCCGCGCGATCCACGATGCCATCGAGGCGGTCCTGGCCGCGCCGGGAGAGTCCCGCGAAGTCGCACGACAGGCGTACGACGCGGTGCGCGACCAGATCGTCGCTGACGCGCTGGACGCGATGCCGGTGGACCGGCTTCGGGACCTTAGCCGCGAGAAGGTCACGTTCGCCCCACTCATAGACGCGGACCTCGATACGGTCGGCAAGGTTCTCGCGGCCGGAGCGAAGGCGCTCAGGCGAATCCCGGGGATTCGCCGCGGGACGGCCAAGCGCATCATGGCCGCCGCGTCGAAGATGCGGGAGTCCGTCGAGGATGGCACCCGCGTCCGCATCGACCCGGACACCCGGACCCCTGAGCAGACTGTGCTCATCGCCGCGCTGCGTCGTT
>JBEKHI010000041.1:0-31606 GCA_050012355.1 Streptosporangiaceae bacterium | reverse complement strand
CGGTTACCGCGGTCACCGCTAGGGTTCCGGTGAGTCGCTCGTTCACCGGCAGGCCGAGCGTCTCGCCTACGAAGTCCTTGCGCGACGCGGAGACCAGTACCGGCCAGCCGGTCTCGACCATCTCCTCCAGCCGCCGGGTGATCTCCAGCGAATGCCAGGTGTTCTTGCCGAAGTCGTGCGCGGGATCGATGATCACCCGGTCCGGATCGACCCCCGCCGAAACTGCCCGCGAAGCCAGCCCGAGCGTTTGGTCGAGCACATCGGCCACCACATCGTCGTAGGCGACGCGGAACGGGCGGGTGCGCGGCGTTTGGCCGCCGGTATGCGAGCACAGGATCCCGGCGCCGGACTCGGCGGCCACCACGGCTAGTTCGGAGTCCCAGCCACCCCAGCTGTCGTTCAGCAGGTCGGCACCGGCCTCGCAGGCCGCCCGCCCGATCTCGTGCCGCCAGGTATCCACGCTGATCACCAGGTCCGGGTACGCGCCCCTGACCGCCTTGATGAACGGAACGACGCGGCGGATCTCCTCCGCCACCGGTACTTCCTCACCTGGCTTGGCGGGGACGCCGCCGATGTCGACGATGTCCGCACCTTCGGCGACGACCTGGTGCACGCGATCCATCGCGGCCGTCTCGTCCCAGGTGAGTCCGGGCCGGTAGAACGAGTCAGGTGTCCGGTTGACGATCGCCATGATCAGCGGTCGCGTCGGGGGAAACTCAGCGGTGCCGAGACGCAGGACTCCAGCTGTGCGACCCCTCACCAGGCCGATCCTATTTGCTGGCTGGCCTTGGCCCACAACCACGCGGCGTAGGCATGCAGGCCCTCGCCCATCGCGCGGTCCATCTTCCCGCCCAGCGCGCGGACGTAACCGCCCTCCAGCAAGGCGGCGAGACGGAAGCAAGCCAGTACCTGATACCAGGGGAAATCCGTGACGTCCCGGCCGGTGAGCTCCGCGTAGTAGCCGATCATCTCGGCCCGGCTCGGCATACCGTCCCACGGCTTGAGCTGCGGGTCGCTGCCAGCGGGATCGCCCGGCTCGCGCCACGCGGTGAGGATCCAGGCCAGGTCGAGCAGCGGATCGCCGAGACTCGCCATCTCCCAGTCCACGATCGCCGTCAGCCTCGGCGCGTCGTGGCGGAACATGACGTTGGCGAACTGCAGGTCCCCGTGCACGATCCCGGTCCGCGACTTCTCCGGGCGGTTCACGGTGAGCCAGGACGCCACCTCCGGCACCAGCGGCGATTCGATGTACCCGTCGGTCTCCCGGTAGCCCTGCAGCATCGCGTGGTACCTGGGCACCTGCCGCTCCAGCCAGCCCTCCCGCTTGCCGAGGCCGCCGAGCCCGATCGCGTCCGGGTCGACGTTCGCCAGCGCAGCGGCACCCGCGACGAGATCGAAGGCGATCCCCCGGCGCCATCCCGGATCGGTGCCATAGTTCCCTGGGAGCTGCCCTCGAGGGGTGAACCCATCGATCTTCTCGAGGATGGAGAAGGGAGTCCCTAGCGTCGTTATGTCCAAGGTAGATGCATACAACCGCGGGTGCGGTACTGGCGTGCGGGCCAGCGCGGAGAGGACCTTCGCCTCCCGCGCGAATGAGCTCGCCGCCAGGTCGGCGACCTGCCTGCCGGGGCGGCGGAGCACCAGTTCGGTGCCATCGGCGCGGCGGAGCGTGTAGAGCATGTTCTGCGCGCCGCCGGGTAGGGCGGTGATCTCCTCGACCGGGCCGGTGCCCGGGATGTCCGGCTGGGAGAGCAGCCAGTCGTTGAGCCTGCTCGGGTCGATCGGGTTCATAGCGCCGTGACCTTTCCGGCGAGCTTCTTGCGGGCCGCTTCGGCGCGGGCGGGGATGTGCTCGGAGCCGAACAGGGTGTCCTCAGCAGGCTCCTGTTCCTTGAGCAGGGCGCGGGCGACGACGTCCTTGTGCGCCTCGGTCGGTCCGTCGGCGATGCCGAGGACCGGGCCGGCCTGCCACATCCGGGACAGCGGCAGCTCATTGGAGGTGCCGAGCGCGCCGTGGACGTGCAACGCGCGGTACACGACGTCGATCACCGTTTTCGGGGTGGCCGCCTTGACCGCGGAGATGTGCAGCCGGGCGCGGGCCGCGTCGGCGGGATCGCCGGTGGCGGCGGCGCGGTCGGCCTGCCAGGCGGCGTGCAGCACCTGCAGCCGGAACTGCTCGAGCTGAATCCACGAATCGGCGAGTGCCTGCCGGACGGCCTGCTGATCGCCGAGCGACCGGCCTCGGGTCCGGCGGCTGGCGATGCGCTCGGTCATCATGTCCAGCGCGCGCCGGCACTGCCCGATCGCGCGCATCGCGTGGTGCAGCCGGCCGCCGGACAGCCGGGTCTGCGCGATCATGAAGCCGGTTCCCGGGGTGCCCAGGAGGTTCTCGGCCGGCACCCGGCAGCCGGTGAACCGCAGGTAGGCGTGCGCGCCCTCACCAATCGGCTCGTTAGCCAGGCCGGTGCCGCGCAGCAGTTCCAGGCCGGGGGTGCCGCGGGGGACGATGAACATCGACGAGCCCTTGTGCACCGGGACGTCCGGATCGGTGATGACCATCGCGATGACGAACTCGGCGTAGGCGTAGTTCGAGATGAACCACTTCTGCCCGTCGATCACCCACCCGTCCTCGTCCCGTACCGCCGTGCAGGTGAAGCCGCCGGGGTCGGCGCCGCCTTGCGGCTCGGTCATCGCGAACGCCGACACGATCTGGCCGTCGAGCAGCGGCTGGAGGTAACGGTCCTTCTGCTTCTCGGTGGCGTAGTGCGCGAGTATCTCGGCATTGCCGGAGTCGGGGGCCTGGGTGCCGAACACCGCGGGGGCCCACTGCGAGCGGCCGAGTATCTCGTTCAGCAGCGCCAGGCTGACCTGTCCCATCCCCATGCCGCCGAGCTCTGGAGGCAGGTGCGCGGCCCACAACCCGTGGCTCTTGACCTGTTCCTGCAGCGGACGGACAACGTTGCGGAAGACCTCGCTATCCCGGTCATAGGGCTCCGCGGTGCCGGGGAACAGCACGTCGATCGGCTCGACCTCATCCCGTACGAAGGCGGCCACCCAGTCGAGCTTGGCCTGGTAGTCGGGATCGGTGCTGAAGTCCCACATGCGGGCTCCTTTCGTGTCTGGTCGCCTCCAACCTTAGAATGATGTTCTCATAAATGGAAATGTTGATCTCAAGAAGTGCAGGCCTCAGCCGTGACCCCAGCGATGGGTCATCGATAGCACCGCAGGCCCAGCGATGGGTCATCGATGGGGCCGATTCCAGCTCGCCGTCGTCCGGACCAAGCAGGTCAGGCTGGCGCGAGCTTGCGGATTGTGTCGGCGAGGTCGAGGCCGGGTACCGGCGCGATCGCGATGACGGGAGTGTCCAGACCGGTCGCTTGGTACTCGCCCACGCGCTCGCGGCACTCCTCAGCGGGCCCGTGGATCACCAGTTCGTCGACGAGCGCGTCGGGAATCGCATCGAGAGCGCCTTTGCGGTCGCCGGAGTTCCAGGCCGTCAGCATGGGTTCGATGATGTCGCCGCGGCCGAGCCACTGATGGAATGCGGCATACACGGGCGCGGTGAGGTAGGCGGCGAGAATTCGCCTGCCGATGAAGCGGGCGGTGCCGACGTCGGTGGTCGGGCAGACGAAGATCCGGGCGACCAGTTCGCAGTCCGGGCCTGCCGCGTCACGCACCGTCGGCACGTCCTTCGGGGCGAGCCAGTTGGTGATCGCCATGTCGGCCTCGGCGGCGGCGAGCTTGAGCATGCCGGGTCGCAGCGCCGCCAGGGCGAGCGCGGGCGGGATCTCGGGTGCCGGATCTAGCCGGAAGCCATCCACCGAGAACGTCTCGTACTCGCGGGTGACCTTGCCGCCGGCCAGCGCCTCGCGCAGGAACCGCAGCATGTCCCGCGAGCGCTGGTAGGGCTTCTCGAACGGGATGCCATTCCACTGCTCGACGGCGACCTGGGACGAGGTGCCGATGCCCATCACGAACTTGCCGGGAGCGAGCGCCGCCAGCGTGCCGGCCTGCACGGCGAGCGAGACCGGTGCGCGGGTGTAGATGCCGACGATCGCGGTGCCGAGGCGCAGCTGAGGCGCCCACTGGGAGGCAAGGGTCAGTGGCGTGAAGCCGTCGATCCCGTTCAGCTCCGCCGACCAGACATCGGTGTAGCCGAGCTCGGGCAGGCCCGCTACCAGGTCTTTCTGGGCGGCGAGCGGCAGCCCGCTTAGCGGCAACGTCAGACCCCAGCGCGATTGCGATCTCATCGGCTTTCCTTAGTGTCGAGGCTCCTATGCCGGTCAAGGGGTTGCTACCGACTTCATCACCTAGTTTCCTCGCGACGAACCCGACGATGGTGACGCGGTGGCCAACTGATATCACAGTGACACACTGGACTTCAGCGGCAGAACAGGCCAGCGGAATAGCAAATGCCAAATAACAAACTTATCGCGCCAGATCTGGCGAACCCGCGAAAACCCGTAGATGATGAGACCCAAAGAGCGGAAAATCACGACCACCTTCTTAACGCCCCAATTCGGACGAATCGCCGCTCTTGGTCATAATTTTGACATGGGGGAGGTCTGCGATGCCAGCGGAGACTGATGAGATCGTAAGGTCGATCGGTCTGGAACTCGTATCGCGTATGGCGCCGGAAGAACTGCCGCTATACCCGTCGCTAGCCGATCAGTTTCAGGATGCTAAGCGCGCCCGGAAGAGTAATAAGTCATCGGACGACCAGATTCTCGGCTTCGGCGCGGGCGAGGTCGTGACCCTGCTGACGCCAGTGATCTTGAGTTTTACCCGCAGCTTCTGGGATGCGATCCTAGCCCAGGCGGCGCAAACGGCCCTGCATGGCGTTTTGCAGCAGCTTCAGGCGCACCGTCCGGGCCAGCGCAGCAGCCCCGGCGAGACCCCGCACTTTACCGAGGCGCAGATCCGGCTGCTCCGGAAGGTGGCCGAGCAGGAGGCCGGCCGACTGAACGTTTCTAAAAAGCAAGCAGGACTTCTCGCCAACGCGATTGTGGGAGTCCTGGTGGCACCCCCCGTCCCATGAGCGGCGATCCGCCTACCGGCACCACCGCGGGTCCGGTCGATGCGAGGGGCGCCGTCGGCACCCGCGGCAGCGCGTTCGCGCTTCCGGCCAGTACCAGTTTCCGCTTCGCCCTGCTCATCGCGGCGGTAGTTGTGTCGAGCAGCATGATCTACGAGAGCATCTACACGGCCGGCTCGCGTGGTGCCGCGCTGCTGACCGTCATTCGCGTGTGCCAGGCCCGCGCGCTATCGCCGCATCCCTATGGGCTGACTGCCTACGCCGCCGCGCTCGGCCAGTCCAGGGCGTGCCGCGCCGGCGCGGAGCGCGTGGTGGGACTGTGGGTCCTGCTTGGCATCGGCCTGCTTGTCGTACTGGCGGTGGCCATTTATTGTGCCGAGCCATGGTGGTACCGGCGGCGGATGCATCTCACCCCGCTGGCCAGCGAAGCGGCGCCGCTGCTTGACCGCCTAGAGAAGTTGCGTGAGCGCGCAGGGACCGGCCCCGTGGTCTGGCTCCTGCAGCCGTTCAATGTCCAACTGTCGGCATTCGCGTTCGGCCGTGTCCGGCGCCGCTGTGTCGCCGTCAGCGGCGGAGCGGCGGTCGCGGCGTTCAGGCGGCCGGACGCATTTGACGCTGTCGTGCTGCATGAGCTGGCACACATCAGGAACAAGGATATCGACCAGACATATCTCGCCATCGCGATCTGGCGTGCCTTCGTTATCACCGCGCTGCTGCCACTGATATGGCTCTTGGCTTTCAGCTGGGAGCCAGGAAGCCAGCAGCGGATAATCTGGCGGGTAGCGGTACTGGCTCTGATCGTTTATTCCCTGCGAAATTCCATCCTGCGCTCGCGTGAATTCGACGCGGACGCGCGAGTGCGGGAAATCGATCCGGGCACCGCCCTAGGCGCGCTGCTCACCGGCCAGCCGACCCGCCGCGGGCGACGCGCGTGGCATCTGGGCTGGGTGCATCCATCCGGTCAGGACAGGGCGGCGGCGCTGTTGGATCCCGCGCCCCTGTACCGATGCGGCCTCTGGGACGGCCTGGCAACGGGGCTTGTCGCGGCCATAGGCGCCGAGGCCGCGCAAGAAATCGTGTACCTGCTTATCACGGCGAAAGCCATCGGGGGCCTCATACCGGCCGTTATTTTCGCGCTCTTTTCCGGGATCGCACTGACAGTCGCCATGTGGCGAAAGCGATTTATGACGACGGAAGCGTCGGCCGGCACAGGCTGGGCGGCCGGGCTGGGACTCGGGATAGGTGTGGCTATCGGCCCGGTCATCACTCTCTCCACTGCCTTTGATCAAGGAGTGGCACCGGACAGCCTGCACCCGGAGGCCTTCGCGGTACTCGCGGTGTGGGTGGCGCTCATCACGATCATCTTCATGTCGATCCCGACCTGGATCGGGCACTGGGCAGACGCCTGGCAGCATCAGGCCGCCCGGAGCACGCCGCGCGTCCCCGCTCGCGCCGGGATGTTCGCCGCGGCTATCGGCACGTGGGTCGTCCTCGCTGTAGGCCTGGATTTCGTCCTGGCCCAGTTCACCTCCGTCGAGGACTTCGACTCCAGCACCAGGATCGTCCTGGAACAGACCTGGACTACGGCCGGGCTCTACGCCGCCGAACAGCTCGGCGCCCTAGTGGTGTGCCTGGTATTCATCGCCGTTCCGCTGTCGGCCTCCATTGTCAGCCTCCGGCGGCGGGCAGGCGGAGTTCGCGACATCGCCGCGAGACTGCGGCCGCGACCCGAACAGGTCCGGCCCGCGGCGCTGATCTGCCTCGCCGGAGCGGTGGCGATGGTCGCCCTCACCCTTGCGACAGCCGCCTTTGCGCACATGCGCATCGCGCCGGACATAAGGTGGAGCGGATTCTTTTACGGCAACTTTAGTGTTTTCGAAGAGCAGGCGGTTATTTTGACCGCCGTCATCTTTGCCCTGATCGCCGCCGTACAGCTCGCTTCCGCGCAGTCACTGACAATCGCCGTTGCTGTCGGCGCGATCGTCGCGGCGCTGGGCATCTTCGCCCTTATGGGTGCCCTGACCATCGGCAATTGCGCCGCACCGTTTAGCGTCACCTACACGCACCCGCCCGCCAGCATCTGCCCGGGAGATCCGGGTTTCTACATAGCGCAGCTACGTCCCGCTGCCGTTGAAGCAGCATTGATCGGCATCCTGCTAGTCCCGGCCGTCGCCAGCATCGCCGCACGTGCTGGTTCATATGGCCACCGGCGGTTGCGGGCAAGGACGCTCCGATGGCTCTCGGCAGGCATCGCGGTCGTTGCCGTCATCGCCGGGTTCGCGCTTCGGGTACCCAACGCCAGCGTGGGCGATGCTCTCGTCGCGGGGAACATCGGCAACGACGGCTGGATACCGGGAAACGGTTACGAGATCCGTCTTTTCCCCAACTGGTACGAGCTCACTCCTGTCAATCGTGAGTACCTGCAAGCCGAATACGCCGGGACCACCGTCTTGCTTACCCTTGAAGCCGAGCAAGTCGGTCCCGGAGCACGGATCCGCGGGAATGGCGGGCGCTCGTTCCTGCTGGACGGCGTACGAGGACTGGCCTTCCTGCACTCTGTGCAATGGATTGTTATCCACGACAATTTCGGCTACATAATAACGTTCCACGCGAAATCTTCCGATTACGCAGCTCTGGAGCCAGACATTACTGCCATGCTCGACAGCTGGCATTGGGTCGCTAACTCATAGGGACATATTGAACACCCCTGCCAGCGATGTCATCTCATCCTCATCCGGAGACTCGGCGGCGAGCCTGACAGGAAGGTAACCACGCGCCCTGTCATCGGGGGTCTGCTGCCAGGACACCGACGGCGGCCCCAGCCGGTCCCCACCCGACGGCCCGGCCATGGTGTGCTGGCCGAGCGAATTACCAGTTTTCTGGTCGGAAATATTGATAGTTGCTGGAATTGGTGAGAATCTATGCGAGGTCAAACGTCTCACTGACGGAGGGATGACTCCGATGCGCGACTCTCAGCTATCCGACGGCGACCCGCTGCATGCGTCCAGGAGCCGCCCGCACGTGCCCGTGTCACGGCGCGTGTTCCTCCGCACGGCGGCCAGCGGAACGGCCGGGATGGCGGCATGGTCGCTGCTCAGTGCCCGCGGACCAGCGGCCAGCGCGGCCGAGCGGGCCGGGCGGCTACCTGCCATTCAGCGCCGAGATCACCGGCCACCTGCAGCCAGAGGACAACGTGCTCGCCGTGACGCTGGATTCCACCTTCAACCTTGACGTGCCGCCGGACCGGCCAGCCCCTTACATCAGCACGTCTGTCGACTTCTGGCAGCCCGGCGGGGTCTACCGCGACGTCAGCCTGCGGGCCGTACCGCAGATCTTCCTCGCCGACGTGTTCGCCAAGCCGGTTAACGTCCTCGACGCCAGCGCGCGGCAGGTCGTCGTGCAGACCACGGTCGACGCCGCCATCGTCCCCGCGGGCAGTGTCAAGCTAACAGTGGACCTAGTGGACGGAACCCGGACCCTGGCCTCCGCCACGGTACCGGTCACGATCAGCGAGGTCGGCCAGGTGACGGTGACCGCCACGCTCACCGGCCTGCCGGACATCACGCTCTGGGACCCGGACAACCCCAAGGTTGTACACCGTGGTCGCCACGCTGGTGGCGGACGGCAGCCCGCTGCACGACTATCAGGTCAGGACCGGGTTCCGCGAGGCGGTCTTCCAGCTCGACGGGTTCTACCTCAACGGCAACCGGGTCAAACTGTTCGGACTCAACCGGCACCAGTTCTTCCCTTATGCCGGCGGCGCGATGCCCGCCCGCATCCAGGCCAAAGACGCCGCGATACTCCGCAACGAGCTCAACTGCAACATGGTGCGCTGCTCGCACTACCCGCAGTCGGAGGATTTCTACGACGCCTGCGACGAGCTGGGGCTCATGGTGTGGGAAGAGATACCGGGCTGGGGCTACTTCGGCGACACCGCGTGGCAGCAGGCGGCATACCAGGACCTGCACGACATGATCATCCGGGACCGGAGCCGCCCGTCCGTCGTCGTGTGGGGCTCGATGCCGAACGAGGCGGGCGAGCAAGTCGCGGAGTACACCCTGTATAACGAGCTGGCGCACTCCCTCGACGACTCACGGCCGACCGGAGGTGACGGCTCGGTGACCGACGCCAGCTTCGTGTTCGACGTCTACAGCAACCACGACTACAGCAGCCTGATCGGTCCCGACGGGGTGCGGGAGCCGACGTTGGATCCTCCCGTCGACGCGGCCGGCAAGCCGTACCTGGTCTGCGAGGCTGTCGGCACCTTGTCCGGACCGGCCCTCTATTACCGGCGCACCGACACCCAGGCCGTCCAGCAGGGCGAGGCGACGGCACACGCGACCGTACACAACATCGCGGCGTCCGACGACCGTTACTGCGGCCTGCTGGCCTGGTCCGGTTTCGACTACCCGTCCGGCAACGGCAACGAGTACCAGGGCGTGAAATATACCGGCGTAGTCGACCTGTTCCGCATCCCCAAACCGGGTGCCGCTATCTACCAAGCGCAAGTAGATCCGAAGCTCGGGCCGGTCATCGCGCCCGCCTTCTACTGGGACTTCGGCCCCACATCGCCGGTGACCAGCCTGGGGCCCGCGATGATCTGCTCCAACCTCGACCAGCTCCAGGTGTACGTCGGCGGGCAGTTGTTCGCGACCGTCACGCCCGACACCGCCGACTACGGGCACCTACCGTACCCGCCGTCGTTCGTTGATTTCAGCGCGGTGGACGGCGCGGCCCGGCCGGAACTGCGCATCGACGGCTACCTGGACGGTGTCAAGGTCGCATCCCGGTCTCTTACCGCCGACACGTCCGGCGACCGGCTGTCGTTGGAGGCCGACGACGCCGAGATCGACGGGGACGGCGCGGACGCGACGAGGCTGGCGTTCCGGGCGGTGGATAAGTTCGGCGCGCCCCGCCCGTACGCGACCGGACCGGTCACCCTGACCGTTGACGGGCCCGGGGTACTCGTCGGCGACAACCCCGTCGACTTCACCGCCACGGGCGGTGCGGCCGCGGTCTGGATCCGCTCGCTGCCCGGCTCGCCGGGCGCGGTAACGGTCAAGGCCAGTCATCCCACGCTCGGCAGCGCGGCCGCTCGGATCAGGGTCAGCGAGGTGCCGTCGGCCGGCGCGCCCGTCCCTTACGGATCGCTGACCGTCGCGGCCGCGCCCGCGCTCGTCGCGCCGGACAGCACCACGACGGTGACCGCCACCCTGGTCAACAACGGCCTGCTCACCTTGGACCAGGTCACGTTCTCCGCTACGCTCCCCGACGGCTGGACGGCCAGCCCCGCCACGCCGGTCACCGTGACCGGCGTGCGCAGCGGGCAGACTGCCAGTGCGAGCTGGCAGGTCACGGTCCCCGCCAGTGCCAACCCCGGCCAAGCCCCGATCACCGTGCAGGCTGTCTACACCGCCGACCGACAGCGCGGTGTCACGTACTCCAGCGTGAGCGTGCTGCGTGCCTACGCCACACTGGCCAGTGCGTACAACAACACCGGGATCAGCGACGACTCCGACGTCACGGCCGCGGACTTCGACGGCGTCGGCAACAGCTTCTCCGCGCAGGCGCTCACCGCCGCGGGCCTCGGGCCAGGGGCGACGGTCGCGTACGACGGGATCACGTTCGGCTGGCCGGACATTCCGTCAGGCCAGCCGGACAACGTGGTGGCCCAGGGGCAGACGATCTTGCTGTCCGGATCCGGCACCACGCTCGGCGTCCTCGGCGCCGGCAGCCCCGGCAATGAGAGCGGCACCGGGACCGTGTACTACACCGACGGCAGCACGAGCAGCTTCACCATCACGCTGGACAACTACTTCGACGCACCGGGCACCGGTAACGGCGTCATCGCGACGCTGCCGTACATCAACGACTCCAACCCCGCCACCGCCGGCGGTACGGCCGGGAAACGGAACCAGACGGTCTACGTGTTCTACACGTCAGCCGCCATCACGCCGGGCAAGACGGTCCAGGCGGTGACGCTGCCGACCGGAGGAACCATCCCGGCGGGCGGGGGACGGATCAGCGGGATGCACATCTTCGCGCTCGGCGTCGGCCCGCTGTCGTCGCAGGGAGTACCGCTGAGCGGCAACGACAGCTGACGCCGAGGCCGGAAGCAGGCTGGCACCACGTGCCAGCCTGCTTCCGGCCGGGAATACTTGTAGGTGGCTGCCTGTTGCCAGACAACGTGACGTCGCCGCCAGAAGCTAATGAAAACGCGCAGTTCTGGTTCGATCCGCTGTGCCCCTGGGCCTGGATCACCTCCCGCTGGATTCTCGAGGTGGAGAAGGTGCGACCAGTGCGGGCCGACTGGCGGATCATGTCGCTCGCGTACCTGAACCTGATCCAGCACGAGAGTGAAGGCCTGACTCCGGAGTATCTGGAGCGGATGAGCAAGGCCTGGGGCCCGGTCCGCGTGGTCACCGCCGCTGCCCAGGAGGCCGGCCCTAGCATCCTCGGCCCGGTCTACACCGCCATCGGGACAAGGCTTCACAATCAGGGCCGCAGAGACGATCCCGAGGTGATCCCGGAAGCGCTGGCTGAGGTCGGCCTGCCAGCTTCCCTGGCCCACGCCGCGGACAGCACCGAGTTCGACGATGAGATTAAGAGGTCTCACAACGAGGCCTTCGACGTCGTCGGTACGGACGTCGGCACGCCCGTCATCCGTATCCGGGGCAACACCATCTTCGGCCCGGTCATCACGCCGATCCCGCGGGGCGAGGCGGCAGGCCGGCTATGGGACGGCGTCGTGCTCGTGACCGAGGCAGACGGCTTCTTCGAGCTCAAGCGGACCAGAGACCGCAAGCCGACGTTTGACTGACCGTGTACCGCCTTCGCGCTCGTCCAGCAGGTGGTTCGACGGAGCGTCATCAGCACCAGGCGCTAACTGCGCGGTTCAGGTATCAGCCTCGGCTGGGCGGTCCGGGCCGGTCTGGGAGGCTTCGGCGAGCCGGGCGTGCAGCCGCTCCCGGACCTCCTGCGGAGTGTAGGCCCGGCGGCGGCGCTCGGCCCGGACGATCACCACTCCGCCGGCGGCGACACCAGCAAAGCCTGCTAGTCCCAGTACCTTTAGCCAGCGCACGTGATTAGGCTACTACCGTGCCTGCCGCGAGCATCACCCTTGATGAGGCGCTGGACCTGGCCCGCACGGGTGATGTGTGGCTGTTTCGCGGCCACAAGGCGGCCGACCGTGCCATCCAGATGGCGACCAACAGCCCCGTCAACCACGTCGGCATGTCCGTCGTCATCGGCGACCTGCCGCCGCTGATGTGGCACGCTGAGCTCGGCCGGTCCCTGCCGGACCTGTGGTCAGGCACCCGCCATCGCGGGGTGCAGCTGCACGACCTGCGCGAGGCGGTCATCGTCTGGTCCACACGGTACGGCCAGCGGGCGTGGCTACGACAGCTCGATAGTCCGGTCACCAACGAGATGGAGGATGCGGTCCTTCGCACCATCGCGCGGATGGACGGCACGCCGTTCCCCTCCACCGCCCGGCTGGCCTCGCGGTGGCTGTCCGGGCGGGTGCCCCCGGTCAGGCGCCAGACCGGAGATGCCGACCTGGAGACTGCCTACTGCGCGGAGGTGCTCGCTGTCACCTACCGGGCCATGGGGCTCCTGCCCGGCAGGCACGGGCCCGGCTGGTATGACGCAGGCCGCTTCTGGAGCGGTGATCACCTGCGCCTGTCCGCCGGGTTCATGCTCGGCGGCGAGATCTCCGTGCACATGCCGTCCCGTCCGCTGCCCTCGTCTGACGTCAGCGGGTTATCAGTTGGCAAGCCGTCCTCGCGGACGAAATGAAGAGCCACAGTACTGGGGAAATCTGAACCAGATCGCGAGTCCCTTCGGATTCTCTTCGACCGCCACCCTGCGGAGACAGGTGAGGCACGCATCGTGACGCTTACACTTTCGTTACTCTGAGTAGCGGAGTGCCGGTGACGGCGAGGACCTGTACAGGTTCGTCCGGCGCCAGTTCGCGATCTACTCCGTCCGGGGCCGTGCCTCCGCCGGTTCCGATCCCGCTCCAGCGAGAGGACACTCACCATGGGCACTGCACGAAACGCCCGCCGGCCACAGGACTACACCGCCCTCGGCATCGCGCCACAGCCGATCGCGCGTCGTGAGGACGGGATGCGTACCACGGGCGAGAAGGACACCTACGAGTGGTGGTACTTCGACACCCACCTCGATGACGGCAGCTCCCTGGTCGTTGTGTTCTATACGAAGCCGTTCATCGAGGGCGTCGGCAAAGGCCTGGCGCCCTACGTGTCGGTCGAACTCGATCGCCCGGACGGCTCGCACCGCCAATGGGAGGCCAAGGCCGACGCGGCCGGCTTTCACGCAGCCACCAACAAGTGTGACGTCACCATCGGCCCGAACACCTTCCGCAACGTCGAGTGGGGCAGTCCGTCGAAGTACCGCATCCACGTGGAGGAGGGCCCGCTGCTGCTGGACATCGACCTTGTCGGGCAGGTGCCGCCGTGGCGGCCCGGCACGGGCTACATGTACTTCGGTGAGCAGGACGAGCACTTTTTCGCGTGGCTGCCGTCCGTGCCGCAGGGGAGCGTCGTCGTTGACCTCGTCCTAGACGGTGTTCAGGAGACCCTGACGGGTGTGGGCTACCACGATCACAACTGGGGTGACGTGGCTATGACCAAGCTCATCAACCACTGGTACTGGGGCCGCGCCCAGGCCGGGCCGTACTCAATCGTGTCAAGCTACATCACAGCCGAAGCGGACTACGGCAACACCGAGATCCCGATCTTCATGCTCGCGAAGGACGGCGCAATCGTCGCCGACGACCCCGGCCAGGTGCGGTTCTCGCTGGAGGGCGAGCAGGTCGACGAGCACAGCGGTAAGCCGTTCGCGCAGGTCGTCACCTACGAGTACGAAGACGGCGCGGACCGCTATGTCATCCGCTACCATTTGGAGTCGACCATTGTCGATGATCGGATGATCGACCAAATCACGGGGATCAAGCACCTGCTGGCCAAGGCTGCCCGGTTCGACGGCGCGTACCTGCGGTTCACGGGCCAGGTCGGGCTCGAACACTTCGTCGATGGCCAGTCAGTGGAGAAGGTCGCCGACCCCGGAATCTGGGAGCTCATGTGGTTCGGCCACGTTCGGTGACCGCTGGCCTGGTCGGCAACCCCAGTGGCCTGTGCCCTTGTACCGGAACGATGAGTCGGGCGGTCCGCATGGTGGTGCTCACGTGAGCAGGCCTTTCGGTCTAACCAGACGCAGGCTGGCCGGACAAAGGCCGGGGCTTCCCGCACCCGATGGAACGACTCCCCCATGAACGCCCGTCCATCGCCGTGGCCGCCCTGTGCGGTGCCGAGGCAATCTTCGCGGAAACAAGGCATTGTCGTGCTGCTCTCTCTCCCCCCCGCCCCCGGGCGGCGCCGCCGAACGGCCCTGTGAGGCAGCCCGGCTATGCCCGAGCCACGCTCTGACGGTTGCTGAAGACTGACGCCGGTGCCTGCGGGCACGCTAATCAGCCCGCTATTCAGCTCCTAGCCTGCCAGAGCATCTCGTAGGACAGCACGCAGCGATCTTGGACTGGCCGCCCGGGAGACTAAGATCCGAAAACTCCGACGGTCGGCCAGTGTCACGATATATATCTATATAAAGAATCTATTTTATAGGGTTACGCAGAGAGGAAGGCCATTGGAGCGCAGGGCGATGCTCAAGCTAACGGGGACCGCGATCCCGTCAGCCTGGCTGCTAGCTGGCCACCGCGGCAAGGAGAGGACACCGGACTCCAACCCCCTGGCGACCGCGTCGCAACTGCGCTGGGAGACGCTTGCCCGCCGGATCGTGGCTGCCCCGGTGGTGCAGGCAGCCATCAGCGAAGCACTCCCGGTCTACCTGCGGACGGGCGCGGGCGACCCTGGGCGCGGTCAGGAGGCTGCCCGAGAACTCGCGTATGCAACCGCACTGACCGCGGCGGTCTCGGACCCCTACCGGCCCGGACTGGTCATGGTCGCGGATCCGCACAGGTGGTTTGGCACATCCGTACCGGGCGCCCGGTTCGGCTGGGTCAACCCGGACAACATTTACCGCTGGGGCCTGGTGGACCCTGCGTCGCAGTACCGGATCCGCGGCAAGCGCCGCTATCCCGGACCGAAGGACGTCAACATCTCACTGCTGACGAACATCTACATCCCGGAGACCATCGGCAACCTGGCGTACAACGAGTTGCAGGTAGCATCCGATGGCACCTTTACCGTGACTATCGACAGCAGCCCGGCCAATGGCCGGCCCAATCACCTGCAGATGACCGCCGGGACGACGACAGTACTCGTGCGGAACTCGATGGACGACTGGGCAACCCAGAATCCGGATGCGCTCAGCATCGAGCGAGTCGGCGGGCCGCCCGCTCCCTCGCCGCTCACCCTGGATCAGATGGCGGCAATTTCCGCGGACTCGATAGCGCTGGCGGTGCCCTTCAACGCGAACGGCTTCTCAACGACGACCGTGCCGCTGAACGCCTTCAATACACCTCCGCCGGCCGGCCAGACACCCTATGCGCTGGTAACCCAGCGCAGCGCCCAGTGTCGCTTCCAGCTCGCCGACAGCCAGGCTCTGGTCGTACAGGCCACCCTGGGCGGCTCGGGCTACTTCACCCTTCCGGTCACGGATCCATTCGGCGTGTCGATCCATCCGGGTCCGCTGCAGTCCAGCCTCAACAACTTCCAGGCTGACGCCAATGCCGACGGCAGCTACACGCTTGTCATGTGCGCCCAGGATCCCGGCGTCCACAACTGGCTAGACACCGGCGGAGTCCAGAGCGGCACCCTGGATGCGCGTTGGCAACTGCTGCCGTCACCCGACAGCGATCTGTCGATCAGCGGGCAACTGGTGAACTTCCAGGACCTAGCGTCGGTGCTGCCTCCGCAGCTGCCCCGCGTCAGCCCGGCGCAGCGAGCACACGAGCTGAAGCAGCGCAATGCCGCCTTCCTACGCCGGTTCCAGGTCCCGGTTCCGGGTGGACACGGCTGAACTTCCGGGCCCCAGCTCGCCGGAAGTACTGGCGTCCGCTGTCGCTAGGGTGGCTTCATGGCTGCGGTCAACTTGGGGGCGGGCGAGTTCCGCTACAGCGAGTACGGGAACCCCGGGGCACCGCCGCTGGTGCTGCTGCACGGTCTGCGAAGCGACCGCTCGACCTGGGCGGGAACCGCCCAGGAGCTGGCGGCCGCCGGGTACCGGGTTCTGGCGCCCGACCAGCGCGGGCACGGTGAGAGCGCACGCCCCGGCGCGTACTCGTTCGAAGAGATGCGCGAGGACGTGCGCCAGTTCGCGGACGCGCTCGGCCTGGGCCGGTTCGTGCTCGGCGGCCACTCCATGGGCGGGACGGTGGCGGAACTGTTCGCCGAGCGCTACCCCGGCCGACTGGCCGGGCTGCTCGTGGTGGACAGCCCGCCTCCCGACGGCGGCGGTGCCTGGCAGCCCGGATCCCGTCCCGAGGGTGAGCTCCCATACGACTGGGCTGTCGTGCCAGCCATATGCGGGCAGCTCAGCCGCCCGGACCCTGGGTGGTGGGCAGAACTGCCCGCGATCACCTGCCCGACACTGATCATCGGCGGGGGCTCAACCAGTGCGGTACCGCAGGACCTGCTGGCGAAGATGGCGGAACTGCTGCCCGACGCCTCGCTTGTCACGATCGAAGGCGCCGGTCATCACGTACATCAGACCCGGCCAGGCGAGTTCCTTGACGCGGTCCGGCCGTTCCTGCGAAAGATCCGCGGCAGTATCCGGCTTGCAAGTGACTAGCCAGGGACGACCCGCCAAGGGGTCAGAAGTGGGCTTTGAGCTCGTCCAGCTCTCGCTCCCGCTCGCTGAGCCTCGCGTAGGCCGGCCGTTCGCGGATGCGAGCCAGGACCCAGCCGATGGCTTCCGCCCGGCTGGCCGCGGTGCCCTCGGCGATCAGCGCGTCCAGCATCTGCAAGTCCGCAGGTCCGAGCCTGATATCAGCCGGGGTGAGGTCCTGCTCGCTGCTGGCTGGATCGTCTGGCGGGTCACCGAGCCGATACCTGCGCTGGCCTTGGCGGCCGTTCTCGCCGAACCAGAAATCGAGGTAACTGGCGCTGGGAAGCTGCTCCGCGAGCTCGCGCTGAAGTTCCCGGATCATCGTGTCGTGGTCTCGGTCCCAGGCCCGCAGGGACTCGGCCTCTTCGATGAATACCCGGACCAGCAGGTCTCCCGGCACAACCGACGGGTCGTCGCCGTGCTGCAGCAGCGCGACTCGCTGCACGCCGCCGTCGGGGAAATGCTCCTCCACCTGGTCCTCGAGGCTGCTTTGCAGCTGGTCCCGCCCGGCCTGGTCCAGGCCTGCCCGCGCCCGGGGCTCGCCGGGCGGCCGCTCGCTGAGCCGCTCGTAGGCCGGCTGCTCGCGGATGCGGGCCAGAGCCCAGCGCGCGGCCTCCGCGCGGCTGGCCGCGATGCCCGCCGTGATCAGTGCGTCCAGCGTCGCCAGGTCCGCGGGCCCGAGGTGGGCCCGCACCGGTCTGATGCCGCGCGCGATCTCGTCCTCTTCCGGATCGAGCAGCGAGATGCCGACCATCTGCCTGATCTCGGTGAGGCGAAAGCCAGCGCTGCCGGGGACCCGAGCGGCGACTATGAACCCCTTGACCTCGGGAAGCCGCTGCGCACGGAGGTCCTTCAGGCGATCGAAGTGCTCGTCCATCCAGGCGTCCCGCCCCGCGCCGTCCTGGCCGAGGAAGACCCCCAGGTACAGTTCTCCCGGCTCGATCATCGGGTGGTCTCCGTAGCGCAGCAGCGCGAGCCGCGGCACCGCGCCCGGCCGGAAACGCTCCGCCGCCTCAGCATCGATCATCCGCTGGACACGATCTGTCGTCACCGGTTCCACGGCCGCCTCCTTGTTAACCCTGCCGTCAGGGTCGTCCCTGCGGGCCAGCTAGGTCCGGTTAGAACTGGGCTTTAAGTTCGCTGATCTCACGCACCCGGTTTTGCAGCTGCGCGTATGCCGGGTTCTCACGGATGCGGCCCACCGCCCAGCGCAGAACTTCCGCGCGGCTGCTCGCGATGCCCGCGGTGATCAGCGTGTCCACGGTTGCCAGGTCGGCAGGCCCGAGCCGCGTCATCCAGTGGCTTAGGGGCGTGGCCCCGGCGGGCGATCTTCAGGACATGACGGCCGGGCTTCTCCGTCTCGTCTGGGCTATCAGCTCGGAACTCCAGCCACGCGACGACGCGGGGCAGTTCGTCGTTCAGCTTCTTGAGGCGCTCGCGGTTGGCTTTCTGAAAGGAACCGACGATCTCCTTGTCAGCTTCTTCGCCCTCCGGCCGCTCCGGTCGGCGGATGAAGACCCGGACCGCGACGTCTCCCGGCTCTACCGCCGGGTCGTCCCCGTACTCCAGTACCTGGACCCGGCTGATTACGTCGTCAGGAAAGAGCGACCTGATGCGCTTCTCGACACGAGTGATCCCGGGCGCCGCCATGTCATCTTCCTTACCTGCAAGCCTTGCGTGTATAACACGCGTAAGCCATGAAACAGAAGCTAATACGCCATCCTCGTCTCGTCAAGTAATGACGCGTCGCCGGGCGTCGCGGGCCGGGCCGCCGCCGAGGTGGCGCGCTTAGGACGTGATCGCTGCTGCCGTCATTCAGAGCATCCGGGTGAATTCGGCTATCTGCCGAGTCGCCTCGGCGGTCTCGGGGGTGTCCAGGGCACCGTGGTAGACGTGCGGCAGCGCTTCGGTGACCTGCAAGGTGACGCTGACGCCAGCCTCAGTGGCGGCTTTGGCCAGGCGTTCTGAGTCGCTGAGGAGCACTTCTGCCCCGCCGGCCTGGATCAGCAGGGGCGGCAGGCCGGCTTGCGAGCCGAGCAGCGGGGAGGCCGCCGGGTCGCGGGGGTCGGCGCCGTCCAGGTAAACGGCTGCGAAACTGCGGATCGCGTCAGGGGTGAAGATCGGGTCCTGGCTGGCCCGTTCGGTGAGCGAGGTTCCGGAGGCGGTCAGGTCGAGGAACGGGGAGATGAGCACCGCGCCGGCGGGCAGCGCCTCTCCGGCGTCGCGCAGAGCGTGCATCAGTGCCAGGGTGAGTCCGCCGCCAGCGGAGTCACCGGCTATGACCACCGCCGCCGGGTCGACGCCGCCTCCGGTGACGAGCCAGCGCCAAGCCGCCTGGATGTCATCGACGGCGGCCGGGAACGGGTGCTCGGGTGCCAGGCGGTACTCGGGGAGGAACACCCGCCGTCCGGTGCCGCGCCCCAGGTTCGCCGCCAACGGCCCGTGACTGCGTACCGAGCCGAGCTGGTAGCCGCCGCCGTGCACGTACATCAGCACCCGCTCCGGATCGGCTTCCGGTGCGGTGAGCCAGTAGGCGGGGACTCCGCCGGCATCAACCTGCTCGATGGCGATGTCATCCGGCAAGGGCCGTAGCTGCGCGGCCGGGGCGTAGCTTTCGCGGGTCTCGGCTAGCGAACGGGCAGGCCCGCTCGCTCGGGCTGCCCGCCGTTGCCAGAGGGAATCGATGACCTGCTGCATCGCGGGGCTCGGCATGAAGCAATCCTTCCATTGAGGACATAGTTCATTGTTACCTAGGTTCATAATAACCGGGGATCGCTAAACTGCCCAATGTGGATCAAGACCAGCGGCTAAGACGCATGGCCGAGCTGTTCCTGCAGGTCGGCAAGCGCCTGCGTGCCGACGAAGCACAGCGCTACGCCCGTTACGGGCTGACGCCAGCCCAAGGGCGGGTGCTTGGCGTGCTGGCTGACAGCCCCCGGCCGCTGCGGATGAGAGAGCTGGCGGCAATCCTCGGGGTCGTCCCCCGGGCGGTCACCCCGCAGATCGACGTCCTCGAACAGGCTGGCCTTGTCCGCCGCCGCACCGATCCTGACAACCGCCGCTCCATCTTCATTGACCTCACTGGCACCGGCGCCACCACCCGCAAGGCACTCCTGGAACAGCGCCAACTCGCCGCCGCTCTCCTGTTCGCCCCTCTCACCGGCGAGCAGCGCTCCGCGATGCTCGACCTGCTGGAAATCATCGCGGTCCCAGGCCACGCTCCACCTGCCTGACCCGCTGAAAGCACGGCGGGATGCGCGGCGCGGTCCCGTGCCCTGGATCAGGGAAGGCCCGCTGGACCTTGGCCAGGGTTCTTCCAGCAACCCGCGATCTCAGGCAGGCTAGATAGCCTGACGGCGGATCGCGCGGAGCCACGCGCGGTCGTCGGTGAGGTACCCGGCGAACGTCAGGCCTGCCTGGTCCAGCATGCGCTGGAGGCTGGCTTCGGTGACCTCGCGGGCGGTGAAGGACTGCGTCCACACCTGATCGCCGCGGACGTACTCCACCGTCATGGATACCAGCCCGGGACCAGGCCGCCGCACCCCGCGGATGCGGAAGGTCAGCCCGTCGGCGATCCGCTCATCGTCGGTGACTTTCTCGAACCACGACGGCGGGTGATGCTCGATCAGCACACTGCCGTCGTCCGCGATGTGCCGTCGGCAGGTAGCCAGCCAGGCCCCGAGCAGGTCATCGTCTGGCACGTTGAACAGCTGCGACCCGAGCACCACCGCGTCGAACCGGCGGCCGCCGAGGTCGAGATCCTGGATCGCGGCAAGGACCGTTTCGGCACCGCGTACCCTGGCCAGCATCTCCGGCGATTCGTCCACCGCGGCGACCTCGTGGCCGAGCTCGATGAGCGGGTGCGTGACCCGCCCGGCTCCGCAGCCGAGCTCGAGGATTGTCGCACCGCCGCCCGCCGCTTCGTGGATCACGTCCGGCTCCCGCCGAGCGGGCAGTCGCGCATACAACTCGACAGCGCATCCGTCCGGGGTTATCACGCCCGGTCCTGTCCCGGTATTTCGTCCCACGAAACATGAACGTGCCCGGATCTTGGTGACATTCCTAGGCAGTACCCGGTCGTGCTCGCGACGAGTGCGGCGACGCCTTGTCCCGAGCGAGAGCCCAGGCCTACAAACCAAGTCCGCGGCCGATGATCTCCTTCATGATCTCGTTGGTGCCGCCGAAAATGGACTGCGCCCGGCTGTCCGCCCAGGCCCGCGCGACCGGGTACTCCCGCATGTAGCCGTAGCCGCCGTGCAGTTGCAGGCAGCGGTCGCACACGCGGTTGCAGAGGTCGGTGTTCCACCACTTGACCATGGCGGCCTCTTGCGGGGTGAGCGTACCGGCCACGTGCGCCATGATCGCCCGGTCAGTGAACGAGCGCGCCACCTCCAGCTCAGTGGCTATCTCCGCCAGCACAAAACGCGAGTGCTGGAACGACCCGATCGGCTGCCCGAACGCCTGCCGCTCCTTGGAGTACGCGAGGGTCAGCTCGAAGACCCGCTCGGCCGTCGCGAGCGCGAAGACCCCGATGGTCGTCCGCTCTCGTGGCAGATTCTGCATCAGCGCGACAAAACCGCCACCCAGCTCGCCGAGCACGTTCGACCGCGGCACGAATACGTCGTTGAAGAACAGCTCCGAGGTGTCCTGGGCCTGCATGCCGATCTTGTCCAGGTTCCGACCGCGGGAGAAACCGGGCATCCCGGCCTCGACCACCAGCAGCGAGATCCCGTGGTGCCCGGCATCCGGATCGGTACGCGCGACGACGATGACCAGGTCGCAGGACTGCCCGTTGGTGATGAACGTCTTCTGACCGTTGAGCACGAACCCCTCCCCACCCACCTCCCCTGCCCCCTCCACTGCGACCGCCGAAGTCCGGATCCCCTGCAGGTCCGACCCGGCCCCGGGCTCGGTCATCGCGATCGCCGCGATCAGCTCACCGGAGCAATAGCCCGGCATCCACCGCTGCTTCTGCTCATCTGTGCAGAGCCTGTCCAGGTACGGGCCGACCATGTCGTTATGCACGAAAAGCCCGGGTCCGTGGGCACCTGCCCGGGCGAATTCCTCGTCCATGATCGCGTAATACCGGTAGTCCGGGTTTCCCCCGCCACCGTATTTCTCCTCCACGTGGATTCCCAGCAGCCCTGCTCGCCCGGCGGCAAGCCAGAGGTCCCTGGAAACAACGTGGTCACGCTCCCATTGCTCGTGGTAGGGAGTTACCTCACGAGCGATGAACTCACGCACCATGTCACGGAACGCGTCATGCTCGTCAGTGAAAATGTCACGCCGCATACCCCCGACTCTAGGCCCCGAGCGCCACGAACGACCACCCGGCGGCCAGCGCGACCGGATCACCGGCCACCGCCCGGCGCGCGTCGCGGAGCGCCTCGGCCAGCGATCCGCCTTGCCGCAAGCTCGCGTGCAGCGCCAGCATGACCCGGCTAGCCGCCTCGTCGTTCACCCGGACCACGCTGGCCACGATCCCGGTCGTGCCGCGTGGCAGCAGCGCCGCCGCCAGCCCCAGCAGCTCGTCCGCCCCGGCTGGCGCCTGCACCCCCGACTCGCAGGCCGGAAGCACCAGCCGGTACGGCGCGCGCCGCAGACCCTCCACGTCGTAGACGGTGAGCGGCCCGTCGTCGAGCAGCAACGACGAGAACAGCGGGCTGTCCGACCGGAAGATCCCATGAGCGGCGATATGCGCCAGCCGCGCCCCGTCGATCGCCGCCAGCACCCGCTCCGCCGTCGCGGTCCCGTCCCCAAGCACGATCGCCGCACCGTAGTGCCGGGCCAGGGTCCTGACTTCGGCACGCCCGCTGCCTAGCTCCGGCCCGTACACCAGGACTTCTTTGTTGCCAAACGTCGGTGCGTGACTCGCCGTGAGCCACGCGCGAGCCGACGGACTGACGGAGAACACCCGGTCGCGCATCGATGGCAGCAACGCCCAAGGGACCGCGTACAACCGTCCCGGCGGAACGATCACTAGGGGCCGGTCCCCCAGATGTTTCGTCGCGTCGCCGAGCAGCAGTTCCTGCAGCCGGCGCCCAGCGGCCTCGAGTGCGCCGAGCGCGTCCTCAGCCGACTCCCCCAGTTCGTCATGCGCGAACCTATCAAGCCCAAAACGCGCGAAATCAACCTCCCGAGCCGCCTCCGCCGCGCCCCCCGCCGTGAACCGGCGGACCCGCCCATCACCACACACCAGCACCTGCAACTGCCCATCAACCTGCACGATCTCGAGAAGCCCCCCATCCCCCAGCCCCTGCAGTATTTCCCCACTCGCCTCCGGCGCGCTTTTAACGCGTCGCCTTCCCTCGTCGCTCGTTCCTCGCTCCTCAGTCCAGGCAACGCGGCGCGCCTTTGGCTCGCGGGAAGGTACTGCACGGGTGCGCGAGAGGATCTGGGACTCTAGGCGGGCGCGTTCGCGGAGGAGGTGGGACTCTAGCGGGGCTATTTGCAGGCCGGAGACTGCCATGTCGCGGACTTCGTCGATGCGCTGGGTGACCTCGCGGAGGGCGGCCAGGCTGGAGCGGAGTTCCGGGTCGGCGACCGGCCGGGGGGCTGGGGCCACTAGTTCGGTCGCCCGCCAGCGTTCGCTCCATTCGAGCAGCACCCGCGGCGAACCGGTGCGGAGCGCGGCTCGCAACGCGATCGCGGCCAGCTCGGCTCCGTGGGTGGTGGCTCGCGCCCGCAGCTCGGGCGCGCCGAGCGTCAGGCGGTGTTCGTCAAGCACCTCGAAGCCTCGGCGGCAGGCCGCGAAGACGCCGCGGGAATCACCGTCGGCCTCGGCCCGCAGCGCGGCGGCGTGCCAGCCAGTCACCCGCGTTAATGCGGGAACCTTACGCCGCCGGACGGCGGCGGCCGCGTCGAGGCACCGCCGGGCCTCGGCATTGGCGCCCCGCGCGAGCGCGATCCTGCCCGCCAGCAGCCATGCCTGCGGTGCCTCGTCGGACCGCAGCTCGGCGAGCCGCTCCGCTACCCGCCCGGCCTCGGCTGCTCGCGGAGTCTTCCCGGTGAGAAACCGCGCTTGGAGCACGAGCAGCCGGGCGTGCGCCTCCCACCACCCGCGGCGCTGCGCGGCAAAGGCGCGACGAGCGGCCATCCCCCGTTCTGCGGCAATAGTGAGCAGGTGGGCGGCGAGCGCGGCGCGGGCGGCGGCCAGCGTAAGTTCGGCGCGTTTTGTCGCCTGTCCGCGGCGCCGGTCGGTGAGCGCCGCGTCCGCCTCCGCGAAGGCTTCCGCCGGCAGCCCGGCCGCGAGCAGCACGTTGCACCGGTCAAGCGCCAGGTCTGGCATCGGGACCTGGAGCTCCGCGTACCGGGTGGCGGCGTCATCGAGATGCCGCAGCGCGGCGGGCAGGTCGCCGGAACGGAACGCGACCAGTCCCCGGTTGTGGATCGTCCACGCCGCTTCCAGCTCCTGGTCGGTCCGCGCGAACAGCTTCTCGGCGACCGCGAACTCGGCGTCCGCGCGTTCGGTGGCGCCTAGGGCCAGCGATGCCAGGCCGAGCCAGGTGCGTGTCCTGCCCTCCCACATCACGTCGCCCGACTGGCGGAAGATCACCAGCGCGCGGCGCAGGTCATCGAGCGCCTCCGCGTGCCGGCCTAGCTCGTGCAGGATGCCGCCACGGCGCATCAGCACGGTGCCGAGCATCATGCCCCCGGCGGCATTCGTCGCCTCATCGATCACCGCCAGGCCGGCGCTTGTCCGTCCCGACATCACGAGCACGGTCCCCAGGGTGGTCAGCACATCCGCCTCCCGGTAACCACCGGGGGCACGGCGAGCCAGCCGCAGGGCCGCGCGCAACTCGGTGCGGGCAGCGTCGAGCTCGCCTAGTTCGCGCAACACGATGCCCGCCGCGTGCCGCGCTATTGACTCCGTCGCCGCATCAGGATGACCAGCGACGATGTCCTGAGCCAGCATGAGTGCCTCGCGCGGCCGAGCGAGCGCCATCGGAAGCAGTTCAGCTACATCTCGCAATTTTTTGATTACCCCCCGTCATAGTTGCTGGTCTACCACGTCGAGAACACGTCAGTGGGTGGTGCAGAGCTGGGCCTCCCCTCCAGCCTGGCACACACGAAGGGCATGACGAATGGACAAGCTCGAAGCTCAGATGCGGCTCGCCTTCGACGGGATGGCCGCGGTGGGTGTCACGATCGGCGCGGAACTGAACCGCGGCGAACTCGACTATCTCTACGAGGAAGGATGCCTGCTGGTCCGCGATCAGTATCTCGACCGGGTGCGCGAAGTGGTCGGCGGAGGTGAGGTGGCCGACGGGCTCATCGACGGTGTCAGCCTGTACTCTCTCGACGGCGCCGACCTGGGCAAGGTAACCGCGGCGCTGCCAGCGATCGACCGGTCCCTGGGCACCGGGATCGCGGCACCCAACCACGTGCTGTCGGTGGCGCCAGGCGGCCTGTGCCCGGCCTGCGAGCCAGCGCCGGTGGCACCGAGAACGCAGGTGACGCCAAGTCTGCGCGGCGACGACGGCGGCACCGGCGCGTCGATCTGCGTGGTGGACACCGGTCTGGTGGCCGAAGCCACCGAATCGCACCCGTGGCTCGCCGGGGTGACCGGTGACGAGGAGAAGCTCCCCGCCGACGCCGCCGGCCGGGTGACCATTCCGCCGTACGCCGGGCACGGCACGTTCATCGCCGGCGTGGCCCGGTGCGTCGCGCCGGGAGCCGACGTCCGGGTGCTTAACGAGTTCAGCGTGGCCGGCGTGACCCTGGAGTCATCTCTCGTGCTGGGGCTAGAACGCGCGTGGTGCTACAGCCCGGACATCATCTCGCTATCGGCGGGCGGGAACACCAGGGGCGACTTGCCGCCGCTGGGACTCTCGACGCTTATGGAGCGGTACCGGCAGCGGAAGGGAACCCTGATCGTCGCCGCGGCGGGCAACAACGGCGAACGGCGCCCGTTCTGGCCCGCCGCGTTCACCGACGTGCTCGCGGTCGGCGCACTCGATCCGTCACAGCGCCGCCGCGCGACCTGGAGCGGGTACGGCTCGTGGGTCGATGTGTACGCGCCAGGGACCGACCTGGTGAACGCGTTCGTTTCCGGTACCTACACCTACACCGAACCACCGCTGGTCGGCGCGGTTCGCGAGTTCGACGGCATGGCCCGGTGGAGCGGGACCTCGTTCGCGACACCGCTCGTCGCCGGGCTGATCGCGGACCGGATGTCCCGCACCGGCTGCGGCGCGCGGCAGGCCGCCGGGGAAATGCTGGTGCTGGCTCGCGAGTGCGCCATCCCGGGCGTCGGCCCGGTGCTCGTCGCGTTACGGCTATCGCGGGGGATCTTACCGGGCGGCCGACGGCCGCCCGGGTTACCCGTTCCGTGTTCTGTCAGTCACAAACGGGGGTAAGTCTTTCCTCATGACACAACCCCTCGCCGTCGTATGGGAAATGCCGGGGGCGTACGAGGAGGCCTTGCTCTCCTTCGATTCGCTGATCGACGATTCCCCGATTACCCGCGGCGTGCGCAGCGCCAGCGCCTGGCGGCAACTCTCGTTCCGCGCGAGCGGCCTGACGATCGAGCTATCGGTGACAACGGAGGGGCCGGTCAGGCGGCTGATGGGGCAATTGCTGCCCCGCCAGCCCGCGCAAGTGGACATCCGGTACGGGGACACGATTCTCTCTGTGCAGGCCGACGAGCTCGGCCGGTTCGTCGCGGACGAGATACCCGCGGGCTCCATCTCCATCCGGTGCCGCCTAGGCGACGGCTCCTCGGACGAAGAGGCCCCGCCAGTAGTCACCGGCTGGATCTCCATCTGACGGCATCGGCTCGCACGGACCCCAGCGATGGGCCACCGATAGCGCCGTAGCACCAGCGATGGGCCATCGCTGGGGTTGAGCATGGCGCTAGGGCGCGACCCGTGGGGTTGCTGGGGCTAAACTGGCCCACGCTTCTCTCGACAGCTGGGGAACCGATGACGTTTGACGCCAGACAAGCGGCTGAAGACCTCGCCGCGGAACTACGCAAGCTCGGGACACCGGAGCGCGCCGCGCAGGAGAAGAAGTACCTCAAGAGCGATCTGGAGTTCTACGGGGTCAGCGTGCCGGACATGCGGCGCGCGGTTAAAGCAACCGTCCACCGTGAGACGGGCATTGCGCTGGCGATCGCGCTCTGGGAGGTGCCGGTCTTCGAGCGACGGGCGGCTGCTGTCGAGACACTGGAAATCGTCGTTATGGCCATGAAAGTTAACGATCTCGAACTGGTCGAGCGGATGATAAGGGAATCCGGCACGTGGGCGCTGGTCGACGGGCTCGCTGGGAGCGTCGCGGGAAAGATCGCCGACCGCGAACCGGCGGCGTGGGCAAGGATCGACGGGTGGGCGCAAGACGAAGACTTCTGGGTGCGGCGGTCGGCGCTGCTCGCGCTGCTGGCCGGCATCCGGGCGGGGCGGCCTGACCTGGAACGGTTCGAGCGGTACGCGACCCCTATGATCGGCGAGACTCAGTTCTTCATCCGCAAAGCGATCGGCTGGGTGCTACGCGAGATCTCGCGTCGCGACCCGGCCTGGGTCGCGGCGTGGACCGGGGCTCACCTCGACACGATGTCCGGGGTGACGTTCCGCGAGGCGGTGCGGCGGCTCCCCGCAAACGACGCGGAACGGCTCACCGAGGCTAGAGCAGCCCTTGGAGCGCCTCGCCGAGCAGGTGCAGGTCGGCGGCGCTGAACGTACCGGTAGCGCCGAGCGGCTGGATGGTCACGTGGTCCGCGCCGGCGTCCAGGTGCGCGCGGACCGACTTGGTCACGCCGCCGGGACCGTACGGGATGATGGCCTCGATCAGCCGGTCGCTGCCGCCACCGGAGATGTCCGCGTCGGAGAACCCGTACCGCTTGAGGTTGCTAATGTAGTTCGGCATCTTCAGGTAGCGGTCCGCGTAAGCGCGGCCCCCGGCGAGGGCCTGCGCCCGGTCACCGGACAGCACGACGGCCTGCTCGGGGATGAGCAGCGGATCCGGGCCGAGGATGTCGCGCGCCACCGCCGTGTGCTCGGGAGTGACGAAGTACGGATGGGCGCCGTCGGTCCGGTCACGGGACAGTTCGAGCATCCGGGGACCGAGCGCGGCGAGCACCAGCGGGCAGGAGAGGTCACCGAGTTCGTCTAGGTAAGAGACCATCTTCTGGAACGGCTTCTCATAGGTCTTGCCGAGACCCTCGACGATCGGAGCGTGGCTGACGCCCAGGCCGAGGATGAACCGGCCGGGGAACCGTTTGGCCAGGTCCTCCGCTCCCGCGCGCATCTCGGCGGCTGGCCGGGCCCAGATGTTGGCGATCCCGGTCGCCACCACCAGTCTGGTGGTGCCCTCGAGCAACTCCGCCAGTCTCTCGAACGAGTCGGGCTTACCGTTCCCGCCGCCCACCCACAGCGAGCCGAACCCGGCTGCTTCGATCGCGCTCGCCACCGCGGCTCCCCCCGCCTCGATGCTCGCCGGATCCGGCATCCAGATACCGATCCGGCCAATCCGCTGCTTCATGTCATCTGTCATGGACCTCATTCTGCCGCATGCTTCGTGACCGAAACGTAACAGGGCCCGTTATTGTGAAGCATCTGTTTCGAAAGTAATCTTTCACATATGAATCCGGACGAACCAGTCACGCTTGACGATCCGCAGCAGATGCGCGCGCTCGCGCACCCGGCCCGGATCGCGATCTTGAAGCACCTCGCGCTCGAGGGACCCGCGACGGCGACGGAGTGCGCCCAGATCGCCGGGCTGTCCCCGTCCGCCTGCAGCTACCACCTGCGCTCGCTCGCCAAGTACGGATTCGTTGAGGAGGACCGCGAGGCCGCCGGAGATGGCAGGGAGCGTCCGTGGCGTGCGAAGGTCCGTCAGCTGAAAGTCGACACCGGGCCGGACACCCCGCCGGCGGTGCGGGCAGCCGGGCAGATGCTGGTCAACACGTTTCGCTTGTCGGTGGACGAGATACGCGCCGTGTACGAGGACCGGGAAGCGGACTACCCCGAGGACTGGTCGTTCGGCAGCTATTACCTCGACATCTACGTGACACCCGAGGAACAGGTCGAACTGCGCGAGCAGGTCACGAAGCTGATAACCGCGTACACCCGGGCGGATAAGAACGACCGGCCAGCCGACTCGCGCCGGGTAATGGTCAACGCCGAGTTCCTGCCAACGTTCTCGCCTGAGGAGGCACAGTGAATCCCCTAGCGGTACGGGACTTCCGGCTACTGTCGGCCGGGCAGCTCGCGTCCACGATCGGCGACTTCTGTTACGCGATCGCGCTGCCGTGGTATGTGCTTTCCTCGCACGGTTCGGCGGTGCTGCTCGGAGTCGTGCTCGCGTTCTACGGTGTGCCCCGCACGGCACTGATCCCGGTCGGCGGCGTGCTGTCGGACCGGCTGTCGCCGCGTACCGTGATGCTGCTGGCCGACGCGTCGCGCTGTGTGATGGTCGCGGTGCTCGTGCTGCTGGCCACCCGGCACACCGTGTCGCTGGTTTTCCTCGCGCCCACGGCGGCGCTGATCGGCGCGGGTGAGGGCCTGTTCATCCCCGCGTCGTTCGCGATACTGCCGTCGATGCTCGACCCATCCCAGCTCACCTCGGGCAACGGGCTGTTCATGGCATTTCAGCAGACCGGATCGCTGATCGGCCCGGCGATCGGCGGGGCGGTGGTGGCGCTGGCGTCGCCGGCCCCCGCGTTTGGCATCGACGCGGCGTCGTTCGCCGTATCGGCGCTGACGCTGGCGTTCATCCGGAGGCCGGCGGCGGTGTCCGCACCGGAGCCGGAGCCCGCCTCGGAGCCAGCGGCCCGGAGCGGCGGCGTGCTCAGCCTGCTGCGGAACTCACGAGTGCTGCAGATTCTGCTGATCATTACCGTCGCCGCGAACCTGGCCCTCGCCGGGCTCACCGAGGTGGCGCTGCCCGCGCTATCCCATCAGCGTTTCGGAGCCTCCGGATTCGGGGTGCTGCTGACTTGCGACGCGGCCGGCGGCATCGCGGGGGCGCTGGCGGCGACCCGCTTCGGCGGCCTGCGGCGCCCGGCAGTGGTCGCGGCGGGCGCGTTCATGCTTGCCGCGATCGCCATGTGCTTCGTACCGTTCGCCGGCGGAGTACCAGGAGCGGCCGTGTGCATGGTGGCTCTCGGCGGAGGGGTCAGCTTTGGCAACACGATCATGCTGCCGCGCCTGCAGGCGTGGGCACCACCGGAACTGTTGGGGCGGGTGATGAGCCTGGTCATGCTGGCCGCGTTCGGCAGCGCGCCCTTGTCGTTCGCGCTGACCGGCCTGTTCGTGGCGCACGTGAGCTCCGCGGCGTTCTTCCCGGTGGTCGGCATCGCCGACGCGATCGTGTTCTTGGGGGGGCTCGCCTTCCCGCAATGGCGGAACTTCGGCGCACCGGTCCACGACAACGAGGTCCCGCCGCTCGCCGTTGAGTCAGAGGCGGGATCCGTTAACTAGCTAGCTTCAGCCCTGGCGGGCGAAGGGGAGGCTTGGACCACCCGAGCTCTCCCACGTGACGCTGAAGTCGTCGTCCGACAGCGAACTGGTGGACGCCTCGAGCTGTCCGAAGGCGGACTCCATGTCGATCTGCACCGGGCTGAGCGAGTCGAACCCGGTGGAGTTCGCCTCCGCGTTGGTGAAGTTCACCGTACCGAAGTCCGCCAGCGGCAGTACGCCGAGCTCGCTCGACGGCGCCTCGGCGATCACCTCGGCCGACGATGACTCGGCACCGGACACGGTGACGTCGGTATTCTCGGTCCACCCCTGAGTAGAGTCGGTGAGCACGAGGTCGAACACGTCGCCGCTTGACTCGGTGACCGTCGCGGTCAGCGAGTCACCAGGCTCGACCGTGTTGCTGTAGGTGTTGCTGGCGGCCGGATAGGCCTCATACCAGGCGCTGTAGGACGCGCTGCCGCCGCTACAGTCGGCCTCGGTGCCGGTTTGCTCGACGGTGCTGCTATTGAACCCGTCGATGCCGACCCAGAACGCCGAGTACCCGCTGCCCTCGGAGCAGTCAACCGACGGCTGCTTCCAGGACGCGCTCGCGGACGTGTAGGTGGTGCTGTCCGCCGCGTACCCGGCCCAGTTCTCGCTGTACTCCTGGTGGTCTAGGGCGTGCTTGCCCTGGATCGTGTGCGGGCCGAGCCCCAGCCAGCTGGCGCCCTTCCCGTTGACTGAGTGGAAAACCTTTGCCGTACTCGTGGCGTGCTCCGCGGTGCGTGGCGCCGTGGCTGCGGCGGCCTGGCCAGCGCCGGTCGCCGCAGCGGCGCCGGCCGCGGCGACCGTGAGCGCGGCGGCCGCTAGCGCGGCGCGTAGACGTCGTCGGTTCATGGTGTGGGTTCTCCTTACTGTTGGGGGTGTAGCTTCTGCGACAGTTACTCCTTGTGATCGTTAACATGGTGAATCGCCATGATGCTAAATCGGGTCATACCGTCACGCAAGCGACATGAAGAAAAAGTTCAGCATTATCTAAAAAATGGCGCTCGATAGCGCAACATGATCAACATTAATCGAATTTGTGATTGATTTATTGGCACTGCCTGGCCATTTAGCGGACGACGGAAGTTACTCGCAAGTCACATAGCGGACGCGGCGGCCGGTCAGCAAGAGCCCTCGACGCGGATGGTGTGTACCGGTACTGGATGGACAGCCCCAGCCCCAGCCCCAGGGCGCAATAGCACACATCCGGGACATATCGCAGGACCGGGGCTTTCTACAAGCCTGTCGATGACCCATTACTGGGGCTACAGCGCCTGCGATGGGCCATCCATGGGATGGCTTAGCGCTCTACGCACGAGCCGCACACC
>JBEKHI010000040.1:0-31757 GCA_050012355.1 Streptosporangiaceae bacterium | reverse complement strand
GACTCGACTGGGACGCGACGGTACCTGGCTCGGAACACGTGCTACAGGCGCTTGGCGGCACGTTCGGCGCCTGTCATACCGAGTACGTCCTGGGCTCCGGCGGCGAACCGGCACTGATCGAGGTGAACGACCGGATGATCGGCGATCACTGCGACTTCGTCCTCGCCGACCTGCTCGGGACCGACCTGTTCGAGCTGGTTCTGCGGCTTCACCTCGGGGAGCGCCTGCCGCCTGGGCCACCGCCACGTCCGGTCCCTGGTCACGCGCACGCGGTCGTCGACTATGTCGTCGCGGACCGCCCGGGGACCCTCACCATGGCCCCGGCCGGGGGCCCGCAGCCGGGGGCGGAGCCCGGTGTCATGCTCTCCTACCGGCCACTGCGCGACATCGGCGAAGACATCGCGCTCACTCACGCCAACCACGACTACCTGGGCGTGCTCAGCGCGATCGGCGCCGACCGGGCCGCGGTGGACCGCTCGGTCGCGGAGGTGCGCGCCACCGCGCGCTGGCACATCAGCTGCACCCCCGGATGACCCCGGATAACGGGGAACCCGGCCAAATCATCTACGCCAACGACGAGGAGTCGCTAGTGAATCCCGACATGCTGACCGCACAGGCTCTGCTGAACTGCCTGGTCCGTGAGGTATCAGGCCCCGAGAGGCAGACGTGGGAGACCAGCGGCCGACTGACGATCCGGCTGGCGCGAACGGATCGGCTGCTCCGGGTCAGGACGCGGCGTCCATCGGCCGGGCCTAGTCCCCGGCTCACCGGCGAGGCCGAGCTGCTGACCGCCGGAACATGGCGGCCGGTCAACTGGGAACAGCTCACGACGCTCATCGAGAGGGAACTCGCCCTGGCCACTGGCACTGCCAACGATGAGTTCGCCGGGCACGTCATGAATAGCCATGAGGCGCTGACCGCGATCGTCCGGGCCCGGGGCTCCGGGGCGGATTCGGCCCCCGGCGACCGGGTCGGCCAGTACCTCGCCAGCGAGCAATCGCTGGTAGCCGCGCATCGGTTCCACCCCGCACCCAAGGCCCGCGAAGGCGATCCCCGCGACTGGCTGCCCTTCGCCCCGGAGGCGGGGGCCCGGTTTCCGCTGCGGTTTCTCGCGGTACGCGGCGACACGCTCGCCGCCGAGGGCGACGTCTCAGCTCTCGACGGGCTCGGCTGCCCGGCCCCGCCGCCGGGATATCACGTCCTTCCCGCCCATCCCTGGCAGCTCCGCCTGCTGGCGGACAGGCCATGGCTGGCGGACGCGTTCCGCAACCGGCGGCTCCTCGATCTCGGGGCCGGATCGGCCGAGGTGGTCCCGACGTCGTCGGTCCGCACCGTGTACGTGCCGGGGGCTGACATCTTCTGCAAGTTCAGCCTCAACGTGCGGATCACCAACTGCGTACGTAAGAACTCCTGGTATGAGCTGGCCGGATCGGTCGCCCTCACGGACCTGCTCACGCCCGTCTTCGACGATATGGCGGTGCGCTTCCCCGGCACCGCCCTGCTCGGCGAGCCGGGATACCGCACCGCCGCGCTGCCCGACCAGGAGGCGACCGAGGCCCTGTCGGTGATCGTCCGTGACGGACTCAGCGGGAAGCTCGCACCGGAGGTGACCCCGGTTCTCGCCGCGTCGCTGACCGAACCGCCGGATCCGCGATCGCGCGGCCCGCTGGACGACCGTGACCCCGACTGGCTGCTCAGCTGGTGGGAGGCTTACGTACGCAAGGTCGCTCCTCCGGTGCTGCACGCCCTGTTCGATCACGGTGTGGTGCTCGAGCCGCACCTGCAGAACGTCCTGGTCGGCATGGATTCCGACGGACTGCCCGCCCAGGCCATCTTCCGTGACCTCGAGGGCGTGAAGCTTGACCAGGCCCGCCATGAGGACTTCCTCGCGACGCTGAAGCCCGGTGTCGCCCAAGCCCTCGCCTACGAGCCGGAACGCGGCTGGAACCGGGTCGCCTACTGCCTGTTCGTCAACCACCTAACCGAGATCGCCGCGGCCATCGCCGACCGGCATCCCAGTATGGAGGACCGCCTTGAGGTCGATCTGTGGTGCCGGGCCCGCGACGTGCTGGCCGGGTTCGCGCGCGATCACGACTGGCCGCCGGAGCTGAGGGCCGCGCTCGCGGGTGTCCCGTTCCCGGCGAAGGCGAACTTGCGGCTGCGCTGGGCGCGGGCCGCGGACCGGGAAGCTGACTATACGAACGTCCGCAATCCGCTGAGCCAGGGCGTGACCGTGCCCTGCTGAGCCGGCCGCTGGTGAGGCACGGCCCCCTGCTCGGGGCCGTGCCTTGCCGGTGGCCGCATCGCTTAGCTCACGTGCGTGCCGATCAGATGGCCCACGGCGAAGGCGGCGCCGGTGGCCGCGGCGGCCGCGGAAAACTGGCGCAGTCCGCCCAGCAGCATGGACCGCCCGGTCAGTTTCGCCACCGCCGCCCCGCCGATGAGGGCAGCGGCTCCCGCGAGCGCCAGTGCCACCTTCAGGATCGGGTATCCGACAAGAAACGGGCTGAGCGGGATCAGTGCGCCGACAGTGAAGGCTGAGAATGACGCCACCGCCGCCGTCACCGGTGAGGGGAGGTCGTCGGGGTCGATTCCCAGTTCCTCGCGCACGTGCGTCTCGACGGCCCGATCGGAGTCGGCCGAGATCTGCCGGGCGACCGCCTCTGCCAAGTTCGGCGAGACCCCCTTGTCCGCGATGTATATCTCGGTGAGCCGCCTCAGCTTTCTCGCGGGATCGCGGCGGTGCTGCCTGCGCTCCAGCTCCACCTCCGCCTGGGTCAGCTCGTTCTGCGATTTCACCGAGATGTACTCACCGGTGGCCATCGAAAACGCGCCCGCGATCAGGCCGGCGATGCCAGTCAGCACGATCATCCCGTGCGCGCCGCCGCTCCCGCCGATCCCGGCGATAAGCGAGGAGTTGGTGACCAGCCCGTCCATAGCTCCGAAGACGGCGGGCCGCAGCCATCCCCCGCTGACGTCCCGATGTTCCCGGAGTTCCTCGTCGTCGTCTCCGGGCAACGATGTCTTCGGGAGGAGCACCAGCCGTTGACCGAATGGCAGCCATCCCATGATCGGCCTGGCGCCTGCCGCCGGGTGTGCCGGCCTTGGCGGCGGCGGCGCTAGCGGCGGCGGGTACGCCGGGGCGGGCGGGGCCGGCATCTGGTAGGCCGGCATCGGGCCGCTGTTCCGCGGCGGATATCTCACGGGGGGCGCGCCGTCCAGCACCGAGTACCCCGCCGCCGGCCTCCCGTTCGGCGGCCGGTATGCCTGGCCGTTATTCGGCGGCCGGTAAGCCGTCATCGGGCCGCTATCCCGTGGCGGATATCCGGGTGTCCCCCGCCCGTTCGGGCCCCTCTCAGACGGCCCGCGATACGCCGGCATCGGACCGCTGTTCGCCGGCGGATAGCCCGGGCGGCGGCCGCCGTTGGCGGTCAGCGTCGCGGGTGCGCCATTCATCCTTTCGGGGCCACCCGGGTACCTCCCCGGCGAGCTCGGCCGTCCGTAGCTCGTGTTATCCCGATAGGGCTCATCCCCGAGGGGCCATGGGCCTTCAGGGAGGTAATCGAATTCAGTCACGTCATTGCACCTTGACTTCCATTGACGATCATGAAGATCCGGGGGAAATGGGATTTCACGATACGAGCCTGTTCTCCGCGCCAGCGATGGCGGCATAGACGTCATCCCAGAAGGTGATGTGCTCCCAGATCTCAAGCCTGGCGGCCTCGATGAGCTTCTTGGGATTCACCGTGGTGCCATGAACGAGCGCTTCCCACAAAGACTGGAAGTGCGCCTGCTCGAGATCCGTGTGCACGGTGAAGAACTCCAGGCCGGATGCCACGCCATAGTGATCGCGAAGCGCCCGTACGATGAGCTCGTTCCTGCGCGGGCCGACGAGTTCCCGGCCCGCGAGAGCGGCCAGCGCCTCATCGCCGCTATGCTCCGCCGAGAAATAGCAGCACAGGAATGACTCAGCGTAGGAGCCAGTGACCGGCAGCGGCACGACGTGGGCGGGATCAGCGATGCCCACGGCGGCCAGGAAGGATCGCGCCATGCCATGGTGGTTCCCGGTGATCTCCTCGGCCAGGCACGCGATCAGTTCGCCCAGCACGGCAGGCACGTCCGCCCCGGTCCCGAACGGCGCGGACTTGGCGACGCAGAGGCCGAACCACCGGTGGAAGCAATTACGCCACAGGTAGAACTGGCCGAAGACATCGCGGACATGCTCCGGGTCGGCATGTCCGGCGGAGAGATCGGAGAAGAAACTGCTCTCGGCGAGCAGGCTGCCTACATAGGTCTCTAGGCTTTCCGAAACAGTTCGGCTATCGAGCGGCATCACGTTGCTAACTTTATAATCCCGTGATGACCATCCCAGAGGTATCCGCCGAGGTAGGCGTTACAAAAATATCATCACCGTCGCCTAAACCGGCTAAATGCCAGCTGACATGCGACGATGACAAGAAAGTAATCACCATTCGGAATGGCCCAATATGGTTAGGCTAACCTAACTTACGCCATCTTAGGGCACCGTTTCCGGCACCTATAGCGGGAAAGAAAGCTGAGTTCACGGCGCGGCGGCCCCTGGCCTCGAGTGCATGGCGCCCGGTTGCTGGTTAATGCCACACCACCCAGCCAAGGGGATTTAGTTGCGATTTCGGCGGATGGTGCCGAACCTGAGAGCCGGCACCCGGCGCAGCCCAGCAGCACTAGCTCAGCGACAGGGCCTCTGCGTCGACGCGCGAGAAGGAAAGGGTCTCGTACCGGATCTCCGCCTTCGCGTTGGTGTCCGCGCACGAGTGGAAGGCTGGCGCCAGCTGGGATCCGGCCATGATCATCCGGTACGCGGTCCCCGGGTTGCGCTCGGTCCGGTGGATGACCTCGATCTCCCAGCGGTCCGCGTCATCCAGCTGACGCACCGACGACGCGCGAAGGGCATCGCGGCGGAATTCCCCCAGCCTGATCGCGGCGTCTTGCAGCGCCGCCTGCACCGGGACTGGCTGGCCGGCCTGGCCGCGGTAGTGGTTCAGCATGAGCTGGCCCGCGTCGAAGCGCCGCAGCACCTCCACGGCTGATCCGGGGTCTAGCCAGCCGAACATATCTCCGGCGGGCAGCAGCATCAGCGTCGCGGCGAAACGATGTCCGCCGAGGTGGGAGCATTCCCAGGTATCCCAGTCGGTGCCCGCCGCGATCGCCTCGGCTACCGGCCGTCCCCGGACCGCGCAGCACAAGTCGCGCTTCCCGTTTGTGCACACTAGAACCACCCGTTGCGGACCGGCGGCGTTGGCTTCGCCGGGGGCGTCGGCGCACAGATCGAGTGCGAGCAGATCGGACGGGTCGCGCCAGGCGCCCCAGAGGACGGACCCGGTTCCCGACGACACGTCGGCGAACGCCCACGCCTTGAGCCGGGTGTCGAGCGACTCGGTAACCGGATGCCGGCCAGGACGACGGATCATGACGATGTGCGCATCGGCGTCAGCCGCCGCCGCGGTGAGCCGCCGGGCGGCCTCGGCATCCATCAGCTTCTCGTCGATCGTGGAGCTTCCCCACGAGCCGGGCACCTCAAGCAACAGGAACCGGCGATAGCGCACGGCACTCGCTTGGAGAGGTTCGCCGCGCACCCGGGCGGCGTCCGCGCAGCGCATCGACGGCGAACTGCGGTCCGCCAGTACGGAAGCGGAAGTCGCCGGTGAGCAGGCATCCAGTGTCATCGTCGTCCTGTCTACGTGAGGCTGGGGCATGTCAGGTCTCAGCCATCACAGTGCCGTCAAGCGGGAACGTTCTCGTGCCAGGTAAGCGATCGTTCATGGATCTCTCATACGGAGCGGCGACCTAACGCAGCGGAACGTCTCCTGGTTCAAGCTCGCGCCTAACAATTCATTACAAACTTAGGTAAGCCTAACCTATTGACCGAATTCTTAGGTAAGCCTAAGCTCACTTTGCCTGCAAGCAAGCACAGCCCCGGGGGAAACCGCCAGGCCCCGCAGAGAGGGACGAGACTGTGGAGAGCAACGATGATCACTCTGAGCAACCGAGCCGCGCTGCTGGTTCTAACGGCACTGACGCTGACCGCTTGCGGCTCAAGCGGGCACTCCGCCACCACGAATACGGCCGCGACCGCGCAGACGACTGCCCAGCAGACCTGCCAGCAGGTGAGCGCCGTGCTCAGCGACGGCCCGGACCCGGGCTCGGATCCGGTCGGGTACGCCGAAGCCCAGGTCCTGCCGCTGCGGCAGATCCAGACCTCGGACGCGACGATCGGCAAGGCGATCAGTGCGCTCGCCGACGACTACAACCAGTTCTACACGGCCGACGGGCACGGCAGCACGATCAACTCGGCGCTCAACACCGCGATCAACAAGATCAACGCGCTGTGCCCCGGAGCGGGGGCCACGACATGAGACGACGGCGCTGGCAGCTACTCGCCGCTGCCACCGGAATGGCTCTTACCGCCGCCGCCCTGGCTGGCTGCGGAGGCTCGGCGTCGGGAGCCGAGGGACCCGCGGCGCAGTCGATCACCCTGTACAACGGCCAGCATGAGCAGACCACCAACGCGCTAGTCGCCGGGTTCGAGAAGGAAACCGGCATCACCGTCAACCAGCGCGACGACGACGAGGACACCCTCGCCGACGAGATCGTCGCCGAGGGATCCCACTCCCCCGCCGACGTGATTTTCACCGAAAACTCCCAGGTCGAGGAGTTCCTGCAGAGCAAGGGGTTGCTGGCGAAGGTAGACAGTTCCACGCTGTCCCACGATCCGGCCGCAGATAACTCCCCGCAGGGCGACTGGGTGGGGGTGTCGGCCCGGGTCAGCGTGATCATCTACAACCCGGCCCTGATCAGCGAGAGCCAGCTCCCCACCTCGATCATGCAGCTCGCCGACTCGAAGTACGCGGGCAAGCTGGCGATCGCGCCGGAGGAGACCGACTTCCAGCCGATCATCACCGCCGTGGACCACGCCTACGGCCAGGCCGCCACGCTGACGTGGCTGAAGGCGCTCAAGGCGAACGCGGGGTCGCATGTCTACCCAGACAACGAGACCATCGCCGACGAGGTGAACCGCGGTCAGGTGGCCTTCGGCGTCGTCAACCAGTACTACTGGTACCGGATGCGCGCCGAGATCGGCATCGGGAACACCAAGGCCAGGATCACCCACTTCGCGGCGTACAACCCTGGTTACGTGGAAGACATCTCCGGCGCGGCCATCCTGAAGTCGTCCACGCACAACGCGGCGGCTCAGAAGTTCCTCGCCTACCTGGTCAGCACGCAGGCGCAGGAGATCATCGGCGACCCGAGCAAGTCGATCAGCTTCGAGTACCCGATCGCCGATGGCGTCACCGGCCAGGCGGGCGAGACCCCGCTCAACCAGCTCAAGCCTTATCCCATAACGCTTCCTGAGCTTGGCACCGGCACCCTCGCGATCAGCCTCATGCGACAGGCCGGCTGGCTATGACCACCCAGGTAGCGGAGATCCTTCCTGACACGCCCGGCACCGGGCGGGTCAGGAAGGCGCGGCGGCCGGTGGCCCTGACGACGGCGAGCTGCCTGGTCGCCGTGCTGCTGGCGCTGCCGCTGGTATTCCTGCTGCTCGAAGCGGCGGGTGCGGGTACGTCGTCGGTGTCGCACCTCATTTTCCGCCGGTTGACCGCGGACCTGCTGTGGAACACCATCAAGCTCACCATCGTCGTCACGTTCCTCTGCGCGGTCATCGGCACCGCTGCCGCCTGGTGCATCGAGCGGACTAACCTGCCGGGGCGCCGCGTCTGGGAGATCCTGGTCGTAGTGCCGCTGGCGATCCCGGACTTCGTGGTCAGCTTCGGATGGGCCTCGTTGTGGACCTGGGTGCAGGGCTTCCGTGGCGCCGTTATCGTCATGACTCTCGCCGTGTACCCGCTGGTCTACCTCCCGGTGGCGGCGAGCTTCCGGGCCGCCGACCCCGGTCAGGAGGAGGTGGCCCGCAGCCTTGGCATCGGGCGGGTACCCACGTTCTTCCGGGTGACGCTGGCCCAGGCACGCGGCGCGATCCTCGGCGGCTGCCTGCTGGTCGCGATGGTCATGCTGGCCGAATACGGCGCGTTCGAGATCCTCGGCTATCAGACCTTCACCACGGAGATCTTCGGCGAGTTCTCGCTGTCGTTCAGCGTTCCCGCCGCGTGCGCCCTGTCCATCGTCCTCGTGGTGCTCAGCCTCCTGGTGCTCGGCGGCGAGGGACTGGCCCGCGGGAAGGGAAGGGTCAGCCGTTCCGGTCCCCTCGCCGCTCGCAAGCTGCCGCCGCGTCGGCTCGGCAAGGCCACCGCACCGGTCATGTTCGGCTTCGCCGCTCTGGTCGTCCTGGCGCTTGGCGTCCCGATCGGCTCGGGCGTCTACTGGATGTTCGAGGGCGGCGCGCAGGCCATTAGCGGGGTCACCCTGCCGACCGCCGCGCTGACCACCTTCGGCTACGGGCTTTCCGCCGCCGCGCTGGACACGGTGCTCGCGCTGCCGCTCGCGCTGCTGGCGGTCCGCGGTACCGGCCGGTTGCGCCACGTGCTTGAGCGCAGTACCTACATGGTGCTGGCGATGCCGGGCGTGGTCGCCGCGTTCGCGCTGTCCTACTTCACCGAGCATTACGCCAACGGGTTCGGCTACCAGAGTGCCCCGTTGCTCATAATCTGCTACGCCATCATGTTCTTCCCGCTCGCGCTGGTCGGGGTCAAGGCGTCACTCGCCCGCGCCCCCGTCAACCTGGACGACGTCGCCAGGTCGCTGGGCCAGCGACGGCTGGCCGTGCTGCTGCGGGTCACGCTGCGGCTCGCGGCGCCGGGGCTCGCCGCCGCGTTCTGCCTCGTGTTCCTGTCGGTGGTCACCGAACTGACCGCCACCCTGCTGCTGATCCCGACCGGGGCGCAGACCCTCTCCACGCAGTTCTGGGCTTACGAGAGCAACCTTTCCTACGGCCAGGCCGCTCCGTTCGCCCTGGTGATGATCGCCATCGCCGCCCTGCCGAGTTATGTGCTCGGCAGGTTCTTCAATAGCTCGGGAAAAGCCGAAGGGATGATCGTCACATGACCCAGCTCGCAGTCTCGGGCTTGAGAAAAGCGTTCGCTGCCCGCCCGGTACTCGACGGCATCGACCTCGATGTGCCAGACGACTCGCTAACCGCCATCCTCGGTCCGTCGGGAAGCGGGAAGACCACTCTGCTACGGGTAATCGCCGGCTTCGAGCAGGCCGATTCCGGCACCGTCCGGGTCGGCGGGAGGATCGTCGACGGGCCCGCCGACCGGGTGCCACCGGAACGGCGGCGCGTCGGCTACGTGCCGCAGGATGGCGCCCTGTTCCCGCATCTGACGGTGGCCGCCAACATCGGCTTCGGCCTGCCACGACGAGAACGGCGTAGCGCGGTGATCGTTGACCTGCTCGACGCGGTCGGCATGGCCGGGCTCGGCGAGCGCTATCCGCATCAGCTCTCCGGCGGGCAGCAGCAGCGGGTCGCGCTCGCCCGGGCGCTCGCCATCAAGCCCAGCCTCGTCCTGCTCGACGAACCCTTCAGTTCCCTCGACGCGAGCCTCCGGGCGACCATCCGCGCCGACGTCAGGCGGCTGCTTCGCGAGGCCGGCGCCACCGCGGTCCTGGTCACCCACGACCAGGACGAGGCGCTCTCGATCGCCGACCAGGTAGCGGTGATACGGCACGGCAAGATTGCCCAGTGCTCCACCCCCGAGGATCTGTACACCAAGCCGGCCGACCCCGACCTGGCCCAGTTCATCGGGCAGGCGAACCTCCTCGAGGGCGTACTCGGCGACGGTGCCGTCGAGACCATCCTGGGTCCGCTGCAGGTGCAGCCCACCACCCGCGGGACCGTCGGGGCTGGGCCGGTCACCGTGCTGGTCCGTCCGGAGCAGATCACCATCAGCGGGTCCAGCTCCAACGGGTCGGCTGGCCTGGCTGGCTGGATCGTGTCGGCCGGCTACCACGGTCACGATGCCGTCGTGTATGTCAAATCGGAGAACCGGCCGGATATGCCCGAAGTCATCGTCCGTACGCTCGGCGGCTGCGAACTCCCGGCCGGCTCACCCGTTACCTTGCGGGCGAGCGGCCCGGTGCTGGCCTGGCCCGCTAACGGCAGCAGCCGGCGCGCGGGCAACGGCTCGGCCGGCAGCCTGACGCGCTCGGGGGCGACGGCCGCGACGTAGCGCTCCCGCGGCATCGGCTCGGCGCCGAGCGAGCGCAGGAACGGGCTGTCCCACTGCCCGTCGACCAGCGACCCGCCCGCGCGTCCGAGCCGCTCGGCCAGGTCGGCGACCGCGATCCGGGCCGCGCCCGACTGGCGGGCGAACAGCGAGTCGCCGCTGAGCACCCGGCCGGCTCCGATGCCGAACGCGCCGCCGACCAGGTCCGCGCCGTCCCACACCTCGATGCTGTGCGCCCAGCCGTCGGCGTGCAGGGTCCGCAGCGTGTCCACCAGGGTGCCGGTCAGCCAGCGCGGTTCGCGGCCGTCGCGGCAGGCGAGCACCACGCGATCGAACGCGGCGTCCGCCGTCGTCCGGTGCTGCCCGCGGCGCAGCCGTTTCCTGATATCGCGGCCGAGGTGCACGCCGCCGACCGGGATCACCGGCCTCGGGTCCGGTGCCCACCAGGCGACCTGATACGGATCGCCGTCGCCGAGCAACGCGATCCGGCCGGCCTTCACCAGGTCCTCGCAGCCGAACTCGTTGAGGTCGCGCTGGAACTCGTCGGCCGCCGGGAACGGGAACAGGCCCCTGGTGTACGCGCTCAGCACGCTGGCCGGGCTCACATCGGCGCAGAACGCGGCCGGATGATCCCCCGTCGCCAGCTCGACGCAACCCCAGTCAACGGCCATCGGTGAGGAACCCGGTCGCGATCATGTGCTCGATGTGGGTATCGATGAGCTCCTCGTCCACCTCGGCGAAGGCGACGCCGCTGCCGCGCAGCGCGCGTTCGGCGTTCGACGCCGAGTAGGCGGGGAAGACGTCGTCGGTGTACATCTCCGCGATCGTCAGGTCGGTGCCCGGACAGTGGTCGACGAACAGCGGGACGAACGGCGTCATCGGGTGCGACGGGTCGCTGGCGGCGAACCGCAGCAGCTCGTGTACCCAGGCTTGGTAGGGCATCTCGGTGATCTGGTACCCGTAGCGGCGCAGCCGCTCGATGAGGAAACCGAGCCGCACGTACCGGGGAGCGGTGAGGTGAAAGGTCCCGCCGTTATGGTCCAAGGAAATATGCACCAGCGCGGCCGCGAAGGTGTCGGCGGGCACGAAATCCAGCGGCAGCGGGATGTCCGGCGCGGCGCCGGTGTCGGCGATGAACCTGATCAGCGAGCGCATCTCCGCGTTGGCGTTCCAGGCGGCGGTGCGGGTACCGCCCACCACGTCCATCGGACGGTAGATCGACACCGGCAGGCCGCTTCTCGCCGCGTTGCGGAGCAGTTCCTCGGCGACGTACTTGCTCTGCACGTAGCCCACGCACAGCCGGTCCGGGTATCCGAGCGGCTGGTCCTCGGTCACCGCCCGGACGCCCGCGACGCCCAGGCCCGCCAGTACCGCGGCCGACGACACGTAATGCACTGGTATCCCCCGGTGCCTGCCCGCCAGCCTGATGACCTCGCGGGTGCCGCCCACGTTGACCGCGCGCAGCTCCTCGTACGGGTAGATGAAGTTCACCGTCGCGCCCGCGTGATAAACGACGTCGACCGTCCGCGCCAGCTCATCGAACTCAGCGGCTGACAGGCCGAATTCCGGCTCGGCCAAGTCTCCAGGGACCATAACGACGCGTTCCATCTCCAGGTCACCGACCTCATACCGGCTCGCGGCCTCGGTGATCCGGCGCGCGGCGTGCTCGGCGTCATGGGCGCGCACCAGGCAGTAGACCCGCGAGCTGGTGCTGGCCAGCAGCTCTCGCAGCAGGTGAATGCCAACGAATCCGGTACCCCCGGTCAGCAACACCACCCCGTTTCTTGCTGTTATCATTCTTGCTGTTATCACGGGCGGATGCACTGGCACGTCGAGCGCGGCCTCCCGCGCGAAATCGATGTCGGTCGCGGCGTCGCCGGTCCCCAGCCTGCCCGCCCGGGCGTCCTCGGTCGCGGCCGAGAAGCCACGCAGCGTGGGGTCGCGCAGCAGGGCGCGGGTCAGCGGCCTGACGTAATTCACGCCGACGCCGAACATGACGCGCACTCTCGCCAGCAGCTCAGCCGCCAGCAGGGAGTTGCCGCCGAGCCCGAAGAAGTCGTCGTCCAGGCCGACGCGTTCGGTCCGCAGCAGCCTGGCCCACAGGTGCGACATCCCCGCCTGGGTCGGCGTGTACCGCTCGCCGCTGGAGTCCTTCTTCGGGTCTAGCTCGCGATCCAGTGGCAGGTACGCGGACGGCACCATGTAGCCGGGGAGCCGGGCTTTCGCGAAGCTGTCCAGGTCGGCGGGGTGGGTTCGCGCGGTGTAGTAGGCGGTGAGCCGCTTGTCGCCGGGAGCGAGATCGTCCGCCACCACCCGCACCTGGTCGACGGCGGGATGCGCGGCGAGGACGCTCTCGATCTCCGCGGGTTCGACGCGGAAGCCTCGGATCTTCAGCTGCCGGTCCACCCGGCCGGTGAGCTCCAGGTTGCCGTCGGCCCGGAACCGCCCCAGGTCACCGGTGCGAAACATCCGCATCCCGTCGGGGCCAGTCAGGAAACGCTCGGCGGTGAGGCCGGGCTGGCCGAGATACTCGCGGGCCAGCGCCGGCCCCCCGATGTACACCTCGCCGTCGACCACGAAGACCCGGGCGTGCGGCAGCGGTTCGCCGACCGGCACTCGGTTTGGCGGGTCAGCGGCTGACTGGTGACCGCTGATCTCGAACAGGGTCGAGGTGATCGCGGTCTCGGTGAGCCCGTAAGCGTTCAGCATCCGGGCGCGCGGCGCCGCCGCCAGCGCCGCCGCGCAGTCGCCGGGACTGGCCACGTCGCCGCCGGTGATCATCAGCCGGATGGTGCGCAGCCGCTCGTCATCCGGCTTGACCGAGGCGAGCATCCGGTGCCAGTACGCCGGGGTCAGGTCAACGACGGTGATCCGCTGCTCGTTCAGGTACCCGGGCAGGTCGGCGGGCGCGATCAGGCCGGCCGGGACCACCAGGGTCGCGCCGGACACCAGCGCCACCAGCATCTGCTCGATCGAGGTATCGAATCCGACCGACGCCAGCAGCGGGATCCTGTCCCGCGCCGACACCTGGTACGCGCGGGCGATCTCCGGTATGGCCAGCGCGAGCGCGGCGTGGCTGACACCCACCGCCTTGGGCGGACCGGTGGAGCCCGAGGTGCAGATCACGTAGCCCAGATCATCGGGTCGCGGACCGGTCGTTTCCGTCTCCGGCTCGGCTGGCAGGCCGAGCTGGTGAACGCCGATCTCCCTGACGCCGGACGGCCAGCTGCCAGGCCCGGCGTTATGGTCATCGATCAGTACTACGGCGGGGCGGGCCTGTTCGCACATCCGGGCCAGCCGGGCCGGGGGGAGGGACGGATCGAGCGGCAGGTACGCGCCGCCCGCCTTCATGATCGCGAGCAGGCAACGGATGAACTCGGTGCCACGGTCCAGGCACACGCCGACGACGGTGTCCGGGCCGACGCCAAGCTCGTGCAGGCGACGCGCCAGCCGGCTCGATTCACTAGCCAGCTGGCCGTAGCCGATCCGCTCGTGCGCATCGGTTACCGCGATCGCCCGCGGCTGGCGCGCTGCCCGCTCGTCGAACAGTTCCGGCACAAGCCGCGTATCGGGATGCGTCATATTTTGACCCTATTCGATTAATCATTCATAAGCACACTTCACACCAATCTACACAACCTCTTACCTGGGTAGATGACATATCGTATTTTTTCAAGCTATAGGCGGTCCGGTGTACCACGCGTAGTTAAGGGAAAGCAATACCCATGAGATCACGCAGGTATCTAATGGCGGGCTATCTCGCCTGGATGGCTGCGCTTATCGTCATTTACTACACTTTGCCGGGCATCCGGTCGGCGTCCTGGGGGCTGCTCGGGCTGAGCGGCGTGGCCGCCACGGTGGCGGGTGTCGTCATCAACCAGCCGGCCCGCAAGGCGCCGTGGCTGCTGCTGGCCGGCGCGAACCTCAGCTTCGTCGCCGGGCAGATGGGCTTCCTCATCAGCGCGCAGCTGGGGACTCCGCTGCCGTTCCCGTCCTTCGCCGACTTCCTGTACCTGATGACGTACCCGTTGTACGCCGCGGCGCTGCTGATGTTCATCTCCTGGCGGGGCGCCTACCGGGACCGGCGGAGCCTGATCGACGCGCTGATCCTGACCTGCGGCCTGGCCCTGCTGTCGTGGCTGTACATCGTGCTCCCGTCCGCCCGTAACTCCGATCAGACCTGGCTGCAGAAGAGCGTCGCGACCGCGTACCCGCTCGGCGACGTGCTCACCCTCGCGATGCTGGCCAGACTGCTGGCCCCCGGGACCAAACAGTCCAGGTCGGTCGTGCTGCTCGCCGCGGGCAGCATCGGAATGATGGTGTCCGACGTGGCGTACACGCTGATCCAGCTGCACGGCACGTTCCACAACGGCACGATCGTCGACCTCGGCTGGGCACTGTTCTACACGGCCTGGGGCGCGGCGGCGCTCGATCCGAGCATGACCGGCCTGACCCACCAGGGTTCCCGGGCGCGGACCGAGGTCTCACCGCTGCGGCTGACCGTGCTGCTGGCCGCGTCGCTGATAGCCCCCGTGGTGCTCTTCATCAGGTCGGTCACCGGCACCGAGCGCGACGCCGCCGTGATCGCGGTCTTCTCGGCCATCCTCTACCTGCTGGTGCTGTCCAGGCTGGGGGTCGTGGCGGCGTCACACCAGCGCGCTCTCGACCGCGAACGGGCGGTGCGGGTGACTGGCGCCGCGCTCACCTCGGCGGTCACGGTCGAGCAGGTCGCCACGTCGGTCACGAGCGCGGTGGGAACACTCAGCGGACCGCACGCCGAACACGAGGCCGTACTGTGGATCAAGGAGGGGAACGGCCTGTTGCGCCCGGCCGGCACCAGCTACGACGATCCCGCCCGCGCGAGGCGGCAGGGTGAGCTCATCGAGCAGCGGTTCTCCCGGTTGGCGAGCGTGGGGCCACGGCTCTTTTCCGGAGGGGAACTTAGCCAGTACGCCGGGGAACTGGCACCCGGCTGCGACACGGTGGCCCTCGTCCCGCTCACGCTCAGCGACCGGCCGTCGGGCGATCCGTTCATCGGCGTGCTGGTCGTCCACGGCCAGCACCGGAACCTCTCCCGGCTGATGCCCGCGTTCGACATCCTGGCTCGCCAGGCCACGCTGGCCGTCGAGCGCGTCATGCTGAGCCAGGAAGTCACCCGGCAGCGCAGCGAAGCCTATTTCCGCACCCTGGTCCAGGACGCCTCCGACGTCATCCTGATCGTCGCCGACAACGGCGAGATCCGCTACGCGACCCCGTCCGCCCTCAGTATCGTCGGCACCGGTGATGCTGAGGGCAGGTACCTGTGGGACCTGGTGCAGCCCGGTGAACGCGACGAGATCCGGCAGGCATTCGCCCGGATGCGCGCGGACCCGGTTCACGGACCCTACCGGGACTGGATCCTCACCCGTGCCGACAACACCACGATCCAGCTTCAGGTCCGGTACAGCGACCTGCGCGGCGACAGCACCGTCGGCGGGTTCGTGCTCACCTTGCGCGACGTGACCGAGCAACGGGAGCTAGAGGACGAGCTGAAATACCGCGCCTTCCATGACGCGCTGACCGGCATGCCGAACCGGCTGCTGTTTCAGGACCGGGTGGCGCAGGAACTCGCCCGTGCCCGGCGCGACGGCACGACCGCCGGGGTGCTGTTCCTCGACCTGGACGACTTCAAGGTCGTGAACGACACGATGGGACACGCCGTCGGCGATGAGCTGCTGGTGGCGGCGGCCGACCGGATCAACGGCCTGCTGCGGGCCTCGGACACGGCCGCGCGATTCGGCGGCGATGAGTTCGCGTTGCTCGCCGAGCACCTGGCGGACCCGTCGGACGCGGACAAGCTCGCCGAGCGCGTGGTGGCGGCGTTCGGCGAGCCGTTCATGCTTGGTTCCGGCGCGCTGATCGCCACCGCCAGCGTCGGGGTCGCCACGACGCGAGATAGCGCCGACGTGGACGAGTTGCTTAAGCACGCTGACCTGGCACTGTACGCCGCCAAGGGGGCGGGCAAGCGGCAGTGGCGCCGCTACCAGCCGGTGCTGTCGGCCGGGGCGATCCGGCGCCGGGAGCTCCAGTCCGCGCTCGAGGAGGCGGTGACCAATCGCGACTTCACCATCGTCTACCAGCCCATCGTGACCCTCACCACCGGTGAGCTGAGCGGCTTCGAGTCACTGGTCCGCTGGCCGCACGCGCAGTGGGGCATGATGCAGCCTGACTCGTTCATCGCGCTCGCCGAGGAGACCGGCAGCATCGTGCCGCTCGGTTCCTGGATGCTGGAACGGGCGGTGACGGACCTGGCCGACTGGCGGCGCCCGGGCATCTACGTCAGCGTCAACGTGTCGGCCCGGCAGTTCCGCGATCCCCGTTTCGTCGGCAGCGTGCGGCGGGTGCTGCGCACCTCGGGGCTGCCGCCATCCGCGCTCATGCTCGAGCTCACCGAGAGCGTCCTGCTGCTGCGGGACGAGCGCGTCCAGTCCGATCTGAAGGAAATCAACGCGATGGGGGTCCGGCTGGCGATCGACGACTTCGGCACCGGCTATTCATCGCTCAGCTATCTGCGCGAGCTGCCGATCGACGTGGTCAAGATCGACAAGTCCTTCATCGACGGGATCGAGGCATCCCCGCAGCGGCTCGCCCTGGTCGAGGCCATCGTCAGGATCGCCGAGACGCTGCATCTCGCGGTCATCGCCGAGGGCATCGAGACCGATGCCCAGCGACAGCTGCTGATCTCGCTCGACTGCCACTACGGGCAGGGCTTCTTGCTGGCCATGCCGATGTCGGCGGACAAGGCGGAAACACTCGCCAGGAGCCGGGATCGCCTGATGCCCGGGTTCCCCCGTCAGCGCCGGTTATGGCGGCCGCAGTGGTGCCGGTTCCAGCAGCCGGGCGGCGTCGGCGTCGGCGATGGCGTCGGGCTCTGGGTCGGGGCCGCCGTGGACGGGGAGGGACTCGGCGATGCCGCGGTGGAACTGGCGACCGCAGTGGCGTTCGGGGCGGGCGCGCTCGTACTCGGCACCGCCGACGCGGCCGCCGCGGTTGGCATCGCGGATTGCGACGGTGACCGTAGCGGGCTGGACGTCGTCGCTGCCGGGACGGCGGATCTTCGCGCCTTGGCACTAGCCGCCGCGACCGCGGTTTGATGGCCATCGGTCTGGCCGTTGCTCGGCATCATGGTCGCCGCCACGATGACGGCGACGCCGATTGCCAGCACGACGACTCCGAAAATCATGCCCGTCCGGAAGCTGACTTCCTCTAGCCGGTGGTTAATGGCGTTCCGCAGCCTGGCCAGACCCACCGGGCGTGCGTGAGCACCGTCGTATTCCCCGCTCACGCACCGGACGATACAGGTCTATTCGCCACTCACGCGGATTAATTACCCAAACGAGACGTGCGGCGCGCCCGCACTCCGCACCCGCACTCCGCACCCCACTCTCCCACCCCGCTCTCCCACCCCGCTCCCCAACGCCAGCGATGGGCCATCGATAGCGCCATAACGCCAGCGGTGGGCCATCGCTGGCACCGGGAAAGTTCCTGCACGCGGCGGGATGTCGCGTATGCGCGGTATGCGCTCGCGGCGGGCGAGTTGATAACTTGCCGCGGTTGGACCAGCGGCGGGTGGGGCGCCAGCCGAGTACGCGTTCGGCGGCCGAGCAGTCGATCATCGAGGCCCACGGGTCACGCTCGTAACGGGCGGGGTCGTTGACCAGGACGTCGGCGGCGGCCCGGCCGGCCAGGACCATGCTGGGCTCGGTGGCGGCTACGTCGGCGGCGCACAGCAGCAGGCCGTGATACCCGGTCAGCGGCACCGTCAGCGCGCGCTCGACGGCGGTGGCGACATCGCGGACGTCGACGAACCCGCCGTAATCCCAGGTCGGCACCCATTCCGAACGCGGGTCGGCCCGCCAGCGCTCCTCGATCCGCTGGTACATGCTCCGATCCCAGACCCAGACCGGCCGCAGCGACACGGTGGGGATACCCGTCCTGGCGGTGAAGCCCGCGCACAGGTCCTCGGATAGCAGCTTGGACAGGCCATACGGGCGGGTCGGCCGCCGCGGGTGCTCGTCGTCGATCGGGAAGTAGCCGGGAAGGCTCTCCCCTTCGGCGGTCCCGAACACCTGGGCGCTGGAGAAATGGATCACCCGCTGCGCCCCCGCGGCCTCGGCGGCCAGCAGGACGTGCCAGGTGCCCTGCACGTTCACGGACATGATGTCCTCCGGGCTGCCCGCGGTGTCATGCGCGAGAGCCCCGAGGTGGACGATCGCGGCGCAGCCCGCCGCGGCTTGCTTTACCGCGGCGAGGTCAAGGAGATCGTCGCCTTCGACTCGGTCAAACCCCACGACGTCATGGCCGAGGCCCTTCAGGTGGGCGGTCACCGGACCGCCGACATGACCGCTATGACCGGTTACGAGTACCCGCATCCCCTCATAATGCCAGTTCGACTTTTATGGTGGGTGCTGCACTACCCTGACTCTTCGCTGGGCAGTGCAGCACCCACCAGGCTCGGGCCGGCGCGGGCTAGACCCGGTCGGCGGCTAGACCCGGTCGGCGGCGATCAGCAGGTACTGGAAGCTGCCGCCGGTGTAGGCGTCGAGGAAGGCCGTCTCGATCCCGGTGGCGAGGGATGATTTGGCGCGCAGTTCCCAGTACGGGATGGTGGCCGCGGTGAGGTCGACGACGGCGACGGGCACCAGGCGGTTCGCCGCCATCTCCTTGAAGTACGTGCTACGCGGGTGGATGTCGCAGATGTAGTGCGCGTTGATCTCGCTGACCGCCCGCGACGGCAGCCCGTAGGCGTCGTTGTAGCAGCCGGTGATGGTGACGTATCTGCCCCCGCGGCGCAGCAGCCGCGAATGCTCGCCGAACAGCAGCGACAGCTCGACGTACATCGTGCTCTCGTTGTTCCAGATCGCCTGGAACGATGCCGTCTCGAACCCGGTATCCAGCATGTTCTTGAAGTGGAACCGCACCCTGTCGTCGACTCCGCGCTTCCTGGCCTGCTCGTTGGCGAAGGCGACCTGGGATTCGGAGATCGACACGCCGTCCACCCGGCAGCCGTACCGCAGGTTGGCGACGAAGCTCGTGCCGCCGCGGCCCGACCCGGCGTCCATGACCCGGTCCGGCGGCTGGACCGCGCCGAGGTGGCTGACCAGCAGGTCGGCCTGGGCGCACTCCAGGCGGTGCATCTCCGCCGTGATCCGCTCCTGGGCGCCCTGCTCTGGCCCGTCGAGGACGGACCAGTTCACATCGCCGATGCCGTAGTGATGATGGTAGGTGCCGTCCACGTCACCGAGACGAAGGTTGACTGGGTTCCGCTCCGCGTTCCAGTAGTCGGCGATCGATTGCTGGTAACGACTGTTGAGGACCGGCGCTGCCATGGACAGATACTCCCCTTCGTTTTGATATGAATGGCTTTTCATGCTTGCTGGTAACGTGGTGAGGTCGCGTGCCACCGCTTCGCTCCGCCCATCCACGCCCAGACGCCCGCGAAGAAGCGGCGCAGCTCCGGCGAACCGGACGCGCCGAGAATCGCCGCCTCCGTCTCGTAGGTGTGCATCATCTCGTTGTGCATCTGAGCGGAACGGTCCACCGCTTCCTGGAGCGAGCAGTTCTCCTCCTCTACGATCAGCTGGGGCAGGTTGGTGTCGGTGGGGTCCTCCACCCCCATCGAGTAGATGTCGTTGAGCATCACGGTCGCCACGCCTGCCAGCAGGTAGACGCGGCGGACCGCCGGATTCGCGAACTCCTGCGGCGGCAGTTCGTAGCCGCCGATCGGGTCCACGAGCACCATGCAGGGAAAGAACGCGTTCTCGTAGCGGTGCAGCAGGTACTCCCACACCGGAGGCCTGCGCTTGTGCGCGCGCCACTCCGCTTCCTGGCCGTAGGCGACGAACATGACCGCGAGCTCGTGCCGCAGCCTGGCGACCTGGGTGGTACTCGCGTACCGCTGCAGGTGGGCCAGGCAGGAGCGGAACGCCTTGAGCACGGGATCGCTGGCCACGACCTTCTCGAAGTCGGCCATGTACCTGGGGGGCAGCCGCACCGGGTCGACGACCGCGTGGGCGAGCGCGAGCCGCAGGCCGATCAGTTCGGGCTCCGCGTCGTCGCCCTCGATGTCCACGTAGTGATCGTCGACCGACCACTCCGACAGCCCGCAGCGCGCCGCGGCCAGCAGCCGGTCGGGGTCGTCGCAGTCGGGGTGGCCGAGCATCATCAGCCGCCCGAAGTTGTGCGAGCGTAGCTTGTCGAGCTTGCCGGCGTAGATACCGATCTCGGCGGCCCAGGCGACCAGTCCCTCGTTGACCGCCTCGCCGAGCGCGGGATCGTCGCGCAGCGGCTCCGGACAGTACAGCTCGGGGATGCGCAGGCCGCCTCGGGTTTCCTGCGTCTCGTTTTCGTCAGCGGCGGGCGGGGGGCTCGGGCGGAGCGCTTCCAGGATGCGGGCCGCGGAGGTTCCGGGTCCGGTCGGGCCGAAGAGCGTCGTGTTCATCGCGTCACGACCTAGCCGCTGCGATGTCGACGTTCTCCAGGATTCCGCAGGCGTCGGGAACCAGGATCGCCACCGAGTAATAGGCACTGACCAGGTAGTTCATGATCGACGTGCTGTCGATCCCCATGAAACGGACGTTCAGGCTCGGCTCATACTCATCGGGGATGCCCTCCTGATGCAGGCCGACCACCCCCTGGTCCTCCTCACCGGTACGCAGCGCGATGATCGAGCTGGTCTGGCCGTCCGAGACCGGGATCTTGCCGCACGGCAGCAACGGGACGCCACGCCAGGCGGGCACCGCGTGGCCGTCGATCGTGGTGGTGTCCACCGTCAGTCCCCGTTTGCTGCATTCGCGGAACAACGCGGCGATCGCCTTCGGGTGCGCGAAGAACACCCGCGTCCCGCGCCGCATGGTCAGCAGATCGTCCATATCGTCTGGCGTCGGCGGTCCTGACCAGGTGCTGATGCGCTGGTCGTACGCCGTGTTGTGCAGCAGCCCGAACTCGCGGTTGTTGACGAGCTCCGACTCCCGGCGCTCGCGTATCGCCTCGACGGTGAGCCGCAACTGCTGCTGGAACTGGTTCATCGGGTTGTTGTAGAGATCAGCGACCCGGCTGTGCACCTGCAGCACCGTCTGCGCCACGCTGAGCTGATATTCGCGCGGCTCGAGGTCGTAATCGACGAACGTCCCCGGCAACGCGTACTCACCGTCGCGACCAGCCGCCAGGTCGACGCTGGCCTGGCCGTGACTGTCGGTTGGCTTCTTGGAGTTCTCCAGGAACCAGGCGACCTGGTCCCGCAGCGCGGCCGATTGAGCGGCGATCTCCTCGTACCTGGACCAGGGAAGGACCATGACCGTCCCGGCGGTCACCGCCTTCACCGTGTACGGCCAGAGCGGATCCGCCTGGCCGAGTCCGTCGTCGCCGAGCTGGTCCCCGTCGGTCAGGGTGCCCAGGACGTCGGTGCCGCCGTACTTGCCGGTCCCGAGGCGCTGAAGCCGGCCGTGGGCGACGATGTACGCCTGCTGGATGGGGGTCCCGGCCTCGAAAATGACCTCCCCCGGCTGGAACTCGCGCGGGGTGAAACTGGCGGCGAGTTCCCCGAGCACCGCATCGTCCGTCAGCCCCCGCAGCACCGGTAGCGCCCGCATCGTTTCCGGGATGATCCGCACGTCATCGGCGCCGTTCTGGACGAACATCACCCGGCCGCGGCCGACCGCCAGGCTGAGGCGGCGGTTGACCCGGTAGGTGCCGCCCGAGACGTTCACCCAGGGCAGCGTGCGAGTCAGCCAGCGGGACGTGATGCCCTGCATCTGCGGGACGGTCTTGGTCGTCGTGCTCAGGTTCCTGGCGGCCTGCGTGCTGAGGCTCTGCTGCTTGTGCCCGTTCGCCTCGGCCGTCGGCTCGGTGATCGGCTCTGCTGTCATCGGCGAGATGCCCTCCCGTTGCGTGTCTGCGTCGCTACTACAAGTAGCCACGGGTCGGGGTTAGACGGCTATGCCGGGACGGCGTTGGATGTGTTGCGCGAAGACGCGATGTTGCGTTGCCCCACGCGTCACAGAAGTTTTTCGTATAGCGAGATCACTCTCAGTCATGAGACTCTTACGAATCGTGCCTCCGAATGTCGTCCTGCGCCGGCTGCTGGCGGAGACCGGCTGGACGGAGGCGCGCCTGGCCAGGGAGGTGAACGCGGCGGGCGCGGAGACGGGGCTCGCGCTACGTTACGACCGGTCCGCGGTATCGCATTGGCTAGCTGGCCGCCGGCCGTGGGGACCGGTGCCCAGCCTGCTGGCGGAGACGCTGTCTCGCGGTCTGCGGCGCACCGTCACGGTCGCCGAGCTTGGGCTGGATGCTCGCCGGTCTTCCGACACCGCCTCGGTCAAGCTGGAGGTCTCCGCGGTTGGCTCGTACCGCCTCGCGGCACTGGCCGTGCCGACCTGGGAGCGCGCCTCGGTCACGTCATCAGGAGCGTGCTCGGTCCCGGATCCGCCGTCTCGGCTGACTGCCGGACAGATCGCCTCAGCCGAGCAGATGGCCGCGCTCTTCGATGAGTCCGACGCCGCGTTCGGCGGCGGTCGCACCCGGGTCGCGCTCGCGGGCTACCTGGCTCACGACGTCGTTCCCCTGCTGCGGCTGGCCGCCCGTCCCGCGCTGCGCGCCAGGATGTTCACCGTCGCCACCCAGCTCAGCTACTTGTGCGCGTTCATGTGCTTCGACGACGAGCGGCACGCGCTCGCGCAGCGCTATTACCTGACCGCCCTTGACCTGGCCACCGAGAACGGCGACGCTCCGGGCTACGCGATCGCGCAGCGGGCGCTGTCGGTGCAGGCCGGTATCCTGGGCCATCATCGCGAGGCGCTGGCTCTGGCCGAGGACGCGGCGCGTACTGGCCGTCGTGTTCTGCCGCCAGGACGGCACGCGTTCTTCGTGGGGCAGCTGGCGGTCGCGCAGGCCGCCACCGACGACCGGCGCGGCGCGCTAGCGACGCTGCGCACCGCCGAGCGGCTGCACAGCCGCGCGGACCCCGTCTCCGCGCCGATGGGTGGTTATCACCTGGCCGCCATGTACCACCAGGTCGCGGAGGCCTGCGCGTTGCTTGGCGACCGGGCCGAGAGCGTCACCGCCCTGTCGGAATCGGTGCGGCACCGCCCGGTTCATGAGCGTCGCTCCCGTGCCGTTATCACGGCCCGGCTGGCCGAGCACCAGCTCGCCACCGGGCACCTGGAGGAGGCGGTCGCCACCTGGCACGCGTTCCTCGACGACTATCCGCTGCTGCGGTCCGGTCGTGCCACCAGTGCGCTGCGCGGCATGCGGTCCCGGCTGCGGCCGCACTCGGGGAACGTCGCCGTCGCCAGGCTGCTGACCAGGGCGGCGACTGTGGTTAGTTCGGTCTTACACCCATTATGCTGCGATGTCGTGGCATGATCGGAACGGAAGCGACCGCATGGAGGGGTTCTGGGGTGGGCGCGCGGAACTGGCTACGTAATCATCGACTGACCGATCCGGTCCCGGGGAAATACCGGCTCACGTCATGCAGCGTGAGCAGCCCGGGGGCCGCGTATTCCAATTGCAACATGGAGGGCGTCGTCACCGCCGACGGCATCACGCCGACGGCGGTTGAACACTACTGCACCGCACCGACCAAGAAATGGCCTTACCCGGGGCAGGAGCTGCCGGTCCTCGTGGACCGCGCCGATCCGCAGAAGCTCCGCGTCGTATGGGACGAGGTGCCGACCGGCCGCGAGCGCGGCCGTGAGGCGGCACAGGCGCAAGCTCAGGCTCAGGCCCAGGCGATGGCCCCTGGCGCTGGCGCTGGCGCTGGCGGGACGGTTATCACGGGCGAGCTGCCACCGCAGTTCCAGTCGATGCTGGCGTCGTTCCAGCAGGCCTCGGGTATGAACGTGACCGTTACCGGGGCGCCGGGCCGAGCAGCTCCGGGGGCGCCGGGTGGCGGGACGACGCCTGAGCAGGCGGCCGCGGCTCTGGGGGGATCCTCCGGCATGCAACGAGCGACGGCGGTCGTCTTGGCCGCGCACGGGGTGAGCCTCCCGGCCGGCCTGACCGGCGGTGGGCCGGCCGGTGTCGTGGACATCACCCTGGATGTCACGCCCCCGGACGGCAACGGGTACACCGCGACCACCCGGATCTCGTTCTCCACTCCGGAACGGCGAGCGCGCTTCACCGCGACCGGAGCCACGCTTAACGTCCTGATCGACCCGGCCGACCGCAGTCGCGTCGTCATCGATCCTGGCGGGGCGGCTTAGGCGTCTTCGCCGAGGCCTGTCGGCGCGTAACGTCGGCTTAGGCGGCCTGCCGACGGGAGCACTTGGGGCGCCCGGCGTTCCCACTGGACAGCACTTGACCCCTGCCGCATAACTCCGGCAGGGGCCAAGTAGGACAACTACCGGTGCGGTATGAACGATGTCGAGCAGAAGCCGCGACTGTGGCCCGACGTGACCGTAACGCTAACGTTCACCCGGTAACCGGGCGTCGCGTCGCTGATGTAGTAGCCGATCTTCGCGTATCCCGCGCGGTTCGCCCAGCCGATGTGCCTCCGGTTGACCGTCCTGTAATGGGCGACGGTGGTGACGCCGGCGTACCTGACGGTGCCTACGTTCACGTAGATGGTGGTGTAGTCCCTCGGACGGCTGTTACTCACCGAGGCGTGACACCGTAGTACGGCCGCCGGGGCCGCCGTCGCGGCGCCGGCCGCCGTCGCCGGGACCGTCATGAGCATTGCCCCGGCAGCGGGGGCAGCCAGTGCGACGAGTGCTCCTGCTATATAACGCTTCATTTCCGCTCCTATCACCATGAGCCCAATGCGGCGCGCTTGTCATATCACCGCACCGTGACTCCAGGAATCCCAGTAATAGGACGCCTCAGGTATTCGCCCGGTTGACGCGACTGGCACACACGCGCGATTAAGAGCAGAAATTCGACGTTAAAGATCGTTTGTCCCCGCCGCGCAGCTGGCAGGATCGCTGGCGGAAATCCTGCCTGCCGTCAGCCTTCAGGTAGAGCGGCGAAATCACGCTTGGCCTGCTTATACCATCCCATTCCGGAAACGGGATGCCGCCACCGGCTTTTCATGGCTTTGAGGGCGCTTTCGTGGGTATTGTCACCGGCCGAGACCGCCTCGTTCAAATGTTTGTCCTGCGCCTTTATGACCTCGTCCGCCGTATCTCCATGGAGCGGGAGATCACACGGCCCGCCCAGTTGCTTGCACGTCATTGTTTTCATATCAAGATCATAGAAACACCGATCCACCGAATGCTTCTCAGATCCTGCTCGATCACGCTGGGTCTTTGCCGGTGATGAGCGACTGGAAGCCGGGACGGAGCAGGGCGATGATCGCGTCCGGGGAAGCGTCGCGGAGCGTGTCGATCTCAAGCAGATGGCGCCCGATCACGACACCGAAGACGACACTGCCGACGAGACTGGCGCGGAGCCGGGCGTCGTCGGCCGGGATCATGCTGCTGAGCTGCCGCATCTGCTGGTCAATCAGCGACCTGACCTCTTCGGCGGCCTCGGGGTGGGTGAGCATGGACCGCAGCGCCGCAGCGGACGCGAGGGGCAGGCTGTCGAGCTTGACGCCCAGCGAGCCGAGCAGATATTCGGCCAGTTCCTCGGGTGTCCCTGACTCCGGCGCAGCAGGGACCATGCTCGCCGCGCGGCCGAACAGGGCTTCCTTCGACCCGAAGTAGTGCATGACCAGGCCCGGGTTCACCCCGGCGGTCGCGGCGATCGCGCGGATCGTCGCGCGATCGTAGCCCGCTTCGGCGAACGCCTGGCGCGCGGCGGCCAGGATGCGCGCCTCGGTGTCGCGTCGCTGGTCCGCTCGTTTCGTCGACCGCTCAGCCATCTGATCATTGTACGCGTGTTGCATGAAGTCGACACTCGTTGTACGGTCGTTTAGTAAACGTGTGTATAACGAATGGAGAGATGACGTGATGGAAACCCTGAGCCCTCGCGATGTCTTCGAGGTCATCCAGCGCTTCACGCTGGATGGAAGCGGAGGCCTAGCCGACTACTACGCCGACGACGCGGTGCATGAATGGCCATTCCCGGTTCCCGGCGCCCCGCGGCGACTGTCCGGGCAGGCCGAGATCAAGGCGTGGATCGCCCAGATGCAGGACGCCGGAGCGCGGCGGATCCGCTTCGATCACTTTGACAACGTCGTCCTGCACGACACCGCCGACCCCGAGGTGGTCATCGCCGAATACGACCTGCACGGCGCGGTGACGGCAACCGGCCGCCCGTTCGCGTTCTCCTACATCCTCGTGCTGCGAGTCCGCGACGGGAAGATCGTGCACCTGCGCGACTACCTCAACCCGCTCGCCATGACTCAGATGATCAGCGCCCCGGCGGACGCCGGGAGCTAGACGTCCGTTATTCGCTAGGAGCTGAAGTATCCGCCGCCTAGCCTGGCGGCGTGAGCGATAACTCTCGCGCGGCGAGTGCGGCCGCCGTCACCGTGCTGCTGTGGGCTTCGGCCTTCGTCGCGATCCGCAGCGCCGGCGGGCACTACTCCCCCGGCGCGCTCGCGCTCGGGCGGCTGGTCATCGCGTCGCTCTCGCTGTGCGTGGTGTGGCTGATCAACGGCGGAGGCTGGCCGGCCAGGGCGGCCTGGCCCGGCATTCTCGGCTCCGGGCTGCTCTGGTTCGGGCTCTATATGGTCACGCTCAACTGGGGGGAGCGTGACGTGGACGCGGGCACCGCCGCGATGCTCGTCAACATCGGCCCGATTCTTATCGCGCTGCTCGGCGGCTGGCTGTTGCACGAGGGGCTCCCGCGCCGGCTAGCGGCCGGCATGGTTGTGTCGTTCGCCGGCGCCATCGTGGTCGGCATCTCCGAGTCCAGCGGCGGCCACGCTTCGATCACTGGCGTCGTGCTCTGCCTAGTCGCCGCGGTCTGTTACGCGGCCGGAGTGGTGTCCCAGAAGCTCGCCCTGAGCCACGCGTCGGCCGTCCAGGTCACCACGTTCGGCTGTCTCGTCGGCACGGTGGCGTGCCTGCCATTCGCCGGGCAACTCGGGTCGCAACTCGGCACGGCTCCGCTCGGCGCCACGCTGAACATTGTCTACCTGGGCCTCTTTCCGACCACGTTGGGCTTCACCACCTGGGCCTACGCGCTGGCACGGACCACGTCGGGGAAGATGGGCGCCACCACCTACGCGGTGCCCGCCCTGGTCATCATCATGTCGTGGCTCATCCTCAGCCAAGTACCCAAATGGCTGACGATCGCTGGCGGAGCGATTTGCCTCGCGGGCGTGGCCATATCGCGCTCCCGGAAAACGGCTCCGGCGACATCTCCGTCCGTCGTTATGAAAATTTATGACAAAAGGGCGGATGACTCATCTGATGGTTAGGACGTCCAGCTCGCCGGCTACCTGGGCAGGTAGATTCAGTTGTGATGAGGGCTGCCATATATGAATCTGTGCGTGGCGACATCCGGGTTCAGTCGATTCCGGCTCCCGCGTGCCCGCCTGACGGAGCTGTAGTAGCGGTAAAGGCGACCGGTGTCTGCCGTTCGGACTGGCACGCCTGGCAGGGACACGACCCGGTGCCACTCCCCCACGTGCCCGGCCACGAGTACGCGGGCGTGGTGAGCGCGGTCGGACCCGAAGTCACCCGCTGGTCCATCGGAGACCGGGTGACCGCCCCGTTTGTCCTGGGGTGCGGTGCCTGCGAGCTCTGCCTGGCAGGCGATCCGCAGGTGTGTCCCGACCAGTCTCAGCCCGGCTTCACTGATCACGGCTCGTTCGCCGAATTCGTCGCGGTGCAGGCCGCTGACTTCAACCTCGTCGCGCTGCCGTCGCGGATCCCGTTCGAGTCGGCGGCCGCGCTGGGCTGCCGGTTCGGCACCGCGTTCCGCGCGCTGACCGGCCATGCCAAGGTTCAGCCGGGCGAAACCGTCGCGATCTTCGGCTGCGGCGGCGTGGGCCTGTCGGCCATCATGATCGCCGCGGCCATCGGTGCCCACGTGATCGCCGTCGACCTGAACCCGGCCGCGCTGGAACGCGCGCGCCAGCTGGGAGCGCGGGAGACGCTGCTGATCGAGGACCCGGCTGACCCGCCGCTGGTCGACGGAGCGCATGTCACCATTGACGCGTTCGGATCCGAGGCGACGCTCCGGGCCTGCATCGGCTCGCTACGCCGTCGCGGGCGGCACGTGCAGGTCGGGCTATTGTTCGGCGCGGACGCGCAGCCTCGGGTCCCGATGGACCGGGTACTGGCCTGGGAGCTCGAGGTCTACGGCTCGCACGGCATCGCGGCCCGCGACTACGCGGAACTGCTCAGCTTCGTCGACGCCGGCTCGATCGAACTCAGCGGTCTCGTGGAGCGGACCATCACGCTGGATGAGGCGGGCGACGCGCTGCGGAAGATGAGCTCGGGATCCGGCCCCGGCATCACGGTTATCGATATCGGAGCGGCAGAACGCTTACAGCAGCAGGGTCACGGCCTGCTGGATGGCCAGCACGGCGCTCGCGAGCGCTGCCGAATTCTGCAGACCGGTCATCAGCGCATGAAGAAGACCAGCCATAATGTGCTTATTCGGCTTGTCCTTGTCAGCCTCTCGCTGAGCCGACACCGCTACCTCGGTGAGCGCACCAGGATCGGCTACTCCGGGAGGGCACCTGCGCAGCTGATCGACGAGCGACATCAGTGCCGCGCGCACGTCGTCCAGGCTCGCGAGGTTGGTAGCCTCCGGTCGCTGATTGAAGCTGACCTCGGAGCCCGCCCCGGCGATCACCGATCCAGAAATGTTCACTGAGTCTCCGAAGCTGACTCCACCGGAGTCCGACATCAGTCTCCTCCTCCCGCGCGGGAAGCGAGTCCGGCCAGGCGTGCTTTGGACCCGCTTACCTGGCTGCCCTTGACGTTTGCGTTGTCGCCGAACATGACACCGTTGTTGATGAGCATCTCCGCGCGAGATTCCAGACTGGTGGTATCGACATTCTTTTCCTTCAGGAAATCCACCAGCGAGCGGAACATCCGCTGTTCGATCACCTTGACGAAGCGTTCATCGTCGAAGATCTGGAAATACCGTTGCCATCGCGTGTCCGCTGCGAGTTCCCGCACGCTGGTGAGCGCACCGTAGTCTCGCGTCTCCTCGACCCTCCGTCGCTTCCTTGCCCGTCGCCCCTTCGCTCCCCACTCATGAGCGATGGTCCCCACGCTGCCCAATAGCCGGGGCAACGTGCTGAACAGGCTCCTGGTGGCCAGCCCGAGGATCTCGCCGGGGTCCGGACTCGGATCGTGCTCATCGATCGCTTTGAAGGCGGCCCGCAGCGGCGGGACCACCGTATGCGCGGCTTCGACAAACAGGTTTGTCCTGGACACCAGGAACCGGACGAAAGACGTCATGACCAGGTCGCCCTGCCAGCTCGTCATGCCGATCGTCAGGTACGGCCGCGCCCATTCCTCGGGCTCGGCCAGCAGGTCCCTCATCAGTTCCGGGTCGACCGAGGTCGCGGGCGGCCCGTCCGAGTCGGGAAAGAAACGCTGGTCGCCAGCGATATCACGACCGTTGACAAAGAGCCGGTCGGTCAGTTCCAGACCCGGCAAGTCAAGCTCCCGGAGCCCGGCCTTAACCCAGTCATAGACCTCCAGGGTGGAGAACGATATGGGCTTTCCGCGCTGTCCCGGTCGGGTCACGCTGTCCGGCGGCCGGGTGATGTCGACCGCGAAGGACCAGCTCGACCGGACCGTGCCGTATCCGCGAAATGGCGGAAACCCGCTGTAGAGGGTCAGATTGCCGGAAGTTCCGGCCGCCGCGACGCGCTGGAGCTGCCGGCCAGCGTAGGAAGCACGCGGCGGGGACTGCACCTTCCGTGGATCGAAGCGGCCCGGCCGCAGTCCCTCTAGCACCGGACCGTGCAATGCGACGTAACGCTCGGTGAAAACGGCTCCCCAGGCGATCACGAGCAGCACGAACACCAGGGGCGCCGAGCGGACGACGACGAAGGTGATGACCATAGCGAAAAGATCCGCGAGCAGGACGCTATCCCTGATCACCCGCCGGCGGTGAGCCGCCAGGGCGTACTTGAGCACGGTGACAAGATCAACGCCGGGCGTCGTCACCACCGCGCGCTGTTCCTCTTCCAGAACCCGCTCGATCACCCGGTGCTCCAGGTCGGAATCCAGCGTGACGGCGGCACATAGCCATCGGGTAGTCGCGAGGTTCGCGGCATTGGAATCCGGACTGGGCTTCGGCTGGGACGGCACCTTGACGGGTTCCGGCGTCTGCCGCGGTATCCACGGATTCCTGCCGTCCTGCGACGAGCCCTCGCGCACGAACGTATTGTTTTCCCGTGTCACCGGAACCAGCAATGGTTCCCCGCAGAATCCGCAGAACTTAGATCCCGCCTCATTATAGCGATTACACTCCTGGCACAACATAAAAGCTTCCCCTCCTTGGTCAGCAACCAGCGTAAGTCGCGTGATAGCTGGCTGGCGGTTGGTCAATTAGGTAGCCATCGCTCTCGGCCAGGAGGAAGAACGAGACGCTCCATTGGGTACACGTTTGGTTTCCCGTCGGGCTGTCCGCGGAGTCCTGATGGCTGGTGAACGTGACGGTAGCCACTAGATCCCCGTCCGCCGAGGCCGAGATCCCGGTCAGCGTCTCACTGGAATCCGTCGTACTACTGAAACCCTGCGTGAACTGCGTTGATGTGGGCACCGACTGGTATTGCGGGCCGAACAATGAAATATATCCGGCGTAATCACGAGAATTTATGGCAGCGAAATACGTGCCGATGAAATCAGCCACCGATGACGCGTCCTGGTCTTGCTCGACGGCAGCCGAGATCGTTACCGCACCGGCCGAAGCGGAAACCTGCGGTGTGTTATCGGTAGCGGGCGAACGCCCGGCCGAGTCACTCGCGCGCGAGCTGTCCTTTCCGCTGAGGGCGCTTTCCCGGGTCGCTTGATGTCCTAGCATCAGGAAGAGCCCGTAGGTCGCCCCCGCGAGCAGTACGGCGATGAGCATGCCGAACCCGGCGGCCCGCAATGATCGTCTCGGGACGGCGGGCTCTTGCCGAGGAAATCTCGTCCCGCATCCAGTGCAGAACTCAAGTCCCTCTTTCTTAGGAAGTCCACATGCAGCACATGACGCCATGGCACTGAAGCCCCTCCTCTTCAGCGACCCAATATCAACGAGCCGAAATGCTGATCGGGCAATCATGGCGCAAGCCGTCGCGGGCGCCTAGTGCCGTAGGGGTCTTAGTTGTGTCACTGATTTCCGGTAAACCGACCATACCGAGAAAGCGTCGCCGCCTCACCCCAAGACGGACAGGAGCGGATATATTACCTTATGGGGAGCTTAGGCCTCAGCGCCGACATAAACCGGCATCACGTGGCCAGGTTGTCGATAACCGAACGCGGTCCCGCCTGGCAGTCGAGCATCCGCGACATCTCACCCTGCCGCCGCGCCCGGTGATTATGGTGGGTGCTGCACTACCAAGAAAAGCCTGCCTCGTCCGGGGGGCGGCCGCGGTGGCGTGAAAGTCGGGTGGCTGCGGGCCGTTGGTGGCTGGGGCCGACTGCCGCGCCCGGCGGCCCTAGGTCGGGTGCTGCTGGTGGTACTGGTGGTGCTCATGGGCGGGGTAAAGCC
>JBEKHI010000039.1:0-31881 GCA_050012355.1 Streptosporangiaceae bacterium | reverse complement strand
ACGATCCGGGACCGGGGCACGGGTCGTGCCGCAGGCGGATAATCGATGCTATGAACTATTTCATCACCGGCGCGAACACCGGGATCGGGCTAGAGACGGCGCGGTCCCTGGCTGCGCGCGGACCGGTCTTCATAGCCTGCCGCAACCGGCAAAAGGCCGAGGCAGCCGCGGCGTCGATCGGGACCGGGGACATCCGGGTGCTGGACCTTGACCTGGCGTCGCTGGACTCGGTGCGAGACTGCGCCGCTTCCTTTCTGAAGCTTGACGAGCCGCTGGACGTGCTGATCAACAACGCGGGCGTCGCCGGCGCGCGGGGGCTCACGGCCGACGGATTTGAGCCACATTTCGGGATAAATCATCTTGGGCACTTTCTGCTGACCACGCTGCTGCTGGACCGGCTCGGCGCGTCCGGTGGGCGGATCGTGAACGTCTCCAGCGATGCGCATTACTCAGCGAAAGGGATCAACTGGGACGCTTTGCAGCGGCCAGGCCATTCGATCACCGGCATGCCGCAGTACGCCGTTTCCAAGCTGTGCAACGTCCTGTTCAGTCAGGAACTGGCCCGCCGCTACCCCGCCCTCCATAGCTACGCACTGCATCCGGGGGTGGTCGCGTCGGACATCTGGCGACGGGTGCCGTGGCCGGTGCGGCCGCTGATGACTCGGCGCATGATCTCGAACGCCGAAGGCGCGCGCACCTCCGTCTACTGCGCCACCTCGGACGAGGTGGCCGACGAAAGCGGTCTCTTCTACGACAAATGCGCCCAGCGAGCCGCCAGCCCGGTGGCCACTCCCGAGCTGGGCGCCGAACTGTGGCGCCGCAGCGAAGCGTGGGTCGCCTGACCGCTGAGCGGGAAGGAAGGGCATGTGGATCTTCCTGTAATGCCGCCGGTAGCGCCGATGCTGGCGAAGCCAGTAGGCGAAATACCCAGCGGCGACTACATCTATGAGCCGAAGTGGGACGGGTTCCGGTCGGTTGTGTTCCGGGACGGCGATGAGGTGGAGATCGGGTCGCGGAACGAGCGGCCGATGACCCGCTACTTCCCCGAACTGGTCTCGGCGATCATTGAGCTGCTGCCGCCGCGTTGTGTGATCGACGGGGAAATCGTGATCCCGGTGAATGGCCGGCTGGACTTTGAGGCGCTGCAGTTGCGCATCCATCCGGCGGCGTCCCGGGTTCGCCTGCTGAGTGAACAGACACCCGCGCACTTCGTGGCCTTCGACCTGCTGGCGTTGGATGGCACCTCGTATATGGAGCAGCCGTTCGCGGAACGGCGGGACGTGCTGGAGTCGGTGCTGGCGGGGGTCGCTCCCCCGATGCACCTGACGCCCGCGACCCGGGACCGGGCGGTGGCGGCCGAGTGGTTCGCCCAGTTCGAGGGCGCGGGGCTTGACGGGCTGATCGCGAAATCGCCGTCGGTGCTGTACGAGCCGGATAAGCGGGTCATGCTGAAGGTCAAGCATGACCGGACCGCCGACTGCGTGGTCGCCGGCTACCGGCCGCACAAGAGCGGCCCGGAGGCGATCGGCTCGCTACTGCTCGGGCTGCACCGGCCCGATGGGACGCTCGCGAGCGTGGGAGTGATCGGCGCCTTCCCGATGGCCACCCGCCGCGCTTTGTACGAAGAGTTGCAGCCGCTGGTCACCACGTTCGATCAGCATCCGTGGAACTGGGCGTCGGAGTCGGAGGGCACCCGGACGCCGCGCAGTTCCCAGTATTCGCGCTGGAACGTCGGGAAGGACCTGTCGTTCATCCCGCTGCGGCCAGAACGCGTGGTCGAGGTGCGTTACGACCACATGGAGGGGCCCCGGTTCCGGCATACCGCGCAGTTCGTCAGGTGGCGACCCGACAAAGACCCGGCGTCGTGCACGTTCGCGCAGCTCGAAGAGCCGGTTTCGTACGATCTGGAGAAGGTCCTGGGGGCACGATGAGTCCGAAGGTCACGGTCGAGGTGGGCGGCCGGGAGGTATCAGTCAGCAACCCCGACAAGGTGTACTTCCCGCGCACCGGTCACACCAAGCTCGACCTGGTGCAGTACTACCTGTCGGTGGCTGACGGCGCGCTGAACGGGGTTTTCGAGCGCCCGATGGCGCTGAAGCGGTTCGTCAACGGCGTCGAGGCCGAGCCGTTCTTCCAGAAGCGCGCGCCGTCCAACCTGCCGCCGTGGATGGAGACCGCGGAGCTGAAGTTCCCGTCGGGCCGGACGGCGGACGAGATCGTGCTGCGCGAACCGGCCGGGCTCGCCTGGGTGGTGAACCTCGGCTGCGTCGACCTCAACCCGCACCCGGTACGCACTTCCGACCTTGATCACCCGGACGAACTCCGGGTCGACCTGGACCCGGTGCCCGGCATCGAGTGGCCGCAGATCCGGGCCGTCGCGCTGGTCACCCGCGAGGTGCTGGCGGACTTCGGGCTGACCGGCTGGCCGAAGACCTCGGGGTCCCGCGGCATGCACATCTACGCCCGGATCCACCCGCGCTGGTCGTTCACCGACGTGCGGCGGGCGGCGGTCGCGGTGGCTCGCGAGATCGAGCGCCGGGCTCCCGACCTGGCCACCTCGAAGTGGTGGAAGGAAGAACGGCACGGGGTCTTCGTCGACTACAACCAGAACGCGAAGGACCGGACGGTGGCGTCGGCGTATTCGGTGCGGCCGCTGCCGGACGCCCGGGTATCCATGCCGCTGACCTGGGACGAGGTGCCATCCTGCGATCCGGCGGCGTTCACCGTCGACACGGTGCCTTTGCTTTTCGCGGAGTCCGGGGATCCGTGGGCCTCGATGGACTCTTCCGCGGGGTCGCTGGAGGGGCTGCTGGAGCAGGCGGAACGCGACGAGGCGGCTGGACTGCCGGACGCACCCTGGCCGCCGAACTACGACAAGCAGCCGGGTGAGGCGCCTCGGGTCCAGCCATCGAAGCAGCGGACGGGCGGTGCTGCCGGTGCGGCTGGTGGCGGCGGGCGGCGGCAGTCCAGCAAGCCGCTCATCGAGATCGCGCGGGCCGCTACCAAGGCGGAGGCGCTCGAGGGCCTGGAACGCTGGAAGGCACGGCATGCCGCTGTCGTCGGCTACCTCGAGCCCGCGGACGTGCTCACCGACTCGATGCGCGGGCGCAGCACGACCTGGACCCGGATCCGGGTCAACCTCGAGCACGTGCCGGAGGCCGAACGCCCGGAGCAGGAGCCGCTCGAGGTCGACTACGACCCATGGACGGCGAGCTAACCGGGGGTGAGCCCCAACTTATCCCGGGTTAGTGCACCAGAACGTGGCCACAAACTGGGAGAAAAAGGGTGCTCAAGGTGCACCAACCCGGGAGAAGATGAAGCAGCCACCCGACGGGGCACGCTCCGCCGCGGGCGCGGACGCGTCACCGGGGACCGACCACGAAACAATTCGTCACGTACGCGTAACATGCCCGGATTACTGTGCAAGGCATGCTGCTTACCCCCCACGAGCAGGAACGCCTCCTCATCCACGTCGCGGCGGGGCTCGCCCGGGAGCGCCAGGCGCGCGGGCTGAAGCTCAATTACCCGGAGGCTGTCGCCCTGATCACGTCCTTCGTCCTGGAGGGTGCCCGGGACGGGCGGACGGTTGTCGAGCTGATGGAGACCGCGCGTTCTGTCATAAAAAAGGATGACGTGATGGAGGGGGTGGCTGAGATGATCACCGAAGTCCAGGTTGAGGCCACCTTCCCGGACGGGACCAAGCTCGTCACCGTGCACGGGCCGATCCAGTGATCCCCGGCGAGATCGTGCCGGGAGAAGGCCTCATACACCTGAACGCAGGCCGCCCTGTTACCACGCTGATCGTGACGAACACCGGGGACCGGCCGGTCCAGGTGGGCTCGCACTATCACTTCGCCCAGGCCAATCCGGCGCTGTCCTTCGACCGGGAAGCGGCGCGCGGCAAGCGGCTGGACATTCCCGCCGGTACCGCCGTGCGATTCGAGCCCGGGATGGTGCGAGAAGTCGGCCTGGTCCCGCTGGCGGGCCGCCGCGTCGTCCCCGGGCTGCGGCTGGAGGGACAGCTCGATGGGTGAGATCAGCCGGGAGCGTTACGCACTGCTGTACGGCCCGACGGCCGGGGACAAGATCCGGCTCGCCGACACCGACCTGTTCATCGAGGTCGAGCAGGACCTGTGCGGTTACGGCGACGAGGCGGTCTTCGGCGGCGGCAAAGTCATCCGCGAATCCATGGGCCAGTCCCGTACGACCCGCGCGGAAGGTGCGCCTGACCTGGTGATCACCGGCGCGGTCATCCTGGATCACTGGGGCATCGTCAAGGCCGACGTCGCGATCCGCGACGGGCGGATCGCCGGGATCGGCAAGGCCGGGAACCCGGACATCATGGACGGCGTCGACATCGTCATCGGTCCGTCCACCGAGATCATGGCGGGCAACGGGCTGATCCTGACCGCGGGCGGCATCGACTGTCACGTGCACCTGATCTGCCCTCAGCTCATCCCGGAGGCGCTCGGATCGGGCATCACGACGCTGATCGGCGGGGGCACCGGGCCCGCCGAGGGCACCAAGGCCACCACGGTGACGCCCGGTGCGTGGTACCTGGCCCGAATGCTGGAGGCTACCGACGGGTGGCCGGTGAACGTTGTTCTGCTCGGTAAGGGAAACACGGTGTCCGCCGAGGCGATGTGGGAGCAGCTTCGCTCCGGGGCGGCCGGGTTCAAGCTGCATGAGGACTGGGGCACCACGCCCGCCGCTATTGACGCCTGCTTGCGGGTATCAGTCGAGGCCGGGGTGATGGCCGCTATTCACACCGACACGCTAAACGAGGCCGGCTTCGTCGAGTCGACGCTGTCGGCGATCGCGGGGCGGCCGATCCACGCGTACCACACCGAAGGCGCTGGTGGCGGCCACGCGCCGGACATCATCACTGTCGCCGGGGTGCCGAACATCCTGCCCTCATCCACCAACCCGACCCGCCCGCACACGGTGAACACGGTCGACGAGCACCTCGACATGCTCATGGTCTGTCACCACCTCAACCCCGCGGTCCCCGAGGACCTAGCGTTCGCCGAGTCCCGGATCCGGCCGTCCACCATCGCGGCCGAGGACATCCTGCACGACATGGGAGCGATCTCGATGATCGGCTCGGACTCGCAGGCGATGGGGCGGATCGGCGAGGTCGTGTTGCGCACCTGGCAGACCGCGCACGCGATGAAGCAGCGGCGGGGCGTCCTTAGCGACCGCGGGGGCGCGGGTGGCGGCGGTGCGGACAATCTCCGCGCGCGCCGCTATGTCGCGAAATATACGATCAATCCGGCTATCGCCCACGGGCTGGAGCGGCACGTGGGGTCCATCGAGACCGGCAAGCTCGCTGACCTGGTGCTGTGGAATCCGGCGTTCTTCGGGGTCCGGCCGCACGCGGTGCTCAAGGGCGGCATGGTCGCGTGGGCGGCGATGGGTGACGCGAACGCGTCGATCCCGACGCCGCAGCCGGTGCTGCCCCGGCCGATGTGGGGTGCCTATACGGCGCCGCGGACGTCGCTGTCGTTCGTGGCACCGGCCGCCATCGAGGATGGGCTGCCCGATCGGCTCGGGCTGGCCCGCGAGCTGGTGGCCACCGAGGATGTGTCGCGGCGCGGTAAGGCCAACATGGTCAACAACGACGCGCTACCGGACATCACCGTCGACCCGGACACCTTCACCGTCCGCATCGACGGCGAGGTCGTGGAGGCGGCCCCCGCGCAGCAACTGCCCATGACCCAGCGCTACTTCCTGTTCTGATGTCTACCTTGGCACTGCTGCTCGCGGACGCGCGGTTCCCCGCGGGCGGGCACGCGCACTCCGGCGGCGTGGAGCCCGCGTACACCAGCGGCGTGGTCACCGACGTCCCCTCGTTGGAGCTGTTCCTGCGCGGCCGGCTCCGCACCAGCGGCGTAACGGCGGCGGGCCTAGCCGCCGCGGCCTGCACCCCGACCGCGGACTGGACGCTCCTCGACGCCGAGGCCGACGCCCGGACCCCCTCCCCCGCGCAACGCGACGCCTCGCGTCGCCAAGGGCGGGCGCTGCTGCGCACCGCGCGCACGGCGTGGCCGGCAGCAGCCTGGCCGCCGCAAAGCGCGCCGCACCACCCGATCGTCCTCGGCGCCGCCACCGCGGCCGCCGGATGCGGCCCGGCCGATGCCGCGCGCGTCGCCGCCTACCAGTCGGTCGCGGGCCCGGCAAGCGCGGCGGTGCGGCTGCTCGGCCTGGACCCGATCGCGGTCAGCGCCGTGGTCGCCCGCATCGTCGCGATGATCGATGACCTCGACTGGCGCGACCTGCCGTTCCCGTCAGCCCCGAACCTCGACCTGCTCGCCGAGTGCCACGCCACCGCGGAGGTGCGTCTCTTTGACTCATGACCATAGCCACGACCCGCATTCAGCCCCAGACGGCGGCGGACCGCTGCGCCTCGGCATCGGCGGCCCGGTCGGCAGCGGCAAGACCGCGCTCGTCGCCGCGCTGTGCCGGACGCTGCGCGACACGATGAACCTCGCGGTGGTAACGAATGATATCTACACCACCGAGGACGCCGACTTTCTCCGGCGGGCGGGTGTGCTCGATGTCGAGCGGATCGCCGCGGTCCGCACCGGCTGCTGCCCGCACACCGCGATCCGCGACGACATCGCGGCCAACCTGGACGCGGTGGAGGATCTGGAGGACCGCTTCGGTCCGCTCGATCTCGTGATCATCGAGAGCGGCGGCGACAACCTCACGGCCACCTTCAGCCGCGGCCTCGCCGACCAGCAGATCTTCGTCCTCGACGTCTCCGGCGGCGACAAGGTGCCACGCAAGGGCGGCCCCGGCGTCACCGCCTCTGACCTGCTGGTAATCAACAAGACCGACCTCGCACCGCAAGTCGGCGCGTCCCTCGAGGTCATGGACCGCGACGCCACCGCCGTCCGCGATGGCCGCCCGGTCATCTTCACGTCAATACGCGAAGATCCGGGCGCGGCAATGGTGGCGGACTGGGTCCGGACAGTACTTTATGACCATAACGACGCATCCCCATCCCACGCGTAACACCGTCCTCGCTAGCGCGGTGATCGTCGCCGGGCCGGGCGACCAGCTCCCCGTCGTCCGGTCACAGGCGCCGCTGGTGCTACGGCCGACGGCGGAAGCGGTGTACCTGGTCGGTGCGGCGGGCGGACCGGTCGGCGGGGACCGGCTGGAGCTGCGGATCGAGGTACGCGCGGGCTCGGCGTTGCGGCTGCGGACCGTCGCGGCGTCGGTGGCGCTGCCGGGTCTTGACGGATTGGAGTCCGTTTTCGCGGTCAGCGCGTCGGTGGCGACGGGCGGGACGCTCGAGTACCAGCCGGAACCAACCGTGGTCGCGGACGGCGCCAGGCACCTGACCGATGTTCGCGTGGAACTGGCGGCCGGTGCGTCCCTGGTGCTCCGCGACGAGCTGGTCCTCGGACGGCACAACGAGCGTGGTGGCGCTTGCCGGACCCGGCTTCGCGTCGACTATGACGGTAGCCCCCTGCTACGGCATGAGGTCTCGGTGGACGGAACCGATCCCATCTCCCTCGGGCCGGCGATTCTTGCCGGACATCGCGCCTACGGGACGGTGCTGCGGGTTGGCGATCGGCTGCCGGCTGGCGGCGCGGCGCCGGGCGTCGCGGTCATGCCGCTGGCGGGGCCAGGGGTGCTTATATCCGCGGTGGCGGCCGACAGCCTGGCGTTGCGGCGGCTGCTCACCTCGGAATGCTGCTTACCTCGGAACAACATGGACTTTCGGGCCAGGACTTTTCGGGCGCCAGCCCGCCAGCACGGCAGCGGCCTGATCGAGGCTCACGGTGGCGGCGACTAGGGGCCGGGGATCGACCGTGCCCGTCGCGTACGCCTCGATGGCGGCGGCGAGTCCAGGTGAGGCGGACAAGATCCCGACGGCGGTGACATCCTTCAGCAGCAGCGTGCGGGTGTCGATGGTGGACGGAACGCCGGCCAGCCCGATGTAGACAAGGCGCCCAGCAGGCTCCACCAGGTCGAGCGCGAGTGCTGGCAGCCGCGGATCGTAGGTGGCGTCGATGACCGCGTCGAAGGGCAGGTCGGGCACGGTTTCCTCGGTCCAGGCGTGCTCGAAGCCAAGGCCGCGGGCGAAATCCAGCGACTCCTCGGTGATCCCCATCAGGTGAACCTCGGCACCGGCCGCGCGGATGAACAGGGCGCTCAGCAGCCCGATCGTCCCCGGGCCAAGGACGAGCGCCCGGTCGCCGGGGCCGACCGCGGCCGCCTGGGCGACCCGCACGGCGTTGCCGCCCGGCTCGACCAGCGCGCCAAGGACCGCATCCACCTCTTCCGGAAGCACGTGCAGCGAGGAGACCGGGACGGCAAGCTGCTCGGCGACCGCGCCGTGCCGCCCACCCCTGATGCCGACCTCCTGCCGCTTCTCGCAGGTGTGCTGCTGTCCGCGCAGGCAGCGGCGGCAGGTGCCGTCGCCGATCATGGTGTCACCGGTTACTCGCCGGCCTACCCAGGCGGGATCCACCCCGTCGCCGACGGCGCTGACCGTACCGGCCCACTCGTGGCCCGGGCGCACCGGGTAGAACGTGTGCCCCTGGTGCAGGTAGGCCATCTCCCCGGTGAACAGCTCCACGTCCGTGCCGCATACGCCCGCGCGCTCGACGTCCACCACCACCTCGCCAGGCACGGCGACCGGTGCTGGCACGTCCTGGACCGAGCACTCCCCCGGGCCGGTCAGAACAAGGGCTCGCATAGTCCTGCCCTTCCGATCATGGTCCTTGCCGTTTCCTCCCAAGACGCTAACAGAACCGCTGACCCGGGCGCCCTAGTGTCTTATCCGACGGGGGGCGGGTCGTAGGCGGCCTGGGCGATGGCGAGTTCGCTCGTCAGCACCTGGGTGCTGTCGGCGGGCTCGACGGGGGTGAGGGCGAAGACGAGCGTGCGGGACAGGTCGCGGGTGGCGAACATGCCGGTGACGTAGCCGGGGGTCTCGCCGGTGTGGCCCCAGACGGTCACGCCGTTGGAGAAGGTGTAGGAGAGCAGTCCCATGCCGTAGCGGAAGGGGCCGCTGGCGACGGCGGGGATGGTGAACATGTCGTCGAGCTCCGCCGCGGGCAGGAGCTTGCCGCGGAACAGGGCGGTGATGAACCGGTCCAGGTCGGCTGTGGTGGAGATCATCGCGCCCTGGGCTCCGTACAGTGTCGGGCTCTGCTGGCTGATGTCGGCCAGCGGCGCGCCCGGGGCTAGGCCCTGGCTGTCGTAGCTGTGCAGGTAGGGAGCGGGCATGGCCGGGTCGGTCGCGGGCACGTAGGTGTGGTGCATGCCGAGGGGGCGCAGGATCCGCTGCTGGATCTCCTGGGCGTAGCCGTGCCCGGTCACCCGCTGGATGAGCATGGCGAGCACGATGTAGTTGACGCCGTTGTACTGCTGGTGGGTGCCAGGCGGGAAGATGAGCGGCTCTTGCAGGACCGGGCCAAGGAGCTGAGCGGTGGTGTAGGTGCCGAGGCGGTTGGTGAGGAACCACTGGGGGTCGCCGGTATCCACGATGCCGTCGGCCGGGCCGAGCCCGCTGGTGTGGTTAAGCAACTCGGCGATAGTGACCGGCGGGTCACCGGCGCGCAACAGGCCGGGCAGGTAGTCCTGGACTGGCTGGTCCAAGCCGATCCGGTGCTCGGCGACGAGCTGGAGGACGACCGTGGCGATGAAGGTCTTAGAGATGCTGCCAATCCGGACCTCATCCCCTGGCAGGGCCGGGGAGCTGGTGACGAGGTTGGCCAGCCCGGACGTGCCGGACCAGTGCCCGGAGCGTCCGCCCACGGCGACTAGGGCGGCGGTGTCCTGGCTGCTGGGCAGGCCGACGATCGCCTGCGCCAGCGCCTGGCCGTTCAGCGGCGGCACCCCCGCCAAGGCGGCGGCGCGGCCTGTCCCGGGGACGGCGACGGCCATGGCCGCCAGGCCCCCGACCGCTAGCATGCGAGAGACCCGGCCGGCCATTGCCCGAGAAGGCTTGAAAGTGAGGCTGTTCATGGTCTCCATCGAACCCGGATGACGGGCTGCCGGCCATCCAGCCGGCCACCGGCTGCCCGGTGGGGATAACCCAACTGGCGGCCGGGTTGTCAGGGCCCTTAGGCTGTGCTGTCGTGGCGGGCAGCATTGATCCCGTGGCGCATAACCGCGCCGCTTGGGATCGCGAGGCGGAAAACGATAACGAGTGGACCCGGCCGGTCGGACCCGAGGTCATCGCCCGGGCACGGGCCGGGGACTGGTCGGTCGTCCTGATCGGATACGAGCCAGTGCCACGCGACTGGTTCCCGGCTGATCTGGCCGGTGCGGCGGTGCTGGGCCTGGCTTCTGGCGGGGGGCAGCAGGGGCCGGTGCTCGCGGCAGCGGGTGCGGCTGTGACCGTGTTCGACAACTCGCCACGGCAGCTGAGCCGCGACGAGGAGGTGGCCGCCCGGGAGGGACTGGCCATCCGCACCGTGCTCGGCGACATGCGGGACCTGAGCGTGTTTCCCGATGCCAGCTTCGATGTCGTCTTCAACCCGGTGTCGAACGTGTTCTGCCCTGATCTGGCGCCGGTCTGGCGGGAATCGTTCCGCGTGCTGCGCCCAGGCGGGATCCTGCTGGCTGGGTTCATGAACCCTGACGTCTTCATCTTCGACATCGCGGCGCTGGATGGGCTGGGCGAGCTCGTAGTCCGCCACCGGCTCCCGTTCACTACCCTCGACCTGCCGGACGCCGAGCGGCTGAGCTCCTACGGGACCGGACCGATCGAGTACAGCCACTCGCTCACCGAGCAGATCGGCGGCCAGCTCGCCGCCGGCTTCACCCTCACCCACCTGGCCGAAGCTCCGCATCACGCGGACGCCACGGCTCGGTACCTGCCCGGTTACCTCGCCACCCGCGCCACCAAGCCGCAGCCGTAACCGCCCACGGTCTGTGTATCGATCACTCAGGAGCCGTCAGGGCCCGTACTTGAAGATCGCGTTCTCGCCGATGCCGCCACCATTCGGCGTGAGCCCGCCCAGGCCCCACAGCGACTCGGTGCCGGGAATAAGGGCCAGCGTTCCTACCGAGGCACCCGCGTATCCCGTGAACGCCGGGAGTGCCTGCTGGGTCCACCGCCCGCCGGTGTAGTGCACGATGTACTCCGTGCTGGAAGCGCCCGATGAAAGGGCCGTCAGCCACAAGCCGCCATGCCCGTCATAAGTGAGCGCGTGGGCGAAGGGATAGTCCGCCGCGTTCTTGGCGACCGTCTGCCACGTCTTACCGTTCCAGTGCAGCAAGGCTAGACCGGTTACGACGTGATACCGAAGAACTCAGGCAACATTCCAAAGCAACATGAGTTTGCTGTGTGTCGCACCCGCGATCCGTGCACTACGGCAAAAGGCGCATACCGGTCAGCTGCGCGGGCCGGTCCGTGGCACCAGCCCCATCGATGGGCCATCGATGGGCCATCGATGGCGTTATTCGGCTATCGATGGCCCATCGCTGGGGTTGCCGAGTGCGCCGGGCGGAGAACACTAGCCTCGTGTGGTCCTCGCATCACATCAGCCCCAGATGCTTCCACAGGAAGAGCACGCGATACGCACTGTGGCGCGCATGCACCATCTTTTTTCGTGTTGGTGTCATAAGCGGACCCGCCGCAGCCGCCCGCTACGACAAACTCACCGTCCTCCGCGACGCCATACTCCAACGCACGCACTTCTTAAATACGCCTAGTACCCGATCGCGTCGGCGCCCTTGTAGTTCGCGCCCAGGGTCACGTTCTTGTCGGTTCCGGGGAGCTCGATGTCGATGCCCGCGTACGCGTAGGGGTAGATCTCGCAGTCGGTGCCCGCCCCGCTCTTACCCTGGCAGGAGTCAGCGGCGGCCGCGGTCACCGTCATCCACGAAGAAGAGTCGGTTTCGACGAAGTAGTTCTTGCCGGAGTAACACGGGTTGCGAGCCGAATGACCGCACCAGCCGTACTGCTTGGGCGCCTCTTGAACACCAGTCGCGCTGTACATGCCGAAGTGTCCGGTGATGTTGGCGCACTGCACATCGTCGCCGGTCGAGATGGTCTGGCAGTAGGCGGTCAGAGCCGGGGTGTACCAGGTCGTCCCGCCGTCAGAGTTGCCCTCGAGGAGATCGAGGCAGATGACCCCCTCCGTGGTCCCGTTGCTGCCGATGACCTGGCAGTGGTGGACGTCCGCCAGCCAACCCCAGTCGCCTTTTACCGGCTCGAAGTAGGGGATGTTCGCCGTCTCGCCCACCGGGGCGAGTGTGTTGGGGTTGAAGCTGGCGACGTCGTAGTGGGTCGTGCTCGTGGGGCCGTTCGCCCCGGAGACGGTGCTGACGCCGGAGGAGTCGGCCTGGCTGGTTCCCGTGCTCGCGGGACTGGCCTTGGGACTGGCCTTGGGCTTGGCCGAGGGGGTGGGGGTGGGGGTGCGAACGGCCACCGCGTCAGCCGCGGTGTGATGCGGGCCCGGGGAGGCAAACGCCTTGAGCCCCACGACGGCGCCACCGGCCAGCACGATGACGACGGCCGTCGCGATGAGGGCAGCCCGGGGAACGCGCGGCCTTCCGCGCAGCCGACCGCGGACCGTGGGCCCGCCCGCGGGCATCAACGACACGGAGTCCTGCCGCATGTGGACGTTGTGCAGTGGGTCGATCGTGTACAAGGCCCCACCGGCGCCGGGCATCAAGTCGCCGACCTGCTGGGCCGGGGCCATCGCCTCGGCGGCCGTCGGCTCCGGGACGTTCCCCGTGCTCATCAGCCGATCCACGATCTGCCGGGCGGTAGGCCTGGCGGCCGGGTCCTTCGCCAGGCACGCCGCGACCAGATCGCGCATCGGGCCGTACAGCCCGCCCAGATCGGGGGCCTCGTTGAGGATCCGGTACATGACGGACGCGACCGATCCGTCGCCGAACGGGAGGGTGCCGGTCGCGGCGAAGACCATCGTCGCACCCCACGCGAAGATGTCAGTCTCGGGTCCGACCGGGTCGTCTTTAAACTGCTCGGGTGCCATGTAGGCGGGCGTGCCGACCTGCTGGCCGGTCAGCGTCAGCTGCTGCTCGACGGTGCCGAGCGCCTTGGCGACCCCAAAGTCGATGACCACGGGCCCGTCCGGACCCAGCAGGACGTTGGCGGCCTTGAAATCGCGATGAACGACGCCGACGTGGTGGATCGCGCCAAGCGCGGCGGCGGTGTTGATCGCGAGCCGGTCAAGCGCGCCCCCGGCGCGCGGGCCGTCGGAGCGGATGACCTCCGCCAGCGACGGGCCGGGTATGTACTCGCTGACGATGTATGGCTGGTTGCCAGCCACGTTGGCGTCGAGCACCTGGGCCGTGCAGAACTGCGCGACGCGTTTGGCGGCCGCGACCTCCCGCAAGAACCGCAAACGCGCGGCATCGTCGCCGTCCAAGTGCGCACGCAGCAGTTTGACCGCGACCTGGGTGCCGTTGGCCGGGTCACGTGCGAGAAAAACAATCCCCTGGGCTCCCCGCCCGAGCCGTCCGAGTAGCTCGTATCGGCCCAGCGACCGGGGGTCCTCTGGCGACAAAGACTGAATATCCACCGCGAGCACTCTATCGTGATGAATCGGACGTTGCCCTCAAGTCGCGAGTCACGGGATGCGCGTCCCGGTGTTAGGTCGCCACCGCGATCACGTCATACCGGTCAGTGGTCTGGTCATAATCGGTGTCGACTTCCCGCAATCCTGCGATCTCGAGCCGTTTCCTCAGTTCACCAATCGTGAAGGGACGGAACGAGACCTGATATTCGTGCGGCTCGATCCGGTCGCCTTCCTCGTGGAGGAACACGATGTGAGCGATGTGCTCCTCGTCAAGCCGGGCCGGCACCTCCCAGGCATAGAGGACGACGCATCTTCGTCCTCCGCGCATCCTCGCCCGGTCCATGACCTGCACAATCCGGCGCTCGCCATGGAGCTTCTCCCAGTTACGGGAGTCGATCACCACATGCCCTCCCGGGCGTGCCATCCGCCGCAACGCGATCAGCGCCTCGACCATCGCATCGCGCCCGCCGGCGTGCACCAGCGCGTTGCCGGTACAGAGCACGACGTCGAACCGCTCGCCGATGGCGGCGGGAAGATCCGTCCACCGACAATGCTGCAGCGGTATCGTCAGTCCCTCACGCCGGAACCGCGCCGCTGCGGCCTCGACCATGGCCTGGCTTCCATCGGCCGCCCGCACGCTGAAACCACGGCGGGCAAGCGCCGCCGCATCGATCCCCGTCCCGCAGGCCGCGTCGAGCACGGTGCTAGCCGGATCGATCCGCTGTAGCAGGCGAGCCGGCCCGGGCGCGTTGATCGCGTAGCCGTGGTCCAGCGTCAGGTCGTCGAATATCCAGTCGTAGTCGGCGGCGAGGCCATGGTAGAGGTCAGCCATGAGACCTACCCTGCCAGAACCCGCGAGACCCGCCTAAGGCTTTTCGCCCTCCGCCCGAGGTCTCCACCCGCCTACCGGCCACCGCGCTCGAAGCTGCTGGCGAGTTCGTTCCGGCCGCTGATCCCGAGCTTGGCGTAGGCATGGCCCAGATGATTGCCGATGGTCCGTACAGACAGATTCAGCTTCGCTGCGATGTCCCTGCTCGACAGCCCGGACGATGCCATGAGCGCGATCTGCTGCTCTCGCCGGGTAAGCGCGGGAGTCGTCTCGGCACCGGCGATTCTCAGCAGCGGTGTCCGGGCATCGGGGCAAGCCTCAATGAGCAGGGTCAGCTGCCGCCGGGAAGCACTCGCTAGCGCGGCCCGTCCACCGACCTGATGGGAACGGGTGGCCGCGCCCGCGGCTTCCGCCGCGTGCAGCAGGAGACCTATGCGACCGAACGCGTCGGCGACGCTATCGAGACGGTGGCCATCCTGCGAGGCGAAAGCCTGGGCCGCGTCAGACAGGACGGTGCCGAGCGCACCGTTAAGCTCCGGTGCCAGCTCGGCCAAGCGCACCGTAGCCGTCCAGGAGGAGCCGAATCGCACGGAATCATACAGAGCCTCCGCTTCTACCGCGTGCTGACCCGCGGCGCGAGCCAGTCCTGCGGCGCGGCAAGCCTGGCCGGCCGCGGCGGAAAGATCCCCCTCGGCCGCCATCACCCACGCGCGTTTGAGCTCTACCCACGGCTCGAACAGCCGGTTGGCTGGACACCGCCGGGCATCCGAGCGGTTCATCCACTCCCGCGCCGCCGACGCGTCGCCCGCGTGCGCGAAGACCGAGGCCAGTTCGGCCAGTACATATCGCGAGAACTGATAGTTATCTCGCTCATCCAGGAGCATGGCGGCCTCACGAAAGGCAACCTCTGCCGGTGCGAGCTGCCCCTGTGCCAGGGCGGCCTTGCCGCGGCACACGGCCCAGACCGCCGTCACGCCAGTGTCGACTTCACGCTCGACCGCCTCGTCGTATCCATCCTCGGCCAATGTGCGCGCTTCGGCGACCGCCCCGCGCAGTAGCAGGGCCAGGCACTCCGGCCAGCCGAGCATCACCCGGTTCCGCCCTGCTGAGCACCTGATCGCCATCCCGGGACGCCCAGCGAGCGCGCGGGCGAGGGCTGCGGCGGCCAGGGTAAACCGTGCGCTATCGGCGCTCGCTGACGAAACGGCATCAAGGGCCCGGGCACATTGACCGGAGAACAGCAGCAGCCACGCCCTCGTGCCATCGGCGACCGAACGCGAATCTGCGAAAGCCGGACCAATGGCGGCCAGCGCCGTGGACAGCCCACCGCCGCTCCAGTACCAGTTCCAGGCGCGCATGACAGCCCACTCGCCTCGGCCATCCTCTAGTGCCACCAGGGCTTCCGCGTGCCGTCCTTGCCACGTGAGCACCCTCGCGAGTGCGAAACGAGGGGCGGCTGATCCCGCCGCGCGGATGAACCGTTCGGCCATGCTGAGGTCTCCGGCGAACATTGCCTGATCCGCGGCGGCGATCTGTTCCGTCCGGTCCTGAGCAGTCCCGGCGTCCAGCCGCCAGGAGGCTACCCGCAGCTTGTCGTCATGGCGTCTGGCCGGTCGCGGCTGGGCGGCGGCGGCAAGCCACCCCCAAATCCGCCTAGCTCTATCAAGCGGCACCAGGGCGCGGACGACTGCACCGTAGAGCGGGTGAGCCGGCAACAACAGCTCGCGCCTTCCAGAACGCTCCCGGGCGATGAGCCCGGCCCGATCGACCTCGGCGACCGCGCGCGGTTCTAGCATCCCGCCGTCGGCCAGATCGCCTAGCACCGCCGCCGCCACCGGCTCGCCGCAGGCGATCACTTCCAGTGCGCTCCGCGCCGCTTCCGACAGCCCGGCGAGCCGCTGCTCGACGAGCTGAATGAGGCAGGGACCGTAGCGCGGTCCTGTAACCCAATGCCAGACCTCGTAGCTCTGGACCAACGCTTTTTCCTCAAGGGCGCCGTTGAGCAGCTCACGCAGTAGCAGCGGATTACCAGCGGTGATGTCGCGAATGTGCCGCCGGGTACGGCCTTCGACGTGCGGGCCGAGTACGTGACCTATCAACTGCTCCACTGCCGGAGCGGGCAGTGGCCGGATGGTGATCCGCTGCGCCAGGCCGTCTTTCCACAACGCGGTCACCGCATCCGGCGCGGGTTCATCAGCTCGTATCGTTGCCGCCACGGACACGCGCCCATGTACCACGAGCTGATGCAGAAGGGCCGCCGACGGCTCGTCGAGTAGGTGAGCGTCGTCGACGCCCAGAATGAACCCCGGGCCCGAGGCACGGGCGGCTAGCTGATCGGCCACCTGGTGCCACAGCTCGAGCCCCGCGGTCCGTGGTATCCCCGCCACCAGATGCGACAGCGCCCCGAAGGGAACGGACGCGGCCGCCCGGGTTGCCGCGATGTAGTCACCGTGCCCTGCGCGGTCGAGGATCTCACGGAGCAGCCGGGTCTTCCCGACCCCGGGAGCTCCCGCCAGCACGACAGCTGCTGAATCGCTGGCCTCAAGCGCCACACGGGTCTGCGTCAGCTCATCATCACGGCCGGTCAGCGGCCAGTCGTGCCCGGGAAGATTTCGCCCGATTGCCGACATACTCGGCACCTTCGCCTAAGAGCAACTTGCCGTGCGGGCAGGACAAGTTAGGCCCCGCTCCTATCTGGGACACGTACTGGGTACCCGAACGGTTCAATCTGGGTAGCCGACTACTCAAGACGCTCTTCGCCCGGCATGCCTACGGTTCACTAGGGAGCGACGCCCGCAGACCCCGCGAGCGGCGCCGACTGCCCCAGACGTAAGGAAACCTCACAGGCAGTCGGAAGGACAGCACGTGAAAAGACTCATTCCAGCGGTGCTCACAGGCGCCCTAGTAGCTGGCGCCCTGCTGGGGCTCGGCTCCGCTGCTTCCGCACAGACGGCGGGCAGCCTCGACCCCACATTTGGCAACAACGGCGTCGTCCTGACGAATCTCGGGCTGAATTCCGGTGGCTCCCAGATCGAGGCGGAGCCGTCCTCGGCAGCCCTGCTATCTAACGGCGACATCTTGGTCGCCGGGAACTTCGGCCTAGTGCGGTACCTGCCGAGCGGGACACTGGACACCACGTTCGGCACCGACGGGATCGCTGCGTTGCCGTCCGGGATCAGCTCCCTCTTTGGGGTCACGCTGGCGGTGCAATCCAACGGTGAGATCGTCGTGGCCGCCGAAGAGACGGCGCCCAACGGGACAGGCGGGTCCTTCGCGGTCGTCCGGTACAACGCCACCGGCTCAATCGACACGACCTTCGGCACCGACGGGGTGGCCAGCACAGCGTTCGCCAACTCGGACGTCCAAGGACCCGACTCCATCCTGGTGCAGTCCAACGGGGACATACTGGTCGCCGGTGAGGCCCTGCTCAACTCCTACCACGCGCCGCCCGAAGCCGCGATGGCGCGGTTCACCACGAACGGCACGATCGATACGACCTTCGGAGCCGACGGCCAGGTGACCAACCTGAGCGAGGGCAACTTCTCCGCGGTTGGCGAGGATGCCAGCGGAGACATCTTCGTGCTACCGGGCGATCTCGAGTACAGCGCGACTGGCCAGCTCGATTCCGCCGTCACGCCCGAGCCCATCACGGCCAGCTCGCAGAGCGGTTCCGCGGTGTTCGAGTCCAGCGGGCAGTACGTGATCGGCAGCAGCGACGAGATCGCCAAGCACAACATCGACGTCGAGGTTCAGCTATTCAACGCCGGCGGCACTGTTGCCGCGTCGACCGGTCCGTTCAACTACTCCGACACGACGACTCTCAGCAACCTGGAGGACACGGCCGGGGCGGTGGCGGTCCAGCCCAACGGCCAGATCGTGGTCGCCGGAGCACAGTACAACTTCAGCACCTCGGTCTTCGGCCTCGCCAGGGTCGACACCAACGGGAGCCTGGACTCCAGCTTCGGCAACAACGGCACGGTGCTCACCACGATCCAGGGCGACGAGGGGGCATCCGCGGTCCTCATCCAGCCCAACGGGGACATCGTCGTCGTCGGGTATTCAGAAGACAATTCCACCGGCCTCACGGATCTCGCGCTAGCCCGGTATCTCGGTTAGTAACCGGCACGAGTTGCCGCATCACCCGTGCGGGGCCACGGGTGATGCGGTTGCCGGTGAGCAACCCGCAGAGGTCCAGTTCCTGGAGTTTCCTTCCGAGGAAACCCTGGGGGCATACATGAACGACCCTCGGCGCCTGGACTTGGCTGCTGAACGAGACGCGGCGATCGCCAGGACGGATGTCCTTCGTATCCAGCGCCACTGATTCGGCCGACTCAGACCGCCGCGACCGGCGAGGCGTCCGGGCATACTAACGATCATGATGATCGGCGTTGGACTGGACTCCCGCCTCGGCCTTCCGTTCGACGAGTTGCGCGCGGCCGCGCGCGAGGCGGATCGGCTTGGCTTCGAAAGCCTGTGGACCCCGGCTGGCGGAGTGCCGGACTCGTTCCATGTCTGCGGGGCCTGGCTGCAGGACACCTCGCTGCGGGCCGGGATTTCCGTCGTCCCGGCTGCGCGGATGTGGACCCCGCTAGGCCTGGCGGCACAGGCGGCCACGCTAGCTCAGCTGTCTTCAGGGCGATTCGTGCTCGGCCTCGGCACCGGAGGCTACGGGCCCGGATTCTGGGCATCGGTAGGCCTGCCCGACCGCCCGATCGCCGTGATGCGCGAGTACGTCACCGAGGTCCGCGGCCTACTGGCCGGTCAGCGAGTCACGGCCGGACAGCTCATCGCCAGGGATGGCACGGGCGCGCCCGGGTGGCCGCAGTCCGCCACGCTCGGACTGGCGGTTCTGGAGTCTGCTCCGGTGTACCTGGCAGCCCTCGGCCCGCAGATGCTCCGGCTCGCCGGTGAGAGCGCCGATGGAGTGCTGCTGAACTGGGCTACGCCAGAGCGCATCGCCGTCAGCCGGGCACGGATCGATGAGGGCGCCGCGCGAGCCGGCCGCGCCCCTGGCGTAGTCCCGATGACTATGTACATCCGGGTCTGCATCGATGACGACCTGGACGCAGCCCGGCTGGCGTTCGGCACGCAGGTGCTCGGTTACGCGATGGGCCGGCCTGGTATCCCGCAAAGCGCGGGCTACCGCGGCCTGTTCGCTCAAATGGGATTCGATGCGGAGCTGAGCGAGTTGGAGCGGCGGCGGGACAAGGGCACGGCCATGCCCGAACTGGTGGCTGCGGCCCCCGACGAGATGCTGCAGGCGGTCGGCTACTACGGCCCCGCGGCCGCCGCACCGGCCGCGTTCGCCCGGCTGAGCGCCGGACTGGACGAGGCCGTCGTCCGGATCGTCACCGCCCGGCCCGGCCTGGAACCGGTCAATCAGGCGATGGCAGCCTTGACGCCAGCACTCATCCAGGCGGCCAGATTAGGGCGCCGAAGATCGCGATTTACGGTCGGCATTCTCCCTCTTCCCGGCAATACGTGCCATACGGCACGTACCGCGTTCACCAGAAGGCAGGAAAAATACCTTCCGCTACAAATGTAACCCCAGAAAGATAAATACCACGCAAATTACCTTAGAGTAAGGAATGCAAACCTCTGACCTTTTCACGGATGCGTATTAGCATTACTCGAATCGCGACCGCGCGGAGGGAGACTCTGATCATGGGTGGGGGGCGGGCTATCGATGCACCCCAAATTGCGCGCGAACGTCGCGCTGACTGGCCTGGTGCCAGCTTCCTCGCCCAACTGGATGCCCCGGTTCTGCATGATTTCCTTACAGCCGGAGAGCTTGCGCGATTCCGCAAAGGCAAGATCCTGCTCTCTGAGAACGATGCGACCACCGATGCGTTCCTGCTGCTCGACTCCTATGTCAAGGTCACCACCCAACTGGATTCCGGCGGACAGGCACTGCTCGCGATCAGGGTGGGCGGGGATGTCGTGGGAGAGATCGCGAGCATGGACGGTGGCGATCACACGGCCACCGTCAGCGCCTGTGCACACGAACCGGTCGTCGCGGTCCGCCTCGGTCGAGACGATTTGCTTAGTCTGCTGAGCCAGCATCCCGCTGCAGCCATTTCCCTCACGTCAGCGGTCAGCCGCAAGCTGCGTTCAGCCACCCGGCGGCGCATCGACATAACCAACTGCACCGCACAAGGACGCATGGCCCGGGTCGTGCTGGAACTGGCGGAGGACTACGGGCACGAGGACTACGGACACTCTGCCGCCCGAGGCGTGCTGATCAGCGTAAACCTGACTCAGATGGAGCTCGGCACTCTGATTGGCGTTGGCGAGACGACAGCGCAGCGCGCGCTACGTGGCCTGCGGGAAGAAGGGCTGGTCGAGAACTTCGGCCGACTCCTGCTGGTTCCGGACATGGCCGCGCTCCGTGCTGCCGCCTGGCCGAGCCCGCCCAAACCCGTCTTTTTACCGTCGCTTTGTTGCCGATGTCGCGGCAACGGCATGCTAGCCGCAGAGCCGCTCCTCCCCAGGAGGTTTACCGTGGTCACTCGGTCCAGTGCTGTGCCAGTGCGCCGCATCATCACCGTGTCCGACGCCGAGGGGTACAGTAAGCGCCGCGACGACGATCAGCGTGACCTGCAAAACTGGATGGCCGAAATCGAGAATCGGGCCGCCGTCAACGCTGGGCTGAACCGACGGCGCGCAATCGTTCAGGGCAGGGGCGATGGCAACCTTGTCGCATGGCCGCCAGGGATCACCGATCTCGAACTGGTCGCCAATTACCTGCGTGAACTAAACCGTGAGCTGAACAGGGTCAATAAGAACCTGCGCAAGAACTGCAGAATCCGGATGAGGTTCGCCGTTACCTCCGGAATAGTCGAGGAGGCTGCCCAGGGAATACCCGGTCACGCAGCCATCAGGGCCACCGTTCTCGTGGATAGCGACGAACTACGAGAGACGCTGCGGAAGGCCAACAGCCACGCACTTGCTGTGATCATCGACGACAGCATGTATGAGGACGTCGTGAAGACGCGCCGCCTCGGGCTTCAGCCAGAAAAGTACAGAAAAGTGGTTGTTAAGGGCAAGAACGATGCGGCTTACACCGCGTGGATCACGGTTCCTGGAGCTACCCGGCAGCCAGTCCCCGACTCCTCCAGAGGAGACGCCGATCGGCCGCGGGACGGTCAGCCAAACTCTGGGGGCAAGAAGCGCCGCGGATGGACGCTGCCCATCACGGTAGCGCTGATAGGCGCGGTCGCCACGATCGCGGCAGCGACGATCACCGCCATGGCTGACGGTAATTCTGGTGCGTCCAAAACCCTCGGCTCAACCTCAAGCGATGCCTCGGCACCCCCCTCCACCTCGGCAAGCGCAACTGCTTCGCCGACTGGGTCGTCCGGCAAGTTTTACTCAGAGGAAACTGACAATCATCTGGGAACCGACGTGTTCCGCGACCCGATGGGCGATGCGGTCATCAGCGGACCAATATCCATTCCTTTCGGCACGTACGTGCGGGTCAAATGCTGGGCCCCCAACGAGTCGGGCATGGGAAGCATAAACGCCTTCTACCTCATAGAAACATCACCATGGGCTGGCGAATACGCCCCGGCAAACACTTTCCTTAATGCCGATACATCGGGATCGCTAGACCCGCACGTTCCTGAGTGCCCAGCAACATGAGCAAGCAGAATCGTATGCCGTAAATCTCTGCCAGCAGATCGTCCAGTCCTAGCCAACGGTTGGAATGATGATCGACATTATCGAAAGAAACCAGAATCCTGACCGCCGAGAACCACACCACGGACCAGACGGTCCGCCGAGCCGGCGGCCATGGCTGCCACCTATTCTCGCGGTGCTCGGTGTGATCGCCGTAGCAATCACTGCCACCCTGGCGGTACACGTACTGCATAAACATAATACCGGGCACAAAACCGCGCTACAGTTGCCTGCCCACCGCTCCACCAGTCCAGTAAACTCGCAAAGCTCGCCGTCAAAGCTTCATCGTCCGAGCCCGAGCAGGCTGCCGATTCCATCCGTTGGGGCTTCGCCCGTGCCGACGACCGGCGCAGCGACGACGAATACGAACTCTGGCTCCGGTCCAGGACGTCGCTTGCGCAGCGCATCACCGTCGCCCCGGGCGACCAGATCTGCCGCGGCGCCACCGCCGACTCTCTACCCGGAAGAGGCGTACAACAAGAACGGTGTGCCAACCTTCGAGGACTATTCCAACGCTTCAGGCACCGGCCCGGATATTGGATTCACTCAGGTTGTTCAAGTATCTTGTAAGGTATATGATCCCAGCATCCCCAGCGCTAGCCCTGCGGGCTATTGGTATTTGATTGCTAGCTCCCCGTGGGACGACCACTATTATGCGGTAGCTAATACCTTCCTAAATGGACTGCTGCCGAGCAACCCGAATACAAACTATTACGATCCACGCGTCCCTAACTGTCCCGGAGGAGTCAGCGGACCCTCGCCAGGGGCCACCGTGACTCCTACAGCCTCCGGGTTATGGCTGGACAGCCATCCGCTCGGCCTGCCGCCGGATCGTAGCGAGAACACGCTCGTCGCCGTCAGCGGTCGCGCTCAAATCGATCACCCGGTCCAGCATCTCCGACACGACAGCCACGGCGGCCTGACGCCGAATGCCCCAGGAAACCGCCTCCGTCACCACATCGGCAGCGGTCACGTTCCGGATGTCCGTCTGCTTGCCGACCCGCTCGCCAAGGTGCGGGTCGGCCGGTACCGGCCGACCCGTGCTGTCCTTCAGGTCCAAGGCAATCGTCGACAACACATCGTAAAACGGCGCGAGCCTGACCACCGATGCGTCTGTCTCGTGCAGCAAGGAGAAGTTTTTCGCGTGCGCGTCAGCGTTGCCGACCGCCATATTGAACGTGGTGCGGCGCAGCAGGTCGGTCACGTCGGCAGGGTCACCGAAATCCCGCAGGATCGTGACGAGATCTCGCAGCCCGGGACCACCCTGCTCTTGGTACTTGAGCGCGGGTGGCGTGTTGGTCGCCTGGCAGCCGTCCTCCTGGTGCACGCGGACTGGCCCGTCAAGAGTCTCGCGGCGGTCGTAGCGTTTGACGGCTAGGACCGGCAATCCCTCCAGGTCGAGGAGCTCAATCTCGGGTGCTTCCAGTCCGCAGGCGGCAGCTAGCCGCAAGCAGGTTGCCTCATTCACCGCCATCGCGTGCGGACCATCTGGCTTGAGGATCCAGAGTGATGCGGTACTCGGCGGCCGACGCCAGCGTCGCTACCGGAGTACCATCGAGCCACGCGACGAGGCGCTCAGCCACGACTGTTCCGCGGACGGACCACTAGCTCGCAGCCAACCAGCCTCAGCAGCCGTAGCGCATGGGTAAGCGAGCCGCCGAACTTGCCCGCTTCCAGGGAGGATAGGTATGGCTGCCCGATTCCCTCGGCGCTGGCCGCCGCTTCCTGGGTCACCCCAGCGGCCGTGCGGTAATGCTTCAGCGCGGCGCCTAGGTCTCCGGCGGTCGTGACCAGGTGCTCGTCGCTCGTTATTGCCATAGACCAATAATACCCAAGTATTGCCGATAACCGATATCGTCAAGTGGTGATATCGGCCGGGTCGGCGGCTTCGTCGCGCACCACTGGTGCCGTATAGCGGCTGAACACGGGTAGCAGCCGGGCCAGCACCAGCGCCCCGGCCACGCAGGCCAGTCCCCCGGAAACCACCGCCGTGACCGGGCCGAAGGCGGCCGCCACCGCCCCGGTTTCGGTGTCCCCTATCCGCGGGCCGCCCGCGACGACCGCCATCTGGACGCCCATCAGCCGCCCGCGAAGCTCATCAGGAACGCCCAACTGGAGGATCGTGCTGCGGAACACCGCGGAGATCACATCCGCCCAGCCGGCGACGGCCAGCAAGATAAGCGCGATGGGCAGCCAGTGCACCAGGCCGAAGCAGGTGATCGCGGCCCCCCACACCAGGACAGCCAAGATGACAGCCCGCCCTTGCCTACGCACCCGGCCGACCCAGCCGGTGGTGACCGCTCCGATCAGGGCTCCGGCACCGGGAGCGGCGTAGAGGAAGCCGAGCGTCCTGGCCCCTCCACCGAACACCGTGCTGGCCAGCGCCGGGAACACCGCGCGCGGCATGCCGAACACCATCGCGTTGATGTCAATCAGGAAGGCGCCCTGGAGCACTCGCTGCCCCTTGAGGTAGCGAAGCGAACGCAGACCAGGCGGATGCTCGGTGCCGCCCACCGGGACCTGCGGGCCGATCAGGAAGGTCGCCACTATGGACGCCGCCATGGTGGCCACATCCATCCAGTAGACGAACCGGACTCCGGCCCCGGCCAGCAGCAAGCCCGCCACCGCTGGTCCGGCCACCTGGCCGAGCTGGAAGATCGCCTGGAACATCGCGTTTGCCGAGGCAACTTCGGACCGGGTGACGAGGTTCGGCAGCACCGCCGACAACCCCGACTCGGTCGCGGCGGCAAACGCGGCCGCCACCGCCGGCAGGAAGAACAACGGCCACAACGCGGTCCCGGTATCGGCGTTGACCGCCAGGCCGACGCTGCATAGGGCGGTCAACGCCTGCGCGATCAGCAGCAGCTTGCGCCGGTCCACCGAGTCGGCCAGCACGCCGCCCATCAGTGCTCCGGCGATCAGCGGGAACAGCTGTGCGAGCGAGACCAGTCCGACATCGAGCGACGAATGCGTCAGCTCGTAGACCTGAAACGGCACCGCGACAACGGTGAGCTGGCTGCCCAGCGTGGACAGCAGTTGCCCGGCGACGATGCACCGCAGATCACGGGATCGCCGCAGCGGCGTAACGTCGAGGGCGATTCGCTTCATAATCAGCTAGACTAACCGTATGACTGACGGTCAGTCAATAGACTGACTGACGGTCAGTCAGACCCCACTGCAGGAGAGGAGCCGGTGATGGCCCGGACCAAGCCCGCCGAGCAACGGCGCGCCGATCTGCTCGACGCCAGCAAGGAGCTGTTTCTCGCCAAGGGCATCGCGGCTACCTCACTGGATGACATCACCACCCGGGCCGGGGTCTCCAAGGGCCTGTTCTACCTGTACTTCCACTCCAAGGACGACCTGCTGCTCGCGCTCCAAGACCAGTTCTCGGCCCAGCTCGCCGAGCGGATCAGGGCCGCCACCGAGCCGGTCGAGGACTGGGCTGGCAAGCTCGATACCTGCGTCCAGGCGATCTTCGACAGCTACGCCGAACGCGACGACCTGCACCAGGTGCTGTTTCATCACAGCGGCCATGTATCGGCCGACCACCGGCCCGCCCACGAGCTCACGTTGCATGCGGTCCGCGATCTGCTCGCCGACGGGACGGCGGCCGGCGCGTTCGACGTCGAGGACCCGGCCGCCACCGCCGCTCTGTGCTGGGCGAGCACGCATGGCTTCGACCACGGCTTCCACGACGAATTCGGGCCAGCGGATGCCCGGCTTGTCCGTGCCGCCAAACAACTCTTTCGTCGTGCGGCCGGAGTTCCGGATCAGGCACCTTAGTGCACCGGGCCTACCGTGACGGACAGCTCGGACGGACTACCGGCGGAGATAGCACCCGCCTGGCTCACGCCACCGTCAGGCGTGACGTCGTCATACGGGAAGGCGTAACCGCCGCCAGTACCTAGGCTGGCGTGCACGAGCCTGGCGTAGTGGTTCGTGGTCGCGTTCTGGTAGTAGTCCGAGGGGTCCTCGCCGTCAGGCTGGTTGGAGTCGATCAGCAGCGTGCTGCGGTTGAAGGCAGCGGCCAGCCGGGGCACGATCGTGAGCATCTCGGCGCTCAGGCCGTCCGGATTGAACGGCCCCGAGGCGCAGCTGAAGATGTCGGCCGCCGCGGGCATGGCGAAGGTCCCGACCCCGCTGAACGTGAGCAGGCCGTCGCTCACCTGGCCGGTTACGTTCCCGTAGGAGGCCTGGGTGTCGATGGTCAGCGTGCCGGAGGTGTACTTCGACCAGACCTCGTCCACGTAGTCGTCGTAATAGCCGGACAGGAACGTGGAGTCCATCACGATGCCGTTCGTCGGGCTGAGCGCACGGAGATTCTGCCCGCCGTTGGCGACGATCAGGTCGGTCCACGGGTTTCCGTCGGACGCCTGTTGCGCGGTCAGCCCGACGCACACGGTATCGAGCGCGCCCGCCGACAGCCCCGCGACGGTCTGGGTGCCCCCGGAGGTGTCCGTGAGGGAGAGCCCGATCGGCATGCACACGAAGTCCACCATGCTGATGTTCACGAACAACTCGGTGGAGTTATAGGTGAACTCGCAGAAGTCCCACTGCAGGTCGATGTTGGGATCCGAGGGGTTGGTCACCGACGGCTCGACGAGCGCGGGGCCCGGGTTTAGCAGGAACGTCAGCGGCGTACCGATCGAGAACCATAGCCGCGCGCCCGCTAGCTGGGGCACCGTGACCGACACCGGCGAACCGCCAGAAGCGTTCAGCGGGATGGCGCAGTCCGCCCCGAGCGCGGCGCCCGTCGCCGACGGCGAGGTCGGGTAATAAGGAGTCTGGCCGTCCGATTCAAGCAGCATCAGCGCGTTGTCGTTATTGATGGCGTTCCCGGTGACGAACGCGTACACCGTGTCCGAGCCGGTGTTGTTCCGCAGGCTGAAGGTGACGGTGTCACTCGTCGCGGACGCGGCCGCGTCCTTCAGCTTGAGGGCGCTGTTGCGGTGCTGCAGGACGGGGATGGTGGCCAGCATCGACGCGGACGCCGCGGCAGCCGACCCGAACAGTACCGTCCGGCGGGAGACCCTGGGGCTATGGGATGGTATGCGTGACATGTCAGTGACGCTAACGAACGTCCCCGTTTGTATACCCGCTCTTAACGTTCGCTTAGGACTGGGATCACCAGCTGATAAAACCGTTATAAGCCGCGGCCATGATCTTGGACTGAAACGACCGGATAGGCAACGTTCAAGGACAGCATCCGTGTCCGGTTTGGCGCGTTACCACCCAGTTGCACCCGTCCGCAGGGTTCAAGGTTTTGCTTGTTAGTGCTACACCAGCAAGCAAAGAGGCTTGCTAGTGCAGCACTGACCATGATCACCGGGCCCGACCGCCGGGCAAGATGGCACGGATGTCCGGTTAGCGAGCTTTCGGCAGGCCCGCACCCGGGACCCGAGCCACCGGAGGGCCGCACCCGAGGACCCGGGCCACCGGCCGGGCCGTGGAGACCAGAAACGGAGGCACGATGGTGACTGTTGGGGAGATCCGGGGGGTGGCGCTGGCGTTGCCGCGGACCGAGGAGGCGCTGGTCCGGGATCGGGTCAAGTTTCGGGTGAAGCGGATCGTCTATGTCGCGCTTAGCCGCGACGAGACGACGATGGGCTGCGGTTTCCCGCGTGATCAGCGGGCCGAGGCGGTCGCGGCCGAGCCGGAGAAGTTCTTCCTGCCGATCCCGTCGGAGCTGCGGTACCAGTGGATCGAGGTCAGGATGGCGGCGATCGACGCCGCCGAGATGCGCGAACTCGTGACCGACGCGTGGCGGATGGTGGTTCCCAAGCGGCTCGCGGCGCAGCACCTGGGCGGCTAGCCGACGGGGATGCTGGCCCGCGCCGAGGCGGCCGCCTGGCCGGTGACGCCGGGGCTCAGCCGCAGCAGCCGGCCGGCCAGCGGCTGCGCGTCGCGCTCCGCGGCCGACAGCGGCTCGCGCGCGGAGGTGACGAACAGGTCACGCAGCCCATCGCCGCCGAAAGCAACGCTCGTCGGCTGCGACACCGGCAGCGCGATCACCGATTCAAGCTTCCCATCTGGACCATAACGACGCAGCTCACTCCCCCCGTTCAGCGCCACCCACACGTAGCCATCGGCGTCCACGGTCAGTCCGTCGGGCACCCCGGACGCGTCGGAAACATCGACAAACGGGCGCCGGTCCACTACCCCGCCCACCTCGGGCATGTAGGTGAACACGTCGATGCGCCGGGTGGGCGAATCGGCGTAGTACATCAACTGCTGGTCGGGAGACCAGCAAATCCCGTTGGATACCGTCACCTCGGTGATCACCGCGGTAAGCGAGCCATCGGATTCCAGCCGGTACAGCTGGCCATTGGGCTCGGTCTCATTGATGTCCATCGAGCCGACCCACACCCGGCCGCGCACGTCGACGGCGGCGTCATTGAACCGGATGTCATCCGGGTCGGCCGTGCTGGCGACCACCCGCTGGCTGCCATCGACGGCCCGCACGATCAGCTCGCTGTTGCGAGCGAGCAGCACGCCGCCGCCCTCGACGGGGAGCGCGGCCGATAGCGGAGCGCCGATGTCCGCCGTTTCGGTGGCGCCGGTCGCCGGGTCGGTGCGATGCAGCAGCCCGCCGGGAATGTCCACCCAGATAAGCGTCGAAGAACTGGGGTCCCAGTAGGGTCCTTCGCCCAGTTTCGCAACAACCTCACCCACGGGTTCGATGGCGAGATCAGTGGACACTCCGGTCATTTCATACCTCCGTCGTTGGCCGCCTTGGACCTACCCACAGCACGCGAATGCCATGCACCGGGACTAGATAGCGGGTACCGGGTGGTTGACTATGTACATACGCTAGTAACGGGAGGTGGGGCCGATGGTCACCAATGGAGCGCTCGACGCACGAGAGCGAAGCGCAGTACTGCGCAAGCTATCCGATCGTCAGTTCGACGTGCTGATAGTCGGTGGGGGCATCACCGGCGCGGGGGCGGCGCTGGACGCCGCGTCGCGGGGGCTGCGGGTCGCTCTCGTGGAGGCGCGGGACGTCGCGTCCGGGACCTCGAGCCGGTCAAGCAAGCTGATCCACGGGGGTCTGCGCTACCTAGAACAACGCGACTTCAAACTGGTCCGCGAGGCGCTGCACGAGCGCGATCTGCTGGTCTCCAGCCTCGCGCCGCACCTGGTGCGCCCGGTCTCATTTCTCTACCCGCTATATAAGAAGGTCGTGGAACGCCCGTACGTGGGCGCTGGACTGGCGCTGTATGACGCGATGGAGGGGACGCACCGGCCGGTGCCGTTCCACCGTCACCTGACGATCAAGGGCGCGACGCGCAAGGTTCCCGCGCTGCGGACCGACGGCCTGGCCGGGGCGATGACCTACTACGACGCCCAGGTGGACGACGCGCGGTACGCGCTCACCGTGACCCGCACCGCGGCCGCCCATGGCGCCCTGGTGGTGACGCGGGCCCGGGTGGAGTCGTTGCGTCGTTATGGAAATAAGGTCATTGGCGCGCGGGTCAGGGACGAGCAGACCGGACGATCGGTGGACGTTACGGCGGCGCGCGTGGTGGTCTGCGCGGGCGTGTGGACGGATGAGATCCTGGGCGGCGTGCCGTCGGGGTACAAGGTGCGGATGTCCAAGGGCGTGCACATCATCCTGCCGCGCGAGGCGATCGACGCCGAGACCGGAATGATCCTGCGCACCGAGCGCAGCGTGCTGTTCTTTATCCCGTGGGACGACCGCTGGATCGTCGGGACCACCGACACCGACTGGTCAGGTGATCCGGCGTCAGTGACCGCCGACGAGTCGGACGTCAGTTACATCCTTGAGCACGCCAACCGGGTGCTGGCCAAGCCGCTCACCAGGTCGGATGTGCTCGCGGTCTACGCAGGGCTGCGGCCGCTGGTGGACACCTCGTCGGGCTCCGCGACCACGAAGCTGTCGCGTGAGCACGTGGTCGATAAGCCGGTGCCGGGCCTGGTGTCGATCGCCGGAGGAAAGTTCACGACTTATCGCATCATGGCGAGGGACGTGATCGACGCGGCGGTGGAAGATCTCGGGCGGACGGTGCCGGAGTCGGTGACCGGGAAACTGCCGCTGCTCGGCGCGGACGGGCTGCCGGGAGTGCGCGCGTCGGTGCCGCGGCTCGCCGAGGACCACGGCGTTCCCGAGGAGTACGTCGAGCATCTGCTCGGCCGGTACGGCGCGATGACACCGGAGGTGCTCGGCCTGATCGACTCGGATCACTCGCTGCGCCAGCCACTGGCGGACGGGTCCCCCTACCGGCGCGCGGAGGTGGCGTACGCGGTGCTGTTCGAAGGCGCGCTGCACGTCGAGGACGTGCTGGCCCGGCGGACCCGGCTGCTGATCGAGTCCGAGGACGCCGGTGTCACGGCCGCCCCGGCGGTGGCCGCCGTGATGGGCGGGCTGCTCGGCTGGGGACGGCGGCGGCGCGCGGCCGAGGTCCGGGAGTACACCGAGCTGGCGGCGTCCGACAACGCCGCGCTCTACGGGCCGGAACTAGTACTGACCGATGGCGACGCTGCTGACGTTCCGGCTTGACCGGGATACCCGAGAACGGGTCCGCGCGCGGCTCAAGCGCGACGGCCTCACGTTGTCGTCGGTAGTGACCCGCGGGCTGCACGAGTACGTGTCGTCCCGGGCGCCGGCCGAGACCGGGTCACGCGTGCGGGAGCTCCCCGAGCAGGTCGTCGAGTGGTTGCGTGAGTTGCGGGCGGCGGGCCGGAGCCAGGCGCTGTCGGCGGCGCTCGCCGACCTGCACCGGCGCGGGTGGCCACTCGACCGGCTGGCCCAGGCGCTCGGCGTGAGCAAGCAGGCGGTCCAGGCGAGGGTGCGGCGCGGTGTTGGTGGCGGCTCCGCCCCGCCCGCGTCGATCTCCTCGCTCGTCCCGGCGATCGTCCGGCGCAGGCCCCCGGCGGCCGGTGCCCGTCCGCACCTCACCGTGCGCATCGACCAGGGGCTGCGCGCGGCGGCGCACCGGGTGGCCGCGGACGAGGGCGCTTCGCTCAGCCAGGTCGTCGAGCGGATTCTCGATCGCTATCTGCGCGATAACAGGGACTTACGCGCCCGGTAGGCGGCGACGTGCTGGCGGTTGCCGCAGTTGCCGGTGTCGCAGTAGATGCGTGACCGGTTCCTGGACAGGTCGACCAGCACTGCCTGGCATTCTGGTGCCGCGCAGCGGCGCAGCCGTGACGTCTCGCCGAGACGGATCACGTCGGCGAACGCGAATGCGACCTGGGCGACGATCCGGTGCTCGATGGACGCGCCGGGATCCGTGGCGTGCAGGTGCCAGCCGTGGGTCCCGTCGTGGTCGGTCAACCAGGGACGGGCGCCTGATTCCCCGAGCAGGTCGTTGACACGGGCGGCGAGCTGGCGGATGTCCGGGGTGTCCCACAGCTCGCGCAGCCGCGGGCGGGCGGCCCGCACCGCGGTCACGTCCCGCGCGGTCGCAACTGGATGCGGCACGACATCGTGCGCGTCGAGAAAGGCGTCGATCGCCTCCGGTGTCGCTAGGTCGTCGTCGTTGACAAGGTCCGCGGCGATCGCGAGCGCCGTGGTGGTGTCATGAGCAAAAAGCACCTTGACTCCTGAGCTTCGGACGATCTAACGTCATGAGCGTACATCCTATTTGGTCATGACAGACCGGGAGGCACGATGCGGATCGGCGGCGAACGACCGGTGCTCGCGATGACGGCCGGAGCGATCTGTATCGCCTGGTCGGCGGTGTTCATGCAGCTCGCGACCAGTTCCGCGAGCATGACCGCGCTGCTGCGGTGCGCGATCGCGCTGCCGGTGCTCGCCGCTCTCGTCTGGCGTGAACGGCGTCGCGGCGCCGCACGGATGAGCACCCGCAATCGCTGGATCGCACGGCTGGCCGGCGT
>JBEKHI010000038.1:0-31951 GCA_050012355.1 Streptosporangiaceae bacterium | reverse complement strand
CACTGCAGTGCCCAGTGAACGTGCCCGTCTGATCAAGCGTGATCGAGAACTGGTTCGGGTGGCCCGGGATAACGTCCCGCTTGAACAGGAACTCCGGCACCCAGAAGGCGTGGATCACGTCGGGAGAGGTGAGGCTGAACTCGATCGACTCCCCCACCGGCAGCTCAAGCAGCGGCAGGTCCTGCTTGGCGGTATTCGGGTTCCACGGCTCGCCGAGTTCCACGACATGCGGGTTGGCACCGTTCACGTCGGTGTAGGTGAACTGCCAGCTCCACTGATACCCGAGAACGTCCACCTTGATGCTGGGGTGCGCGGGGATCGCGTCGACGTAGTTCTCGTCCTTCGCGGTGTAGTAGAAGAGCACCGCGATCAGCACGAACGGCACCACCGTGTACAGGATCTCGATGGGCATGTTGTACCGCACCTGCGGGGGGAGCCGGTCCCCGCGCTTGCGGTGGAAGATAACAGCCCAGAGGATCAAGCCCCAGACAACACAACCGACGAGCAGACCCGCGATCCAGGATCCCTGCCACAGGGAAAGAACAACCTTGCCCTGCTCGGTGATTGGGTTCGGAAAGCCCAGGCGGGTGAACGTGTCGTTCGTCGAGCACCCTGTCAGGGCCAGCACACTGGCGCCGAGCACTGCCGCGCGGGTCACTGCCACGCGGTACTTCCTAGTCAAGAGGAGCGCCCTTCCTGCAACGATTGCCACCCGGCCGAGGGCCGGGAAACGGTTCTTCTACAGCCTGTCGTGGAAACAGTATCGCGTGGCCGTGCTCGGCGTTCGGGGACCCCCAGTGTTGTCAGGCATGCCATGATTGATCACGTGGCGTGGTTCGGGCGTAGACAGCGAGCAGCAGAACCACCGGCTGCTGTTCAGGAAGAGGCCACTCTCCCGCAGACAGCCCTCGTCATCGATGCCCTCGGGCGCAAATGCCCGATCCCGATCATCATGGCGGCCGAGCAGATCCGGGACGTGCCGGTCGGAGACACCTTCGCCCTGCTGGCCGACGACCCGGCCGCCTACGCTGACGTCCCGTCGTGGTGCCGCATGAAGTCCCACGAACTCGTCGACCGCGCGGAGTACGCGACCGGCTGGGTCTTCGTCATCCGCCGCAACTACTAGGGCCGCGCCGACCCCATCGATGTCCCATCGCCGGGGCTATGACGCCAGCGATGGGACATCGATAGCGCGAGGCGGTGCGGCTGGTGTGAGGCGAGGGGCTAAGCGTGAGCGGGGAGGCTGGCGTGAGACGTGAGGCCCGGGGCTGCGCGCGGGGGCGGTTAGCGGAAGCGGTCGGTGAACCGGGAGTCGTTCTGCCACCACGGAGCCTGGGGGTCTGAGACATCGGCGGCCTCGGGGTCGCGTTGCGCTTCCTCCTGGGCGGCCTCGCGGGCGTCTAGCTCGGCGTCGATGATCGCGGCCTCTTCGCGGTCCTCGCGCATCAGCTGGATCAGCTGCGCCGCGAGGAACGGCAGGCCGACCGCGTCGCCGAGGATCCAGATCACGCCGCCGCCGAGCACCTGCTTGGTCGCCAGCCCGCTGTTGAACAGCGCCGGGAGCGCCTTGTAATAGCTTCCGGCCAGCAGGTTCGTGTCCGCGATAATCGCGATACCGAAGAACGCGTCGCCGACGACCTCGGCCGCGGTGATCCACATCGAGACCGCGTAGGAGTACGCCTTCGGCACCGGGTCGACCCGCAGCAGCGTCCAGAAGAACACGAACCCGGGAACCATCAGCACCAGGTAGGTCAGCTCGCGAACGGTGCCGCTGTGGAACACCGCCGTGTACCAGCTGGTGAAGTACATGACCATGGGAACGGCGACCAGCGCGAACGTGGTGATCGCGGGGAACGTCAGGATCCGGGCTACCCGGCTGCCGATGACCGCGGTGACCGGGTGCTCGATGCGCGGGAACGCGCTGATCGCCAGCGTGATGGGCCGTCCGAGCGCCAGGAACAGCGGCGCCAGGAGCACCAGCAGCACGGTCTGGCTGGCCCGCGCGTAGAACAGGTAGTTCTGGTAAACCCCGGGCCAGCACATCGTGGCGTAGACAATGCCGCCGACGCCGCCCAGCGCGAACGCCCACACCCGGCTCACCGGCCAGGTCCCGCCACCGCGTCTGACCCGGCGCACTCCCGCCACGTAGGCGGCCAGCAAAACGACGCAGACCGCGATCATCGCGGGGTCGGCGACCCATTGGGTGAACGCGGTCGTGAGGGTGAGTTTCGGGGGCACATCCCCACGCTACTCGGGTGCGATTCGCGTGGGAGATGTGGCCCGTCGTTATGGTCAGGAAGGCAGGTATGGCGTCAGCTCTGCTACGGCCGGTTCGCCATATACGGCGGCCAGCCGGTCAAGCAGTTGTGCTGGTTTGAGCTCGTACTCCTGGGTACCCACCGTCTCCAGCGCGTGCACGGCGAGGAGGTTGCCGAGCTGCGCGGCGCGCTCAAGCGACAGTCCCCACGACACCGCGGCGAGGAATCCGGCCCGGAACGCGTCGCCCGCGCCGGTCGGCTCAGCCATCACCGCATCCGGTATCCCGGGCACGTGCACCGGCTCATTCCCGGCGCGCTCCACGCGGGCGCCGCCGGCGCCGAGCGTGGTCACCCTGACCCCGACGTGGCTGAGCACCTCATTCGGGGTCCAGCCGGTCTTCTGCTCGGTGAGGGCGGCCTCGTACTCGTTGGAGAACAGGTACGCGGCCCCGTCGATCAGGTGACGCACCTGCGGTCCGTCGAACCTGGCGAGCTGCCAGGACGGGTCGGCCGCGAAGGGGATGCCGAACTCCCGTACCTGGGCGGTGAAGCTCAGGATCGCGTCGGGATCAGTGGCCCCGATCAGCACCAGATCCACCTCACCCTTGAGATGGTCGAGCCGCACGTCCACGTCCTCGGCCATCGCGCCGGCGTAGAACGAGCCGATCTGGTCACCGGCCACGTCCGTCGTGGCGACGAAACGGGCGGTGTGCCGCAACGTCGACTCCCGCACCGAACTGGTGTCGACGCCGTGGCGCTCAAGCCAGTCACGGTACTCGGCGAAGTCCGCGCCCGCGCTCCCCACGAGCAGCGGGCGCAAACCCAGGCAGCCGAGGCCGAACGCTATGTTCGCCCCGACTCCGCCGCGCCTGATCTCAAGGTCGTCCACCAGGAACGACAGAGCGACCTTGTCCAGCTTGTCCGCGACCAGCTGCTCGTGGAACCGGCCGGGAAACTTCATCAGGTGATCAGTGGCGATCGACCCGGTGATAGCTACGCGCACAGTGTCTGCCGGCGCGTCAGTGGAACGAGTCGCCGCAGGCGCAGGACCCCGACGCGTTCGGGTTGTCGATGGTGAAGCCCTGCTTCTCGATCGTGTCCACGAAGTCGATGGTGGCGCCGCCGAGGTACGGAGCGCTCATCTTGTCGGTCACCACGCCGACCTCGCCGAAGTTCGCCACGACGTCGCCGTCGAAGGAGCGCTCGTCGAAGTAGAGCTGGTAACGCAGGCCAGAGCAACCGCCAGGCTGGACGGCGACACGAAGCTTGAGGTCGTCGCGGCCCTCCTGAGCGATGAGGGCGGCAACCTTGCCCGCAGCGGCGTTCGTGAGGACGATACCCTGCGTTTGGGTCACATCGTCGGTAACGGACATCTGTGGTTAGCTCCCGTCTTTCAGGCGAGCCGCTGAGGCAGCGGCATTCCGCACAACACAACTCTACGACACACCCCCTGTATTCCGGCTAACAGAGGATTCCCCGGGGTCTACAGGCCCGGTGCTCCCCACACCGGGAACCAGCGGGTCAGATCCTGCTCGAACTTCAGGTCGGAGCCGACGGCTCCCTTGACCTCGAGTTCGAGCGCATTATTCCTTTGCTGGCCGCTCAGCGGCGCGAACGGGTAGAAGGTTCCCCGCTTGTACAGGTAAACCAAGCCCAGCCTGCGTTCCTGGTCATCGCGGAACGCTACCAGCGTGCACAGCAACTGGGGGCCGAATCCATTGTCCACCAAGGAGGAGTTCACCGCGTGCAGATCGGTCACCAGCCCGCCCACATCGTCCGACATGTGCGAGCTGACCAGCCAGGTGAAGCCGTAGTCGTCCTTGGTGACCTCGACCGGCAGGCTGCCGGTCGCGTTCAGCAGGGAACGGACGTCGTTTTCCACGTCGGCGAATGTCCGGCCCTCGACCGAGCGGAAGCACACCGACCCGGAGCCGGTGGGCTTGAAGCCCATCCCGGCCTCCAGGGTGATGGCCGCCGTCGGGAGCGCGAACAGGTCGTCGAGCTTAGGCTGCACCGGCTTGGTCCGGCCCAGCAGCGCGTCGAGGAAGCCCACTTAGAGCTCCTTGGGTGCTACCTGGCCGAGTTGCTTCTGAATCTTGTCCAGTTCCTGGATCCGGCGCTCCAGCGTCGGGTGCGTGGAGAAGATCTTGGACAGGCCGCTGCCGCTACCGTCGCGGTTCAGCTTCATGGCGGGGGCGAAGTAGAACGCGTTCAGCGGCTCGGCAGCCCGCAGGTCCTGGTTGGGGATCCGGCTCATACCGCCGCTGACCTTGATCAGCGCCGACTTCAGCGCGCTCGGCTGGCCGGTCAGCAGCGCTCCGCTGCGGTCGGCCGCCAGCTCCCGGTACCTCGACAGCACCCGGATCAGCAGGAAGCTGACCGCGTACACCACGATCGAGGCCGCCATGATGGCGAACATGATGAGCGCCGCGTTCTGGTTGTTGTTGTTGCGCCTGCCACCACCGAAGAGCTCGGAGTAGAAGGCGAACCGGACCATCAGCCCGGCGATGATCGCCAGCAGGCTCGCGATCGTCATGACCTGGACGTCCTTGTGCGCCACGTGGCTTAGCTCGTGGGCGAGGACACCTTCGAGTTCCTCGTTCGTCAGGCCGGTGTTGTTCAGCAGGCCCTGGGTGACACAGAGCACCGAGTTTTTGCTGTTGCGACCGGTAGCGAACGCGTTGGGTATGTTGGTCGGCGCGATGGCGACCCGGGGCTTGTCCATGTCGGCCAGGGCACAGAGCCGGTCAACGATGGCATGCAGCTCGGGTGCCTCCTGCGGGGTCACCACACGGGCTCCGGCCGTCGCCAAGGCGATCTTGTCGCTGTAGAACAAGCTCATGAACGCGAGGCCGCCGCCGAGCACGATCGCGAAGAACGCGATCGCGGCGTCACTTGTGTGAGTCGCGGCCCCGATGCCAATGATCAAGGCGACAAACGCGACGAAAACCAGGCCGAGCAAGAACATAGTCGCGGTCATCCGCGCTGTCAGGCCCCGGTCTGGCGCATACCGCGTACGCGCCATAACGCACCTCCGATCGGGCTAGGACCACTTAGTCGCCTAGCCCCTGAATGGAATCTATCCGAGAAACGTCCGGTGGGCCCTGAAAGCTTCCCCAGTATTCGCTGAGGGTTTCGCATGGACCGCGCTAGCGGTCGCGCTGGACCTTCCGACCAGGCACTCAGCTCAGTACGATCCCGTCTTCGCCGAGGAGCTCGCGCACCTCGTCCAGGCTGGCGCCTTCCCGCGGCAGGATCAGGTCGGACGGCTCCAGCGTGTCGGCGGGGACCGGGGTCCCGGTGCGCACCAGGGTGAGGGCCCCAGCCAGCGCCGCCTGGAACCGGTCGTCGTCGTCCTTTTCCACCGCGTCACCGAGCTCGGTGTCCAGCGGCGCGAGCTTGTCGTGGTTGGAGTCGTCGAGGCGGTACTGGCCCTCGCCGAGGATCCTGACGATCACGAGTCCTCCCCCTGTTCGGCTTCAGCTGGCTTGGTGGCCTCGCCGTTCGGGGACTCGATCTCCTTCGGCTGCTCGCCGCCGGTGCCCAGCTCGCCCTTTATCTTCGCCAGCTCGAGCTCAATGTCGGAGGAAGCGCCCATCCGGTCAAGCTCGGCCTGGATGTCGTCGCGCGGCCCGCTTACTTGGTCCTCGAGGGCGCCGGAGGCCAGCAGCTCGTCAATGGCACCCGCCCGCGCCTGCATCTGGGCAGTCTTGTCCTCGGCACGCTGAATAGCCATGCCGACGTCGCCCATTTCCTCGGAAATACCGGAGAAGGCCTCATTGATCCGGGTCTGCGCCTCGGCCGCGGTGTAGGTGGCCTTGATGGTTTCCTTCCGGGTACGGAAGGCGTCCACCTTCTGCTGCAAGCGCTGCGCCGCGATGGTCAGCTTCTCTTCCTGGTCCTGCAGCTGGGCATACTGGACCTGCAGGTCATTCAGCTGCTGCCCGACGGTGGCCTTACGCTGCAGGGCCTCCCTGGCCAGGTCCTCCCGGCCGGAGGCCAGCGCCTTGCGGGCCTGGTCATCCCGCTGGCTGGTCTGCTGCTGCAACTGGTTCATCTGCAACTCGACGCGCTTGCGCGACGTCGCGACGTCAGCAACCCCGCGCCGGACCTTAGTCAGCATCTCAAGCTGCTGGGAGTAGGAATAGTCCAGGGTCTCGCGGGGGTCCTCCATCTTGTCCAGGGCCTTGTTAGCCTTGGCCTTGAAGATCAGCGAGACTCGCTTCATCACGCTCATTGGCGCGGCCGTCCCCTTCGTCTAACGCTGTGCCTATGTGGAAAACCCATGGCGGCCCATCAAGATTCCACCCTACGCGCTGCCCGGGGTAGTAGCTACATATCATGCCCCGTCCGGGGGTTACCCATAGCTAATGTTCGGGGGCTCCGGGCAGGCTCTAGAGCTAATGTCCGGTCCCGCCCGGCGTGGCCCTAAGCTATACAGCATGTTCCGACGCCGCAGCGCCGGGGCGACCGCAGATCCGGAGACTACGACCGGCTCGCAGGCCCCGGAAGACAAGAAGCCCCCCGCCCAGGCGGGCAAGGGCCGCCCTACCCCTAAGCGCAGCCAGGCCGAAAAGGGCCGGTACCAGTCGATCACCGGATCACGGTCCGGTTCGTCCCGGTCCGGTTCGTCCGGTTCGTCCGGGTCGTCCGGGTCGTCCGGCTCGCGGACGCCAGCCGATCGCGCGGAGCGAACGCGGAAATACGAGGCGATGAAGCGTGGCGAGGACTGGGCGCTGAACCCTAGGGACCGGGGGCCTGAGCGCAAGCTGGTCAGGGACTTCATCGACTCCAAGCGCCGGATCAGCGAGTACTACATGTACGCGCTGATCGTCCTGCTGGTCGCGCTGTTCACCCGGAACAAGTCCCTTAACACGTATATTTCGCCACTTGTGCTGGTGCTCATCGTGCTGGTCGCCATCGACGGGCTGCTGATCCGGCGGAGCATCCAGCGGCTGATAGCCCAGCGGCTCCCCGGCTCCTCGACTAGGGGCCTCACCATCTACGGCCTGATGCGCGCGCTGCAGATCCGCCGGTTCCGGGTCCCCGCGCCCCAGGTCAGCCCCGGCGACAAGATCTGACGCTTCGCGCCGCCGCCGCACCCGCTTCGCGCCGCCGCCATCGATGGCCCACCGCTGGCGCTATAACCCCAGCGATGGCCCATCGATGGGGCCGTGGCAGGCACCAGGCGCAGCGGCAAGCCCACGGGGCGACCCGCTACATGTGCGGCGGGTTCTAGGCTTACTGGTATGGAATATCGTCACCTGGGCGCAAGCGGCCTTATGGTCAGCGAGCTCGCGTACGGCAACTGGATCACTCACGGGTCCCAGATCGAGGCGGAGCAGGCCACGGCCTGCGTACGCGAGGCGCTGGATCAAGGCATCACCACGTTCGACACCGCCGACGTGTACGCGGGCGGCCGGGCCGAGGAGGTTCTCGGCGACGCACTGCGCGCCGTCCCGCGCGACTCGGTCGAGATCTTCACCAAGGTCTACTGGCCGACGGGCGAGACCCCGAACAGCCGTGGCCTGTCCCGCAAGCACATCACCGAGGGGCTGCACGCGTCGCTTCGCCGGCTGGGCACCGACTACGTCGACCTGTACCAGGCCCACCGGTACGACTACGAGACCCCGCTGGAAGAGACGATGCGGGCGTTCGACGACCTGGTGCGGTCCGGCAAGGTGCTCTACATCGGCGTGTCGGAGTGGCGGGCGGACGAGATCGCGGCCGCGCACCGGATCGCCGCCGACCTGGGTCTGGACAAGATCGTGTCCAACCAGCCGCAGTACAACATGCTGTGGCGGGTCATCGAGCCGGAGATCGTACCGCTGTGCGAGAAGGAGGGCGTCGGGCAGATCGTGTTCTCCCCGATCGCCCAGGGGGTGCTGACCGGTAAGTACCTGCCCGGCGCCGAGCCGCCCGCCGACTCGCGCGCGACGGATGAGTCGGGGGGCCGTTTCATCGAGCGGTGGCTGAACGAGCCCGTGCTCGCCGCCGTCCAGCAGCTCCGCCCGCTCGCGGCGGAGGCGGATCTCTCGTTGGCCCAGCTCGCGGTCGCCTGGACGCTGCAGAACCCGAACGTCTCGGCCGCCATCATCGGCGCCACCCGCCCGGAGCAGGTCAGGGAGAACGTGAAGGCGGCCGGGATCCGGCTGGGCGACTCCCTGATGGCCAGGATCGACGAGGTACTAGGCGACGTCGTGGTCCGCGACGGATCGAAGACGGCCAGCCCGCCCAAGCGGCCGTAACCCGCGCAGAGCGGCGACCGCCGCCGCCAGGGCGGGATCGGCGGCGGCCTGGTCGAGCGCGGCGGCCAGCTCCGCGCGGTACGCGGGGGCCGCCTCGGCCAGCCGCCGCCGGCCGTCTTCGGTGATGTACGCGTAAACGCCTCGGCGGTCGTCGTCACAGACGCATCGCTCGGTCAGCCCGTCCTGCTCAAGCCGTCCCGCCAGGCGGCTGACCGAGCTTTCGTTCAGGCCAAGCGCCTCGGCCAGCTCCTGTATCCGCAGGCCGCCCTGCTCGTTGGCGGCCAGGCGGCTAAGCGCGCGGTACTCCGATAGCCCGAGGCCGAGCCGGCGCTGCAGGACCTTGGCAAGCTGATGCTCGACCCGAGCGTGCAGTGCGACAACCTCGCTCCACGCCGCCTCGTCGCCGGTGGATCCCATCCGCGCTCTCTTCGCGTCGTTAGGGCGCGTCCGGGTGCAGGCTCATCGGGCCGTACTCACGGCGCTCGTCATCAAGGAGGGTCACCTGGTCAACACCGGATTCGAGCAACGGCCGCCAGTTCTCACCAAGCCAGCTCTCGGCATCCCCTTGGCTCGCGAAGATGGCCTCTTGCAGGGCCGGGTTGTCCACCACGGTCCCGTCGCCCTTCTCGTACCTCCACGTCCAGGCCATCGCCGCGCTCCCTCCCTGGTCAAACGTCAATAGGCGCGAAGCGACATTAGCCAACCAAGGCACTCCTGTCACCCGCTCCCCAAGTTACGGCATGTAACACCGGGAATTTCCCCTGCGCGGAAGCGGCCAACCCTCAAGACGATCATGGTGGGTGCAGCAGCGACCACAAAAGAACATGGTTGATGCTACATCCACCACAAACGGCGATCGCCGCGCAACGCCGGGGGCCAGGCCCCCGCCGCCGGGCGCGGGGCTCAGCGGCAGAACAGGATGGCCCAGACGGCCTTGCCGCGGCCCACTACGGGGCTCCAGCCCCAGATATCGCTTAGCGCGTCCACCATACGGAGGCCACGGCCGCTCTCGTCGGTACCGCAAGCCTGGCGGAGTACGGGGGCGTCGTCACTCGGATCGAGCACGGCGCACATTATCTCCCCGGATCTGCGCATCAGCCGCAGGCCAGGGATGTCACCGCCGTCGTAGGCGGCCGCGTGGGTAACGGCGTTGGCGACGAACTCACCTATGATCATCTCCGCGTCGTCAGCCAGCGTCGCCAGGTCCCAGTCCCGGAGCGTGCTCCGGGTCAGGCGTCTGGCCGCCCTGGCTGCCTGCGGCCCGCGTGCCAGCGGGCACGAGACAACCGATGGTGAGTCCCACCAGTCGGCGGGCATACGGACCACCCGCGGCCGGTCTGACTCGCAAACCGGCCAAGCAGGAGTCCGGAGCGGCTCTCGCGCCGCCGGATCGACCCGCCTTCGGGTGGGTAGTGGCATCTGCGTCATGCTCATCGCGACCCCGAGGAGCTGTGTGCGGTGTTAGCGTTCACATTCATCTTGCCGCACGATCACATGCACGTGCAAGAGGCAGATGCACGTTCATTTGTAACTTGCAGCTAACGGTCCCCCCTGTTCGAAAGGTTCCGAAAGTGTGGTGGAGGGGGCTGGAACCGCGCTCGACGTGCGCTAATGTCGCAGATGTGTCCCTCGTTGCCGGCATTGACTCCTCGACTCAATCCACCAAGATCTTGCTCTGCCGCGCGGAAGACGGGACCGTCATCGGCGAAAAATCGGCGCCGCATCCAGACGGCACCGAGTGCGCTCCGCAGGCGTGGTGGGACGCTCTGCTGGCAGCCGGCCAGGGGCTGCTCGAGCAGGCGGACGCGGTAGCGGTCGCCGCCCAGCAGCACGGGATGGTCGCACTGGACGAGGCCGGCGAGGTCGTCAGGCCCGCCCTGCTGTGGAACGATGTCCGCTCCGCCCCGCAGGCCGCGGAACTCGTCCGCGAACTCGGCGGCCCCGCCGAATGGGCGCGCCGGACGGGCAGCGTGCCCACTATGTCGTTCACCGTGACCAAGCTGCGCTGGCTCGCCGAGAACGAACCAGACAATTCGTCCATAACGGCGCGAGTGCTTCTCCCGCACGACTGGCTCACCTGGCGGCTGGCCAGCGCCGGCCGTGACGTCCCGCCGGAACCGGTGACCGATCGCGGTGACGCCTCGGGAACCGGGTACTTCTCCCCCGCCGACGGCACCTGGCTACCTGAACTGGCCGAGGCGGCCCTGGGACACCCGGTGGGCCTGCCCCGCGTCGCGGCGCCCTCAGAGGTCATCGGCGCCACCGCTTGGGGCGCTGGGCTGGGGCCGGGCACCGGAGACAATATGGGGGCCGCGCTCGGCCTCGGCCTCGCGCCCGGCGACGTGGCCGTCTCGATCGGGACTTCCGGCACCGCCTACGCGGTCACCACCGTTCCGTCCGCCGACGAGACCGGGGCCGTGGCCGGGTTCGCCGACGCCACCGGCCGTTTTCTCCCGCTGGTCGCCACCGTGAACGCGGCCCGGGTGCTTGTCGCCACCGCCCGGACCCTGGGCATCGACACCGCGGAGCTATCCAGGCTCGCGCTGCGCGCGCGGCCAGGGGCGGGCGGGATCACGTTCCTGCCCTACCTGGACGGCGAGCGGACCCCCAACCGGCCGGACGCCACCGGCGTGCTGCGCGGGCTGAACAGTAGCAACATGACGCCGGAGAACCTGGCCCGCGCCGCCGTCGAGGCGGTGCTGTGCTCGCTGGCCGACGGCATCGACCGGGTGGCCCCCCAGGGCGGATCCAGGGTCCTGCTCATCGGCGGGGCGGCCAGGTCGGAGGCCATCCGGCGGATCGCGCCAGCCATCTTCGGGGTGCCGGTCACCGTCCCGGAACCGGCGGAGTACGTGGCGCTCGGCGCCGCCAGGCAAGCGGCCTGGGCGCTGAGCGGGACCGAGAGGCCGCCGGAGTGGCCAGCCCCTCCGGCGGAAACATATACCGCGGAACCGGACCCAGAGGTCCGGGAACGCTACGCGAAGCTGCGCGATGACACGGCAGCATGGTAGGGAGGCCATTGATGTCCGATCCGTACGTTCCCACGAGAGATGACCTTTTCTCATTCGGTATCTGGACCGTGGGCTGGCAGGGTACGGACGTTTTCGGCTCTGCCGTGCGTCCGCCGATGCCGGCCGAGCGGGCGGTGCACAAGCTCGCCGAGCTTGGCGCCTATGGCGTGAATTTTCATGACAACGACGTCTTCGACTTCGACGCCACGCCCGCGCAACGGGACGAGCGGATCGGCTCGTTCCGCAAGGCGCTGACCGAGACCGGCGTCGTGGTCACCACCGCCACGACGAACCTGTTCGGCCACCCGATGTTCAAGGACGGCGCGTTCACCGCGAACGAGCGTGAGATCCGGCGTTTCGCGCTCTCCAAGGTGATGCGGAACCTGGACCTCGCCGTCGAGCTGGGCGCCAAGACCTATGTCTTCTGGGGCGGCCGCGAGGGCGCCGAGTCCGGGGCGGCCAAGGACATCAGGGTCGCGCTCGACCGGTACGCGGAGGGGCTGAACACGCTGTCCGCCTACTGCCGCGATCAGGGCTACGACATCAGGTTCGCGATCGAGCCGAAGCCCAACGAGCCGCGCGGCGACATCCTGCTGCCCACGCTGGGGCACGCGCTCGCGTTCATCAACGCGCTGGAGGACCCCGACCGGGTAGGCATCAACCCCGAGGTGGGGCATGAGGAGATGGCGGGCGTCAACTACGCGCACGGCATCGCACAGGCGCTGTGGCACGGCAAGCTGTACCACATCGACCTCAACGGGCAGAACGGTCCGCGGTATGACCAGGACCTGCGTTTCGGCGCGGGGAACGCGCGTGGTGCCTTCTGGGTAGTGGACACGCTGCTGGCCGGCGGGTACGACGGGCCGGTGCACTTCGACTTCAAGCCGCCACGCACCGAGGACGACGAGGGCGTGTGGGTATCGGCCGCCGCCTGCATGCGCAACTACCTGATCCTCCGCGAGAAGGCCCGCGCGTTCCGCGCCGACCCCGACGTCCAGGAGGCGCTGCGCGCCTCGCGGGTAGCCGAGCTAGCCGAGCCGACCCTGGCCGCCGGCGAGACCTGGCGAGATGTCCGTGACGTCACCGTAGACGCCGACGCCCTCGGCCGCCGCGGCATGGGCTACGAGCGCCTGGACCAGCTGGCCATCGAGCACCTCTACGGCGTCCGCTAGCCGCCGCGACCTGGGCGGTGCGGCGCTGCCCACTACTGTGGGTTGGCAGCGCCGCACCGCCCAGCAAAAAGCTAGAGTCCGTCGTCGAGCTGTTCCCAGGTCATCCGCAGCCTGAACGGGTCGAATACGTCAACGGCGTAGCAATCCCGGCGGCGCACGTTCAGGCACTCCGAGATATACGCGCCGTCGAGCGTGAGCCGGAACTGCTCCACCGAGATCGCGGGGCCGTCATTGTTCGTCATCCGCACGATCCAGTAATTCGGTATGCCCGCCGCGGCGTACTCCGCACGTTTGTCACGGGTATCGGTGGTCACGGAGTCAGCGGAGACAACCTCGATGACGAGAACGCAATCAGACGCGTACGGTTTACGCCCCCACTTGCCCCGGTCGTAATCGACGCAACGGAACGCGACCACGTCCGGTCGGCGGAAGTGGAACTTCGAGGTCTCCGAGATCAGCACGTCATAGTCGCCGGCGACCTTATGGCAGCTTCCCTCTTTCCGGTCGGCGCTCTTGACCGCGTCGCGCAGTGATGAGACGAAGTTGTGCGCGATCGTCTGGTGGCTGAACGTGGGGGAACCGCATCTGACCATCCAGCCGTCAACGACCTCGATCTGCTCGCAGACGTCTTCCGGGAGCTGGTCGTAGACGTCCAGCGTGATCTCGGGCAAGAACGCCGCACGCTTGAACTCGCCCTGGTCGAAAGGCTCTGCCATATGGCCGAGTCTAGTGTCAGGAGCTAGTCCGCGACGGGAAGCCAGACGCGCATGGCGCGGCCGTCGCGGTTGTCCCACTGGAAGTACGGGACCGCTACCGCCGTGACGGGCGCCGGCGGCTCGTCGGCCGCGGCCGGCAGCGCGCTGGAGATGTGCCCGGAAGCGGGCGGCAGGACCACCGCCGGGGCCGTCACCTGGATCGTCTCGCCGATGCCGGGGACGGTGGTGGACCGGGCGGTTAGCTCGCCGCCCGCCTCCAGTGCCAGGTCGTCGACCGCTACGCTGTCCATCTGGTCGGACTGCTCGAAGCAGTAGACGAGCGGACCGCGTTCGACCGCGACACAGCCACGGATCGCGTCGATCCGCCGGTCGGGGTGGACCCACCGCGGCGACAGGTCGAGTTCCAGCGTCACCTCGTCGCCCGGTTGCCACTCACGGTGCAGCAGCAGGTAACCGGGAGACTGGACTCGCCGTTCTGGTGAATCATTAAGTCGGTAACGAGTTACGGCGCTCCACGCTGGGGTACGGAGCCCCAGCCCGCGCTCGCCAGGGTCCGCGGCGAGCACGCGGACGCGCACCGTTCCTGACCACGGGTAGCTGGTTTCCACCGCGACGCTCAGCCCGGCGCCGGAGACGACGGACCCGGTGAACTGCTGCAGGAAGAGCGTGTCACCGGACACGGTCGCGAGGTAGTGATCGAGCGAGGCGAGCAGCCGCATGATGTTCGGCGGGCAGCAGGCACAGGAGAACCAGGTGCGGCGGCGTCCCGGGTCGTCCTTCTCGAAGTGGTCCTCGCGGCGCTGCAGCGGGTTGACGTAGAAGAACTTGTCTCCAGAAGCCGAGACCGCCGATGCGAAGCCGTTGAACAGCACGCGCTCCATGTGATCCGCGTACTTGGCGTCGCCGGTGGCGAGCAGCAGCCGCCAGGACCAGTGGAAGGACGCGATCGCCGCGCAGGTCTCGTTGTAGGCGCGGTCCGGCGGCAGCTCGAACCGGTCGCCGAACCCCTCGTCGGAGTGCCGGGAGCCGTTCCCGCCGGTGAGATACGTCTTGGTCGCGACCATGTCATCCCAGCGGCGGACGCTCGACTCCAGCAGGTCCCGGTCGCTGGTCTCCGCCGCCACGTCCGCCACGCCAGCATCTAGATACAGCGCCCGCACCACGTGCCCGACCTGGGTGGGCGAGGACCGGACCGGAAGATGATCCTGCAGATAGCGGCGGCCCATGCCGGAATCGCCGACCAGGCCGCTCCCCCGCTGCTCGGTGAACTGGCTGGCGAGCTCCAGGTAGCTGTCCTCACCAGTTTCCCGGTACAACTCCACCAGCGCGGTCTCGATGATCGGGTGACCGTCAAGACCGCGTTCCTTGCCGCCGAACTCCCGGACCAGGTGGTCAGCGAGCCGGGTCGCGACACCGAGCAGCCGGTCGTCACCGGCACCGCGGCGCAGCGCGACAGCCGCCTGGATCAGGTGACCCGCGCAGTACATCTCGTGGCTCCAGGCCAGCCGTTCGTACCGTGGCTCGCCGCTGACCTGGAAATATGAGTCCAGATAGCCGTCGCTGCGCTGAGCCCGCTCGAGCAGCGTGATCACCTCGTCGGTGAACGCCTTGAGCTCCGGGTCCGGGTCGTGACCGAGCTGCCAGCCGATGGCCTCCAGCGTCTTGTAGATGTCGGAATCCATGAAGACCGGCCCCCGGTAGCCAGAGCCGGGCAACGGATCAACCGGGCCGAGGCCGAGGCTCGCGCCGCGCCGCTGCTCGACCGGATCACGGTCACCGGACTCGATGGCGAGCCGCACATTGTCCAGGTTGCCCGCGACCTCCAGTTGCCGCAGCGCCAGCGGCAGGCTGACCTGCGAGCTACGCTGTTGCCAGTCGCGTAGCAGTCCACTGGTCAGTCGCGGCCCATTCGCCGGGGAATGTACCCAACCCGGCGCGGTGGATCGGCCTACGGGGCCGGTTGGAGTTTCGGACACAGACACAGGCAATGCTCCTCGCAGACCAAGGAAAAGGAATAGGTTTTCCTAGTCGTACAGTATCGGATTGGCAGAACGGAGCACCAGAGATGAAGCGGGTGACGATCCGCGACGTGGCGACTGAGGCTGGTGTCTCCATCGGCACCGCCTCCAAGGCGCTCAACGGGCAGGGCAAACTCCGCCCGGAGACCCGTGAGCGGGTCACGGAGGTCGCCCAGCGGCTCGGTTTCGCGCCGAACATCCTGGCCCAGGCGCTGCTGGCCGGACGCACCTTCACGGTGGGGATGATCACCACCGACAGCTTCGGCCGGTTCAGCATCCCGGTCATGCTCGGCGCCGAGGACGCGCTTGGCACCGGCCAGGTGAGCGTGTTCATGTGCGACACCCGCGACGATCCCGAACGCGAACGGCGTTATGTCGACATGCTCACCGCGCGCCGGGTCGACGGGCTGATCGTCACCGGGCGGCGGATCGAGCCGCGGCCGCCGGTGGCCCCCGGATTGGGCATCCCCGTCGTGTACGCGATGACGCAGGCAGCCGACGGCGTAGCCGCAGCGGTGCTTCCCGATGACGCGGATGGCGGCCGGCTGGCGGCGACGCACCTCATCGAGCGCGGCCGGCGCCGGATCGCGCACATCACCGGACCATCGCGGTTCCTGGCCGCCCGGCTGCGCGCGGAGGGGTTCGCGAACGCGCTGAGCGACGCTGGCCTGACGGTGCACGGGGATACTCGGTACGGCGAGTGGAGCGAGCAGTGGGGCCGCGCGGGGGCCGCTGACCTGCTGGCGGCGCATCCGGACATCGACGCTGTGTTCTGCGGTAACGACCAGATCGCGCGGGGCGTGGCGGACACGCTGCGCGGCCTTGGCCGACGGGTGCCGGAGGACGTGGCACTTGTTGGTTTTGACAACTGGGAGCCGATGGTGGCGGGCGCTCAGCCGCCGCTGACCAGCATCGACATGTGCCTGGAGGAGGTCGGGCGCGCGGCCGCCGAGATGCTGCTGAACTCGATCTCCGATGCCCCGGAATCCGGAGTCCGCCGGATCGGCTGCCGCCTGGTGGTTCGCGCGTCAAGCTAGCTCGTGTGGATCTGCTTGGTGGCTGTCAGGGTGCTGCGGGCGGTACCCATGTAAGTGCCGGAGGTCGGGGCCACGTCGGTGTAGTCACGGCCGGTGGCGATCGTCAGGTAATCCAGGCCGACGCGGCAGCCGTTGCACGGATCAAGGGCCACCGCGCGCGCACCCGCGGCGTCGGCGACGATAACTTCCACCCACGCGTGCGTGCCGCCGTCGCCGAGCAGGTGGCCGGAGACGTAGCGGGCCGGCAGCCCGGCTGCCCGGCAGAGCGCGATCATGACGTGCGCGGAGTCCTGGCAGACTCCCCGTCCGCCGGCGAGCGCCTCGGCAGCGGTGGTGGCGACCGAGGTCACCCCGTACTCGTAGCTGATCGCCTCATGCACGTACGCGCAGAACCGATCGGCGGTGGCCAGCCCGTCCCGGTCGGCCAGCGTCACCGCGAGCCGCCGGATTCCCGCGTCGGCTGAGGTCAGCCGGGTCGGGAGCAGTAGCCGCGGGTCGGTGAGAGCGGCGGCCGGCAGCAGCACGCCGCCGCCCGGACCAGCCCGCTCGACGACGGCGTCCACCGCGAACTCGACCCGGTCCGGCACCAGTGACACCCGAGACCTGGTGATCAGGTTGCCGGCACTGTCCAGCCGGTGGGTGGTGCGGGCGCTGGCGGCGGAGACGGTGACCGAGTGCCTCAGCCGCCGCTGGTCGCCGTGGCGGCGTGGCGGCACCACGACGAGCCGGTGGTCAAGATCCCGTACCGGTGCGTCATAGGCGTAGCTGAAGCGCTGGCGCAACACGTAAGTTCGCCGTCCAGCGGCTTGCACCCGCGGCGGGGCGGACAGGAGCGTGTCGACAACCTGCGTCATGCCATCTCCTTGGTCCGGGGTTGTGTGCTCGGGACCCGCCGTTCCACGGCTGCCACTACCGAATAGTGGACCAGTTTTGTTTCGCAACTGTAACAACGGCGGCGATAACGGGGTATAGACCCTTATTAGGAGTTCACATATGGGCGGTCTGTTCGACAAATACCCGCGTGGCCCCGCCTACGACGAGATGCTGGGGGCGGATGGGCTGCCCCATCCGCACGCGCGAGCGCTGTATGACGCCTTGCAGACGCTCACCGGCGATGACCTGGCGCGCCGGGCGGAGGCCCGGGACCGCAGCTTCCGCGACCAGGGCGTCGTCTTCTCCCATGGCGGCGAAGAGTGGCTCTTCCCGCTCGACCTGATCCCGCGGCTGATCGCGGCGGCCGAGTGGGAGCGGGTCGAAGCTGGCGTCGTGCAGCGGGTACGGGCGCTGGAGGCGTTTCTCGCCGATGTCTACGGGGCGGCCGAGGTGATACGGGACGGGGTGGTTCCGCGTTCGCTGCTCACCACCTCGGACGGCTTTTGCCGGGCGGCGCACGGCATCCAGCCGCCGAACGGCGTGCGGGTTCATCTCGCCGGGATCGATATCGTCCGCGACCAGGCAGGCGTGCTGCGGGTACTCGAGGACAACCTGCAAGTGCCGTCCGGCATCTCCTACGTGGTGGAGAACCGCCGGACGATGGCACGGGTCTTCCCCGGCCTGTTCCTGGAGCAGCGGGTCCGGCCGGTCTCTTCCTATCCGGGACGGCTGCTCGACGCGTTGCGCCGGTCGGCGCCGGTCGGGGCCGAGGAGCCCACCGTGGTGCTGCTCACCCCCGGTGTGCGCAACCCCGCCTATTTCGAGCATGCCTTCCTGGCCCGCAAGATGGGCATTGAGCTGGTCGAGGGCCGGGACTTGTTCTGCCGCGACAACGTCGTGTACATGCGGAGCATCGGAGAGCGGCGGAGGGTGGATGTCGTGTACCGGCGCGTCAACGACTACTTCCTCGACCCGGTGCATTTCAGGCCCGATTCCGTGGTGGGGTGCCCGGGCATCCTGAATGCCGCCCGGGCCGGCAACGTCACGATCGCCAACGCGGTCGGCAACGGCGTGGCCGACGACAAGCTGACCTATACCTACCTCCCGGCGCTCATCGAGTACTACCTCGGCGGGCGCCCCCTGCTGCCGAACGTGACGACCTACCGGCTCGACGATCCGGACGTCCGTTCGCAGTGCCTGGCCCGGCTCGACCAGCTGGTGGTCAAGCCGGTGCAGGGAGCCGGGGGCGCCGGCATCGTCATCGGGCCGCAGGCCTCCGACGCCGAACTGGCCGCCGTGGGCGAGCGGGTACTGGCGCAGCCGCGGGCGTGGATCGCCCAGGAACTGGTACTGCTGTCGACCGCCCCGGCCCAGCTCGGCGACCGGCTGCTGCCCCGGCACATCGACCTGCGGCCGTTCGCGATCAACGACGGCGAGCAGGTCCGGGTGCTGCCCGGCGGGCTGACCCGGGTGGCGCTGCGGGAGGGAAGCCTGATCGTTAACTCCAGCCAGGGCGGCGGCTCCAAGGACACCTGGGTGCTGACCTCCTCGCCGGTCTGGGACCCGGAAGCCGACGGGGCGCCGGCGTTCCCCGAGCAGGCGATCCACGGCACCGCACCCGATCGCGGTCCCGGCCAGGACCAGCCGCAGCAGTGAGGAGACCGGGATGCTGAGTCGGGTCGCGGAGGCGCTTTTCTGGGTCGGCCGGTACGTCGAGCGGGCGGAGGACACCGCCCGGCTGCTTGACGTGCATTTCCACGAAGTGCTCGAAGACCCGGGCGTGGACGAGGCACACGCCTGCGCCGTCTTGCTGGCTGTCATGGGCGTTCCCGGCGACACCGCGCAGCGGCATCCGGACTCCCGAGCCGTCCTGGAGCTCCTCGGTTACGACGAGGACTCGTCGAGCTCCATCGTCGGCGCGCTGTCGGCCGCCTGGCAGAACGCTCGCAGCGCCCGGGAGGCCCTGTCCGCGGAGGTCTGGGAGTGCCTGAACTCCACCCACAACTCCCTGCCGGACCGGGTGGCGCCCGCCCGCGACTTCGGGCCGGCGCCATTCTTCTCCTACGTCCGAGAGCGCGCGGCCAGCTTCGCTGGCTACGTCGAGGCGAGCATGAGCCGGGACGCGAGCTATGACGCGCTAGTCCTGGGCCGCAGCCTGGAGCGGGTGGACATGACCGCGCGCCTGCTCGCGGCCCGCATCAGCGCCGGGCAAGGGAGCGAGGGCTGGACGTCCACCCTCCGGGCGTGCTCCGCCCACGATGCTTACCTGCGTACCTACCAGCAGGGCGTCGATGCCGCCCGGGTGGTGGAGTTCCTCTTGGTGGACCGGCTCTTTCCCCGGTCAGTCTTCTACGCGCTAAAGGCCGGCGAGCATGCGCTGGCCCGGCTGGACCCGGCGTCCGGGCGCTCCGGGCTGGACGAACCGGCCCGTCGGGCGATAGGCCGGGCGCGCACCGACCTGGAGTTCCTTTCCGCCGCCAATCTCCTCGACGGCCTGCCGGACCGGCTGCTCGGATTGCAGCGGGCGGTGTCGACGATCAGCGAGGAGGTGACCCAGCGGCTCTTCGCCGGGTCACCGCCGCCCCAGTGGAGCCTCAAGGAACCCGTCTCATGAGCTGGCGGATCGCGATCCGGCACCGCACCAGCTACAAGTACGCCGAGCCGGTGCGGTCGTCGTACAACGAAGCGAGGATGACCCCGCCGAGCGTGGACGGGCAGCACACCCTGCAAGCCGCCCTCGTCATCACTCCCGCGGTGCGGCCGCTTCATTATGTCGACTACTGGGGCACCGCGGTGGACGCGTTCGACATCCACATCCCGCACACGGAGCTCATCGTGCTGGCGACGTCGACGGTCGAGACCGCCCCGCCGCGGCCAGTGCCCGTCGGCATCAGCTGGCCCGAGCTGGCCACGCCCGCGGTCCAGGATCGGTTCGCCGAGCTGCTCGCCGCTTCGCCGTTCGTCACCGCCGAGCCGGAGCTCGCCGAACTCGGTCGGTCCCTGCGCGCCGAGTCGACGCCCGTGCGGGCCGGGCTTCGCGTCGCCGAGTGGGCCCACGAGACGTTGCGCTACGAGCGGGGTGCGACGCACGTTTCCACATCCTCGGCCGAGGCTCGCGCCGCGGGCGGAGGGGTGTGCCAGGACTTCGCGCACGTCACACTGGCCCTGTTGCGCGCGGCCGGGCTGCCCGCGCGCTACGTTTCCGGCTACCTCCACCCGGCGGCGGAAGCCGAGGTCGGGGACACGCTGACCGGAGAGAGCCACGCCTGGGTGGAATTCTGGGCCGGGGAGTGGGTCGCGGCCGACCCGACCACGCTCGCCGAGGTGGGGAGCCGACACGTGCTGCTGGCCCGCGGCCGCGACTACGCGGACGTACGGCCGCTGTCCGGCATCTACTCGGGGCCGGCGGCGGAGCACTTCGACGTCGCCGTCGAGGTCACGCGGCTAGGCTGAGCGAGCCGGAGTCATTCCGGCTCCTCCTGCGCATGCACGGTCATCGACTCCAGCACCGGTCCGCCGAAGGTGGTAACCATGGCCACGTCGGAGGCGTCCCGTCCGCTTCCGATCAGAATCCGGCCCTTGCGCCGACGGTTGTTGCGCGGGTCGAAGGTCCACCACCGGTCGCCAAGCCAGACCTCCATCCAGGCGGCGAAGTCCATCGGCGCCGGGTCCGGCGGCACGTCCATGTCGGGCAGGTAGCCGAAGACATACCGGGCCGGGATGTTCAGCGCCCGGCAGAACGAGATCGCCAGGTGAGTGAAGTCGCGGCAGACACCGAAGCCGGAGGCGTTGGCGTCGGCGGCCGTTGTCCACGGGCCGCTCTTGCCGTATTCGAACGTCAGGTGGCTATTGACGTAGTCGCAGATCGCCTGGACCCGGGAGTAGCCGCCGGGCATGACGCCAAACCGTGACCAAGCCTCGTCGCCCAGCATGTCGGGCAGGCAGTAGCGGCTGGGCAGCGTGTAGATGAGCACCTCGTCAGGTAGCTCTTCCGGCGGCAGTTCCGGCGCTTGCTGGTCGGCGTCCTCGGTCTCGTCGGGCACCAGCGCCAGGGCGTCGAACCGCAGTACGGAGCGCCCGGCAGGCAGCATCGTCCGCGCACACGGATTGCCATAGAGGTCGGTGTAGTGCCGGACGCGCATTTCCGGCTCTGTCCACCACTCCCGCCGCACGAGACTGATCGGGGCCGCTTCCCTGGGTTCGACCTGGAGAACGGCCGACGTGCTGACCGCAGCCACGTGCACGAACTCGCACCCTACCCGCACCCGCCGCATATCCATGGTCCCAGTGTGCCCGCACTAAGTTTCGGCTGTGTACACTGCCGTGCGTCGCTAGCGGCGCGTGGTAATCGGCCCCGTCCGCCGGATACGGGTCGGCATGCACTACGGCGGCGACCAGGCGAGGGACCGCGTGGATGAGCGCGTGCTCGGACTCGACGGTGACCTGGTGCGCGGCGATGGCCGATGAAACCGGGTCGACCTGGATCTCGCATTCGGCCAGCAGCCGGTGTCCGGTCCAGCGCAGCCGCACGTCACCCACGCCGAGTACGCCGGGGACTTCTCTTAGCGTGTGCTCGGCGGCGTCGGTGAGCGCGGGGTCGACACTGTCCATCAGCCGCCGGCCTACCTCCCGGGCGGCGTGCCAGCCGACAACCGCGATCGGCAGCAGGATCAGCAGGCCGACCACCGGGTCCGCCCAGGTCCAGCCGAGCGCCGCTCCCCCGACGCCCACCAGCACGCCGAGCGAGGTGAATCCGTCGGTGCGGGCGTGCAGCCCGTCCGCGACCAGCGCGGCCGACCCGATCCGGCGACCGGTCCTGATGCGGTACCGCGCCACCAGTTCGTTCCCGGCGAAGCCAAGCAGCGCCGCCAGCGCGACGGCCAGCAGGTGGGTGACCTTCTGCGGGTGCGCGAGCCGGTCGATGGCGACCCAAGCGGCCGTTAGAGAACTTGCCAGGATCACCAGCACGACCGCGACCCCGGCGAGGTCCTCGGCACGTCCATATCCATAGCCATAACGCCGGGTCGGCATCTTCCTGCCCAGCATGAACGCCACCGCGAGCGGTAGCGCGGTCAGCGCGTCGGCGCCGTTGTGCAGCGTGTCGCCGAGCAGAGCAACCGATCCGGTCAACGCGACGATCGCGCCCTGGACTACCGCCGTCGCGCCAAGGCCGACGAATGAGAGCTTGAGGGCGCGCATGCCCTCGGCCGATGACTCAAGCTCTTCATCCACCCGGTCAGCCGCCTCATGCGAGTGCGGCCAGAGTTTCTTGTGGTCGTGGTCGTGCGGGTGCTCGTGGTGTTTTTGGCCATGCTGCCCAGTCATGCCATCAGGATGACTCGCAAAGCCCGTTGCAGCACATCGACACTAGCCACGTCTGTGTTCCTGCGACCTGCTCGCAGCAAGGCCTGGCTCATCCGGGGACGGCGGCAAGGCGGCGCGGGGCCCTTAGTGGCGGGGGCGCGCGGGGCGGGGGGCGCGCGGGGCCCCTAGGGGCCGCGGGGCCGCGAGGCCCTTCCGGGGCCGCACTTCCCCGCCCCGGAAGGGCCCGCGCCATCTTCTCCCGGGTTAATGCACTCCAGTCACCCGACATATCACGACATCACCGGCGCGCAAGGTGCACGAACCCGGGAGAAGATGCGTCGGCAGCGGGCCGACTGGCGCAGCGCTGGCCGCGGTGGGACGGAAGCCGGCGCACCAGCCAGGATGGGCGTCCCTGTTGACGCCACCTCGCCGGTGCTTTAGTGTCTTAGATGCCTAGGACACTGGAGGATTAAGACAGTGATTAGCTTTCGGGTTGACGGCCGGTCGGCGGTACCCCCGTATCTGCAGATCGTGCAGCAGGTGCGGCAGGCGCTCCGGATGGGACTGCTCGAGGTTGGCGACCAGCTGCCGTCGGTCCGCGAGGTAGTCTCCGCCACCGCCATCAACCCGAACACGGTGCTCAAGGCCTATCGCGATCTGGAACGAGAAGGGCTCGTGGCGGCCGAGGCCGGCCGCGGCACTTTCGTGACCAAACGGCCGGACGGCCCCCCGCCCGGCACTCACACGCGGCTCGGCCGCAGCCTGGCCCGCTGGGTGCGCGAAGCGCGCGACGCGGGACTCGACGACGAATCGATCGAATCGCTGCTGCGCGTCACGCTCCGCGCGGCCGACACGGAGGAAATCGCTTGACCCCCGCCATCGAAACCCATCGGCTGACCAAGCAGTATCGCCGGGTCACCGCTTTGTCTGATTGCTCGATTACCGTCCCCGAGGGCCGGATATCCGCCCTCGTGGGACCAAACGGCGCGGGCAAGACCACGCTGCTGCGGCTGCTGTCGGGGCTGGCCAGTCCGACCAGCGGCGAGGCCGCGATCCTCGGTGGCGCGCCGCGCCAGGATCCGGCTTTCCTCGCGGAGATCGGGTTCCTCGCCCAGGAGATACCGCTGTACCGGCGGCTGTCCGCCGAGGATCACATCGGCATCGGCGCGCACATGAACCCGCGCTGGGACGGCGCGTCGGTGCGTGACCGGCTGAACGGGCTGAAAATCCCGCTCGACCGCGCCGTGGGCACGCTGTCCGGGGGCCAGCGTGCCCAGGTGGCCCTGGCGCTCACGCTGGCCAAGCGGCCCCGGGTCCTGCTGCTGGACGAGCCGGTAGCGGCGCTCGACCCGCTCGCCCGCCGGCATTTTCTCGGCACGCTCGTCGACGCGGTGGCCGCGGGAGGACTGACCGTCGTGCTGTCCTCGCACCTCGTCGCGGACATCGAACGGGTCTGCGACCACCTGATCCTGCTCGCGTCTTCTCGTGTCCAGCTCTGCGGCGACATCGAGGGGCTGCTCGCGGAGCACCAGGTACTGGTCGGCCCGCGCAAGGACACTTCCGTGATCGAGCGGGACCACACGGTTGTGCAGACGGAACGCACCGCGCGGCAGACGACGATGCTGGTGCGGATGAACGGTCCCCTCGCCGACCCCGAGTGGGAAGCCGAGGACGTCAGCCTGGAGGAACTGGTGCTTGGTTACATGGGCGCCGACGCGGCTCCGGCGATCGCGGAACTGACCGCTGCGGGAGGTGAGCGATGACCTGGGTTGTCTGGCGTCAGTACCGCGTCACCGCTGCCATCGCGGCCGCCCTGCTCGCCGCACTCGCCATCCTGCTGCTGATCACCGGGCTGCAGGTCGCCAACGATTACCACAACGCACTAAAAGCGTGCACCGCCAGCGACACCTGCGGCAACCTGGCCGGCACGCTGAACCTGGGCGCCAATCCCGGTAACGCCTTCGTGTCGCTGAGCATCGGAATACCCGCCATCCTCGGGCTGTTCTGGGGCGCGCCGATGGTGGCGCGCGAACTCGAGACCGGCACCGTGAACTTCGGCTGGACGCAGAGCGTCACCCGCTGGCGGTGGCTGGCGGCCAAGACCGGCTGGCTGCTACTCGGCGCGGCCCTCTGGGGCGGCGCCGTGGCCGCGCTCGTCACCTGGTGGTCCGGCCCGGAGAACGCGCTCAACCAGGACAGGTTCAACCTCAACGTGTTCGACGTGCAGGGCGTCGTCCCGGTCGGCTATGCGGTGTTCGCGGTGGCGCTCGGAATCGCGGCGGGCACGCTCGTGCGTCGCATGCTGCCCGCGCTGGCGATCACGCTCGGCGTCTTCGTCGCAGTGCGCTTGGTGATCGCGAACTACCTCCGACCGCACTACATGACCGCGCTCGCCCTGACCCAAAGGGTGGGCGGCACCCTGACCCCCAAGGGCGCCTACTGGGGGCTCGGCTCGGGTATCACCACCGCGAGCGGCGCCGCCATCCCGCAGTCATCAGGCGGGCCGATGATAGGTCTGGGCGGGGTTGCCATCCCGATCCCGGCCGCCTGCCGCGGCCTCATGGCCCCTGGGCAGGTTCAGCGCGTGCTGTCCTGCATCGGCGCGCAGGGATATCGCGAGTACACCACCTACCAGCCCGCTAGCCGCTACTGGCCGTTCCAGTTCATCGAGGCCGGCATCTTCCTGGCGCTCGCCGCCGCCCTGGTCGCGGTGACGTTCGTCATCCTGCGACGGAGGGACGCCTGAAATGACCTGGGTACTCTGGCGTCAGCACCGCGTCACCGCCGCCATCGCGGGGACCATTCTCGCCGCCTTCGCCGTCCTGTTCCTGATCAGCGGCCTGCATCAGGCCGCGCAGTGGCACTCCGCGCTCGTCAACTGCGCCAAGGACGGGACCTGCGGTGACCTCTCGCAGACCGTGTCGCTAGGCGGCGGCCCGTTGTACGCGCTGACCGTTCTCACCCTGGCCGTTCCGCTGTTGTTCGGGATGTTCTGGGGCAGCCCGGCCGTGGCCAGGGAACGGGAGACCGGGACCGTGCAGTTCGCGTGGACACAGTCGGTCACCCGATGGCGCTGGCTGTCCGCCAAGACTGGCTGGATGCTGCTCGCAGGCGCGGTCTTCGGCGGCGCGGTGGGCGGGATCGTCACCTGGTGGTACGCGCCGATAAACGCGCTTAAGCAGGGCCAGTTCCAGCCAGGCACCTTCGACGTCCAGGGCATCGTCCCGATCGGGTACGCGGTGTTCGCGGTGGCGCTAGGGATCGCCGCCGGAACCCTGATCGGCCGGTCGCTGCCCGCGCTCGCGGTGACCGCTGGGGTTTTTCTCGCGGTTCGTCTCATGATCACGTTCTGGGTCCGCGTGCACTACCTGCCCGCGATCACCACCGTCTACAGCGTGACCCAGAACCTCACCTCGAAGGGTGCGTACTGGCAGCTCACGCAGGGCACGATACTGCCCGGCGGCCAGCGCCTTACCACCGTGAGTTTGGGCCCCGGGCACATAATTTCGAGCGCTCCGTTCAACATTCCCGCCGCGTGCTCGGCGGCTCAAGGCCAGATAAGCCCCACACTCGCGTGCATGGCGCGCCTCGGTTACCGGTCGTTCTCGACCTATCAGCCGGGGTACCGGTTCTGGCCGTTCCAGTTCATCGAGACCGGTATCTTCGTGGCGCTCGCCGCCGCGCTGATCGCGGTCACGTTCCTCGTCGTGCGGCGCCGGGACGCATAGCCTGCGACACATGAGGTTCGGTATCGCCATTCCCCAGTCCTTCGCCGACGGAGCGTTCAGCCCAGAGGCCTTCCGTTCCTACTTCGAACGCGCCGAACAGCTCGGCTTTGACAGCGCGTGGGCGCTGGACCAGGCACTTGGCCTCGGTCCAGCGCCCCATTTCGGTCCGGTCGAGGCGATGACCTACGCCGCGGCGTGCACGTCGCGGATCAGGCTCGGCTGCGCCGTGTTCGTGTCGACGCTGTACAACCCCGTCCACCTCGCCAAGTCGCTCAGTTCGCTTGACCAGCTCAGCGGCGGCCGGGTCGAGATCGGGCTCGCCAGCGGCGGGCGGGAACGGCCGTTCGCCGCGTTCGGGATCAGCCCCGACCGGTACATCGCGCGGTTCTCCGAGGGCATCGAGCTGATGAAGGAGCTGTGGTCGCGGCCCCGGGTCACCTTCGACGGGGACTTCTGGCAGCTTGACGGCGCCATCATGGAACCCAAGCCCTTCCAGAAGCCCTATCCCCCGCTGTGGCTGGGCGGCTCGGCTCCCGCCGCGCTGCGCCGGGCCGTCCGACTGGGCGACGGGTTCTTCGGCGCGGGGTCCACGCCCACGGAGGCCTTCGCCCAGCAGGCCGTGGCCGTGCGCGCCGAGCGCCCGGATTTCCCCATCGCCAAGCGGATCTACATCGCGATCGATCCGGACGCGGCGCGAGCCCGGCGCCGGATCAACGAGGCGCTCGAAGGCGTATACGGCCGACTGTGGCCGTCGCTCGAGGCGGCCGGGGTCGCGGGCACGGCGCAGGACTGCGTCCGCGGAGTCCAAGCGGTCGCCGACGCGGGAGCCGGGCTAATCGTGTTTACCCCGCTGTTCGACCTAGCCGAGCACAACGAGATCATCGCCTCGGAGATCATCCCCAGGCTTTCGTGAACAGCAGGTGAACATCATCCGCTGAGGCCCTCGTCACGTCCCCGGAAAACCAGGACGGGCGGCACAATACGTATCAGTCCGGTAATTCCGGGGGGACGAGGTGGCGGGCGGGCCGCGGCGACATGACGCGAGGCCGTGCGGGTGAGGAGCCACTCACGGTGGCGGGGAGACAGCGCGGGGCCCTGTGGATAGCCGCAGCGGCGATCGTCGGGCTAACCGCGGCCTGCGGGACCGGCTCGACCGCGACCATGATCAAAACCGAGACGATCACCGAGTCGGGCAGCAGCCTGCTGTATCCGCTCGCGCGTACCTGGGCGGCGGCCTACCACCAGCAGGTCCCCGGCGCGACGGTGACCACCGCGTCCACCGGTTCCGGCAAGGGTATCGCGCTGGCGTCGGCGGACAAGATCGACATCGGCGCCTCCGACGCCTACCTGTCCAGCGGCGACCTGGTGGACAATCCCGCGCTGCTCAACATCCCGCTGGCCATCTCGGCGCAGACGATCATCTACAACCTGCCCAGCCTGAGTTCCGGCAGCCACGTCAAGCTGAACGGTGTGGTGCTGGCCGGGATCTACAACGGGACCATCACCAACTGGAACGATCCGGCGATCGCCGCCCTCAACCCGGGCCTGAATCTGCCGGCCATCAAGATCGTGCCGGTGCACCGTTCTGACAGTTCCGGCGACACGTTCCTGTTCACCAGCTACCTGTCGACCCAGGACCAGCAGTGGAACGCCGCGATCGGATACGGCACGACGGCGGCCTGGCCGCGGGTCTCCGGCGCGATCGCTGCCGACGGCACCGTCGCCACCATCAACGCCTGCAAGGCCACGCCTGGCTGCGTCTCCTATAACGGGATCAGCTACCTGTCGCAGGTCTTCGCCGACGGCCTCGGCGAGGCGGCGCTCGCGAACTCGGCCGGGCAGTTCACGCTCCCGACCGCCGCGGCGATCCAGGATTCGGTGAGCAGCTTCGTGTCCCTCACCCCGCCGAACGAGACGATCTCGATGATCGACGGCCCGTCGGTGAGCGGGTACCCGATCGTCAACTACGAATACGCCGTCGTCAGCACCAGGCAGCCCAACGCGACGATGGCCAGCGCGATCAGGGCCTTCCTGAAGTGGGTCGTCACCACCGGCAACGACGCGTCATACCTGGACACGGTGGGATTCCAGCCGCTGCCGGCCTCGCTGGTCTCGCTGGGCGAGGAACAGATCGCGGAGATCGGCTCTTGACCGCCACCCGCCGACCTGCTGGTACCGCGGGCACTGCCACGCCAGCCAGGATACGGAGCCTGCTGGTCACCCTCGTGCTGCTCTCGCTGGCCTGGGGCGCGGTCGGAGGCTGGGCGGTCAGCGAGCACTCCTCGGCGGCGAGCGCGGCGGTCACCGTGGACGAACCGCTCAGCCTGGACGCCCGGCAGTTGTATGAATCCGTCGCGGATGCCGACGTCACCATTACCACCGCGTTCCTCGCCAGTTCCCGGCCACCGCTGGCACCGTTGCAGCGCTATCAGGACGACATCGCCACGGCTTCCGCCGACCTGGCCGGGCTGCGCACGGCCGAGGGCAGCCAGTCGCTGACCGCTGCCCTGGCCACCCTGACCGGCGGCATCCCGCGGTACACCGGCTACGTCGCGGACGCGGAAAGCGAGTACTCCCTCGGATACCCGTTGACGGGCGGCTCGTTCACCCAGGTGGCTTCCGAGGAGGCGCACCTGGTCCTGCTGCCCGCCGCCAAGACCGTCTTCACCCAGGAGAACGCCTCGTTGTCGGCCGCGAGCGGGCAGGCGACGGGGCTGGCGACCATCATCGTCGCCCTCGTACTCGCGGTCATCACCGCGATCACCCTGTACCGCGCGCAACGCTGGCTGACCAGGCGCACCAACCGGGTGGTCAACCCGGGGCTCGGGCTCGCGACGGTGCTGCTCGTCATCAGCGCGGTATGGCTGGTCGCCGCGTTCGGCGTGGCTCGCCCGGACCTTGACCGCGGGATCGGGCAAGGCTCGCAGCCCGCCGCAACGCTGGCCCAGGCCAGCATCGGCATCCAGCAGATCAGGGGTGACGCCGTACTCAACGTGATCTCGCGCAGCGGCGACACCTCCTTCCAGCAGGACTTCCTCGCCACCAGCAAGCTGGTCGGACCGGGACCCGGCACCCTGCTCACCGGCGCGGCCTCGGGTACCGCGGATTCCTTGGTGGCGGCGGCGGACCGGGAGGCGACCGCCTGGTACGCGGCGAATGCCGGGGTGTACCGGCTTGGCGCGGCGGCCGACTACGCGGCCGAGCGAACCATGGTCATCGGGACCGGCGACGGGAGCTCGGCCGCCGGGTACACGGCGCTTGAGAGCGACATCACCCAGGCAATCGCCGACGACCAGTCCGTCTTCAGGTCCGCCGCGACCGCGGGCGCCGACGCGCTCGACCCGCTGATGCCGATGGTGATCGTGGCGTCGCTGCTGATGGCACTCGGGTGCGCCTGGGGCCTGACCCGCCGCCTCGCCGAATACCGGTAGCGGCTGCGTGCGCGCCCGGCCGGCGCGCACGCAGCCTCGGACCTATGGTGCGTAGACCTCGAATTCGGAAAGCTGGGCGGCATCCCACCCGGTATTGGCGGTGAAGTCCAGCTCCAGGTACTGGGTGCTGGTGCCCGACGGCAGGCTGATCGTCACCGTGTTGCCAGTGGACGGATTGAACGTGTACCCAGCCGAGGCGACAATCTGGCTGAACGTCGACCCGTTCGTACTGCCGAGCACCGACAGAGTCTCGGTCCTAGTCGTCCAGTCAGTGGCAGGCGGCAGGTCGAGCACGATGCCGCCGATGCCGATGTCGGACCCGAGGTTGACGGTCAGCGTCTGCGGATAACCGGCACCGTCCTCGCTCTCCCAGTAGGTGCTGGTGTTCCCGTCGTTGGCCATCGCCGCGTCATACGTCGAGCTCTCGCTGCTGCTCGCGGTGATCGGCTGGTTCAGCGCCAGGTTAGTCGTCGACGTTAGCCCCAGCCCCGACAGACTCACCGCGAGCGACGGAGTGGGACTGCTGTTTTCCACGGTCAGCGTGCCGGACTGGGTTCCGCCCGACGTGGGCGCGAACGTCACGTCCACCGTGCACGACGCGTTCGCCGCCAGCGACGAGCCGCAGTTGTTGGTCTGCGCGTACTGCCCGCTTACCGACACCGACGAGATCGTCTGCGCGGTGCCGCCAGGGTTGCTGACGGTCACCGCCTGCGAGCTCGAGGTCGAGCCCACGTTTATGTCACCGAACGACAGGCTGGACGGCGACACGGTCAGCGATCCGCTGCTGCTGGTGGCGTTGCCGCTGACTCCGACTAGCGTGACCGTCTCTGGGCTGCCCGGCTCGTCACTCGGGATGGTGAGCGTCCCGGTTGTCACGCCCGACGCGGTCGGGGTGAACGTGACGTTGATCGTGCAGGTGCCGTCGCTGCCCAGGCTGGTCCCGCAGTTGTTGGTCTGCGCGAAGTCACCGCTGGCGGCGATGCTGTCGATGGTCGCCGCCGCGGTCGCGGCGTTCAGCACGGTGACCGGCAAGCTGGCGCTAGTGCTGCCGACGCTCTGGCCGGTGAAGGTCAGCACGCTCGGGCTGACGGCGAGCGCCTGCCTAGCCGGGAAGCCGCACACCGTGGACGACCAGCCGGAGTTACCCGAGCCGTCCGTGTACGTCATGCCCGAGCCGCAGTCGTAGGTGCCGGCATCGCCAACGCCGGTCGCGGTGACGCCGGACACCGAGACCGCACCAGACGCCTGGTCCTGGAACACGAACGATCCGACGTTGGTCACGGTGTTGTCGCTGATGTTCACGTTGGTGATGGAGCTGCCGATGAACTGGAACGCCTCGTACGGGCTGTCGACAATCGTGTTGTTCGTGATGTTGACGGTGCCGGTCATCGCGCTGTCGTCGGCGTAGAGCCAGATCGCGCCGACACCGAACAGCCAGTTGGGATCGAGCTGGCCCGCCCGCTCGATGAGGTTGCCACTGACGGTTGTGGTGCCCGCCAGCGGGGTCGAGCTGAACCGGTTGGCAACCTGGATGCCGCCGCCCTGGGTGATGGTGTCCTGCGCGACGTCGTTGGTGATGCTGTCGCCGGAGCCGCCGTAGATGGCGAAGTTGTTGGCCAGACCAGGCGAGTCAACGGTGTCCTGGGTGAACGTATCCCCGGTGTCGGCGGTCCCGTTCGACCACATGGCCATGCCGTCGTCCTGGGTGTTGCGGGTGAAGGTGTTCTCGACTGTCGAGTTGGTGACCCCGCCGTCGAAGTTGACTCCGTCGGCGGTGGTGTCCTGGATGCGGACTCCGGTGATCGTCAGGTTGGTGCAGGGCCCGTCGACCCAGATGCCCACCTTGGTGTTCTGGATCCACACGTTGGAGATGGTCGAGTTGCTGAACCCGCCGTTGAAGCCGTTGACGTCGGAGTCACTGTCAACGCGATCATTGACGTTGCCGAAGATCGACAGGTTCGACACCGTGACGTCGTTGCTGGCCGGGCTCTGGTTGCCGGAGAACCCCGCGTCGGTGCCGGTGATCTCGGTATACCAGGGGCCGGCCCCGGTGACCGTGACGTCGTTGACGTCGAGCTGCGAGCTGACCAGGTAGGTGCCCTCCGGCAGGTAGACACCGGTCCCGGCCGCCTCGGCCGCGTTGATGGCGTCCTGG
>JBEKHI010000037.1:0-32662 GCA_050012355.1 Streptosporangiaceae bacterium | reverse complement strand
TCCTATATCCGCTTTGATGAGAACGCGGCCGTCCTGATCCGTGACGGGGGAGACCCGCGCGGAACCCGTATCTTCGGCCCGGTTGGCCGCGAGCTGCGGGAGAAGCGGTTCATGCGGATCATCTCGCTGGCGCCGGAGGTGCTGTGATGCAGCGTTTGCCAAAGATGAAAGTCAAGAAGGGTGACCACGTGGTGGTCATCGCTGGCAAGGACAAAGGCTCGTCCGGCACCATCATCGGGGTTTACCCGGACAGGCAGAAGGTGCTTGTCCAGGGCGTGAACATGATCAAGAAGAACAAGAAGGTCAACTACCAGGGCTCGCGCGGCGCCAAAGAGGGTGGCATCACCCACGAAGAGGCGCCGATCCACGTGTCGAACGTGGCCTTGGTGGATCCAGAGAGCAAGAAGGCCGCTCGAGCTGGTTACTCGACAGGCGAGGACGGCACCAAGGTCCGCGTCGCCCGGCCGAGCGGGAAGGAAGTCTGATGACGGTGGCAACCGCAGTGTCTTCAACCACGGGCCGAGCGAAGCCGCGGCTGAAGGAACGGTACGAGACCGAGATCGGTGCCGCGCTGCGCGAGGAGTTCGGCATCGGCAACGTCATGCTGACTCCCGGCCTTGTCAAGATCGTGGTCAACATGGGGGTCGGCGAGGCCGCCCGTGACGCGAAGCTGATCGAGGGCGCGGTGCGCGACCTCACGGCCATCACCGGGCAGAAGCCCGCGGTGGCCAGGGCACGGAAGTCCATCGCGCAGTTCAAGCTGCGCGAGGGCATGCCGATCGGCGCGCACACCACGCTTCGCGGTGACCGGATGTGGGAGTTCCTCGACAGGCTGCTGTCGATCGCGCTGCCTCGCATCCGTGACTTCCGCGGGCTTAATCCGCGGCAGTTCGACGGGCAGGGCAACTACACGTTCGGTCTGACCGAGCAGGTGATGTTCCACGAGATCGACCCCGACCGGGTCGACCGGCAGCGTGGCATGGACATCACGATCGTGACCACAGCAACTAACGATGACCAGGGCCGGGCGCTGCTGCGGCGGCTCGGTTTCCCGTTCAAGGAGGCCTGATCACATGGCGAAGACGGCCCTGATCGTCAAGGCCAACCGCAAGCCGAAGTTCGCGGTGCGCGGGTACACCCGATGCACGCGGTGCGGTCGCCCGCGCGCTGTCTACCGGAAGTTCGGCCTGTGCCGAGTGTGCTTCCGCGCGATGGCGCACCGCGGCGAGCTGCCCGGCATCACCAAGTCCAGCTGGTAACGAACATCGCAGGTCCTCCTGAGGGAGGAAACCACGATGAAGGAGGCCATTAGGCCATGTCAATGACCGATCCGATCGCGGACATGCTGACCCGTCTGCGCAACGCCAACTCGGCCTACCACGACACTGTCGTGATGCCGTTCTCGAAGATCAAGTCGCACATCGCGGAGATCCTCGAGCAGGAGGGCTACATCGCCGGGTGGACCGTTGAAGACGCGCAGGTCGGCAAGTCGCTGGTGGTGAAGCTCAAGTACGGGAACTCCCGTGAGCGTTCGATCGCCGGCATCAAGCGCGTATCCAAGCCAGGTCTGCGGGTCTACGCGAAGAAGGACAGCCTGCCCCGGGTGCTCGGCGGCCTCGGCGTCGCGATCATCTCGACGTCGGGCGGCTTGATGACCGACAAGCAGGCTAAGAGGACCGGAGTGGGCGGGGAAGTCCTCGCCTACGTCTGGTAAGGGAGGGAAGCTGATATGTCGCGAATCGGACGGCTTCCCATCGCCGTGCCCGGCGGGGTGGATGTCGCTATCGACGGCCAGGCGGTACAGGTGAAGGGGCCGAAGGGCTCACTGTCGCTGACCGTCGCCGAGCCGATCAAGGTCGAGCGTGAGGACGACGTTCTCCACGTCAGCCGGCCGGACGACGCCGGGCCGAACAAGGCCCTGCACGGTCTGTCCCGCACGCTGATCGCCAACATGGTGACCGGCGTGACCGCCGGCTACTCCAAGACGCTAGAGATCGTCGGCGTCGGTTACCGGGTGCAGGCCAAGGGCAAGAACCTCGAGTTCTCCCTCGGCTTCAGCCACCCGGTGGTCGTCGAACCTCCGGAGGGCATCACCTTCCGGGTCGAGGTGCCGACGCGTTTCGTGGTCGAGGGCATCGACAAGCAGCTCGTCGGTGAGACCGCGGCCCGCATCCGCAAGCTCCGCAAGCCCGACCCGTACAAGGCCAAGGGCGTGCGGTATCAGGGTGAGTACATCCGCCGCAAGGTCGGGAAGGCTGGTAAGTAGTCATGGCTGGAGTGAAAACTCGGTCTCGCGAGTTCGCCACTGGCCGAGTCCGGCCTCGTACGTCGGCGAGCACTCGTAGTCGCGTTCGGCGGCACCTGCGGGTCCGCAAGAAGATCAGTGGCACGACCCAGCGGCCGCGACTGGTCGTCAACCGGTCGGCGAGGCACATCTTCGCCCAGATCGTGGACGACACGGTCGGTAAGACGCTGGCGTCGGCGTCCACGCTCGACGCCTCCATCCGCGCCGAGTCCGGCGACAAGAGCGCCAAGGCCAAGCTGGTCGGCTCGCTGCTGGCCGACCGGGCCAAGGCCGCTGGTATCGAGGCCGTCGTGTTTGACCGCGGCGGCTACCAGTACCACGGCCGGGTGGCGGCACTCGCCGACGGGGCACGCGAAGGCGGCCTCGCGCTATGAAGACAGTCTCTGAGAGGAACAGCTAATGCCAGGAGCTCCGCGGCGCGGCGGCGGTGGCGAGCGGCGGGAGCGCCGTGACGACCGGCGTTCGGGCGCAGCCGAGAAGCAGAACGTCTACCTGGAGCGCGTGGTGGCTATCAACCGCGTCGCCAAGGTGGTCAAGGGCGGACGTCGCTTCAGCTTCACCGCCTTGGTCGTCGTCGGCGATGGCAATGGCCTCGTGGGTGTCGGCTACGGCAAGGCCAAGGAGGTGCCCGCGGCGATCGCCAAGGGTGTCGAAGAGGCCAAGAAGCACTTCTTCCGGGTCCCCAGGATCGGGGGCACCATCCCGCACACCGTGCAGGGTGAGGACTCCGCGGGTGTCGTGCTGCTGAAGCCGGCCAGCCCGGGTACCGGTGTCATCGCGGGCGGGCCAGTGCGCGCCGTCCTGGAATGCGCTGGCATCCACGACGTGCTGTCACGGTCGCTCGGCTCGTCGAACGCCATCAACGTGGTGCACGCCACGGTGACGGCGCTCAAGCAGTTGAACCGGCCCGAGGAGATCGCGGCCAAGCGCGGCCTGCCGATCGAAGACGTGGCACCGCGCGCGATGCTCAAGGCCCGCGACGAGGCTGCGGCCGCCGCCGCTGCGAGCGCGTGAGAAGGCCAGGAAGAGGAAGGGCGGAGCGGCTATGGCTAACCTCAAGGTGACTCAGGTCAAGTCCGAGATCGGCGGTACCCAGGCGCAGCGCAGTAGTCTGCGCAGCCTGGGCCTGCGCCGGATCGGCCAGACGGTCGTCAAGCCGGACCGGCCGGAGTTCCGCGGGATGGTCTTCGCGGTCCGGCACCTGGTCCGCGTGGAAGAAGTGGATTAAGAGCATGCTGAAGCTGCATCACCTGCGGCCGGCGCCGGGCGCTCACACCAGCAAGACCCGGGTCGGCCGAGGCGAGGCGTCCAAGGGCAAGACCGCCGGACGCGGCACCAAGGGCACCAAGGCTCGCTACCAGGTCAAGCCTGGCTTCGAGGGCGGCCAGATGCCGCTGTACCGCCGGGTGCCGAAGCTCAAGGGCTTCTCCAACGCCGGATTCGGCACCACCTATCAGGTGGTGAACGCGGGCCGGCTGGCGGAGCTGTTCCCGGAGGGCGGCGACGTCACGCCGGAGAACCTAGCGTCCAAGGGCGCGGTCCGCCGCGGCGAGCCGGTGAAGGTCCTCGGCGACGGTGACCTCACGGTGGCCGTCCGGGTCACGGCGCACAAGGTGTCGGCGTCCGCACGGACGAAGATCGAAGCGGCGGGCGGAACTGTTACCCTGCTGGGCTAAAACCCCCGGCTTTGCCGGGGGTGCAAGGCCCGCTGAGGGCCGGTAGGATACGGAAGCCGTCCGTCTAAGAGGGGAACCGCGCATGCTGATGGCGTTCATCCGGGCGTTCCGTACGCCCGACCTACGCAAGAAGCTGCTGTTCACGCTGGGCATGCTTGTGCTGTTCCGGTTCGGCGCCTCGCTGCCGACACCGGGCATCGACGAGAAGAACGTCCAGTACTGCGCGGGTCTCGCATCCTCGAACAGCGCGCTGCAGCTGATCGACCTGCTCAGCGGGAACTCGTTGAAGTACATGACGGTGTTCGCGCTGGGCATCATGCCCTACATCACGGCGTCGATCATCCTGCAACTGCTTACCGTGGTGATTCCCCGCCTGGAAACCCTCAAGAACGAGGGTCAGGCGGGCCAGGCGAAGATCACCCAGTACACCCGGTACCTCACGGTCGGGCTGGCCGTGCTCCAGTCCACCGGCTACATCGAGCTTGCCCGCTCCGGCGAGCTGTTCGCCGGCACCACTTGCGCCTCCTCGTCCTCGAGCTACCCGCTGATCGCGGACCCCTCGGTATTCCGTATCGCGACGATGGTCATCATCATGGTGTCCGGTACCGCGGTGATCATGTGGATGGGCGAGCTGATCACCGACCGCGGCGTCGGCAACGGCATGTCGGTGCTGATCTTCACCCAGGTCGTCGCGGTCATCCCCGGTGAGATCTCGACGATCTACCAGAGCAAGGGCTTCTTCTACGCCGCGATGGCCGTCGTGGTGATCATGGTCATCTTTGGCTTCGTGGTCTTCATGGAACAGGCCCAGCGCCGGATTCCGGTGCAATACGCCAAACGGATGGTCGGCCGGAGAATGTACGGCGGTACATCCACCTACATTCCGATGAAGGTGAACCAGGCGGGTGTCATCCCGGTCATCTTCGCTTCCTCGCTGCTGTACATACCGCAGCTGGCGGTCTCCCTGTTCGGCAATAGCAGCAAGCCGCAGGGCTGGGACACGTTTATCCAAACGTACTTCGAGAACAGCACCGGGTATGTGTACATCGCGATGTTCTTCGTACTGATCATCGCGTTCACGTACTTCTACGTCTCGATCACGTTCAACCCGGTCGAGGTCGCGGACAACATGAAGAAGTACGGCGGCTTCATCCCGGGCATCCGCCCGGGCCGGCCAACCGCCGAGTACCTCGGCTACGTACTTAACCGGCTCACCGCGCCCGGCTCGCTGTACCTCGGCCTGGTCGCGATGTTCCCGCTCGTGGCCCTGGCGTTGATCGGCGTGGCCAACGACTTCCCGTTCAGCGGTGTCAGCTTGCTCATCATGGTCGGTGTTGGCCTGGACACCGTAAAACAGATCGAGAGCCAGCTACAGCAGCGCAATTACGAGGGTTTCCTCCGATAGTGCGAATCGTCCTCGTCGGGCCCCCCGGAGCGGGCAAGGGGACACAGGCCCAGTACATCTCCTCCCAGCTCAACATCCCGCATATCTCGACCGGCGACATTTTCCGCTTCAATGTCAGCCGTCGTACCGAGCTAGGCGAACTTGCCCGCGGGTACATGGACCGCGGTGATCTCGTCCCCGACGAGGTGACGGTGGCCATGGTGCACGACCGGCTAGGCGAAGACGACGCGACCGACGGCTTCCTGCTCGATGGCTTCCCGCGTAACGTCCCGCAGGCCGAGACGCTGAAGAAGATGCTCGCCGAGTGGGACAGCCGCCTGACGGTGGTGCTCGAACTGGTCGTTGACACCGACGAGGTGGTCCGCCGCCTGTCCGGCCGCCGCACCTGCCATCGCTGCGGCCGGGTCTGGCACGTGCTCTACGACCCGCCCGCCGAGCCGGATGTCTGCGATGACTGCGGCGGTGAGCTCTTCCAGCGCGACGACGACAAGGAAGAAGTGGTCCGCCGTCGCCTTGAGGTCTACGAGGAGCAAACGGCCCCTCTGGTGTCCTTCTACGCCGACGAGGGCATCCTGGTCGGGATCGACGCCACCGGCCCGGTGGAAGATGTCACCGGCCGCGCCCTCTCCGCCCTAGCCCCCTACGCCCGCTAGCCGCGAGCGATCCAGCAATGGGCCTGCCGAGGGGCCGAGGCTTGGGGAACGCTGTACCGTTGGGTTATGCGGCGGCGCAAGATTGACATCAAGACCCCGGCCCAGTTGGCGCTGATGCGCTCGGCGGGGCTGGTGGTGGCGCGGACGCTGCGCGTGGTGACCGAAGCGGCGCGACCCGGCCTGACAACCGCCGAGCTTGACCTACTGGCGGAAAAAGAAATCCGGGCCGCCGGGGCCGTCCCGTCTTTCAAGGGCTATTACGGCTACCCGGCGACGATCTGCACCTCGGTGAACGAGGAGATCGTGCACGCCATCCCCGGCCAGCGCCGGCTGAGCGACGGGGACGTCATCTCCGTCGACTGCGGCGCCATTCTCGAGGGCTGGCATGGTGACGCGGCGATCACAATTGGTGTCGGTGACATTACGCAAGAGCACGCGCAGCTTATCGAGGACTGCCGGGCGGCGATGTGGGCCGGGATCGGAATGGCCCGCCCAGACCACCGGCTCAGCGACATATCGCACGCCGTCGAAGAATCCGTCAAGAACGCCAAGCGGCCCTACGGGCTGGTCCGCGAATACACCGGGCACGGGATCGGGACCGAGATGCACATGGAGCCGGTGGTGCCGAATTACGGGCCAGCCGGCAAGGGGCCGATGCTGGAACCAGGTATGACGCTCGCCATCGAGCCGATGATCACCCTCGGCGAGCGGCACGCGGCCGAACTCGCCGACGGCTGGACCGCCGTCACGGTGGACGGTTCCTGGGCCGCCCACTTCGAGCACACGGTGGCCGTCACCCCGGATGGCCCGTGGATACTCACCGCTGAGGAAGAACTCGTGCTGGAGGGCTCCAGTGCCGGGTGACCCCCGCGTCCGCGCGTCCGACGCGGACCGGGACCGGGTCGCGGCTCTGCTGCGCGAGCACCACGCGGCGGGCAGGCTCACCCCTGAGGAATTCGACGAGCGGGTGGACAAGGCCCTGGCGGCCAAGACCGTCGGGGAACTCGACGAACTGATGGCCGACCTGCCGTCCATCGACCTGTACCGGCTGCCCGACGCCTCGCTCCGCCGCGCCCCGTCGAGCGGACGGCTGCCCGCCCAGGAACGCCGCGGCGGCCTGCCGGTCCCGCCGGGCGCGGCCGCCTGGGGAACCTGGGCCGCGGTCAACGCCGCGCTCTTCGTGATCTGGCTGGCCTCCGGGGTGGCGACCGGCGGCGGGAGCTGGTTCCCCTGGTTCCTGTTCGTGGCCGTCCCGTGGGCGATCGCACTCACCCGGCGTACCTCGCGCCCGAACTTAAGGCGAGGTACACTAGGCAGGGTCTGGGGATCCTCTAGGGTGCCTGGACGTGTCTGACGGAATACCCAGCCGGCGCCGGGCGTTGACCTCAACGGTTCGCATTACGGGCACCAGCGGGGTAGACTCTGCTGCGGCCCATTGGCTGGCCGTTCGACATGACTCCAAGTCATTTTGACTCTTGGTCCCATGTCGTAGACCAAGGGACTGAGTACGCGTGGCGGTCGTCTGTGTTTCCAGCGGGGGACTAGTCGGCAGCGGACCAGCCAGGAATCAAGCAAGCAAACGAAGCGCGGAGGATATGCCCAAGAAAGACGGCGCCATCGAGATCGAAGGCACGGTCGTTGAGACGTTGCCCAATGCCTTCTTCCGAGTGGAGCTGGACAACGGGCACAAAGTGCTCGCCCATATCAGCGGGAAGATGCGGATGCACTACATCCGAATTCTGCCCGATGATCGGGTCGTGGTGGAGCTAAGCCCCTACGACCTCAGCCGCGGGCGAATCGTGTACCGGTACAAATAGGAGACATCACCGTGAAGGTCAAGCCGAGCGTCAAGAAGATCTGCAGCAAGTGCCGGATCATTCGCCGGCACGGCCGCGTCATGGTCATCTGCTCGGACCCCCGGCACAAGCAGCGCCAGGGCTGAGCCAGCTAGGCCAGGCAAGGCGAACTAAATACGCGTACCGCGAGGCGGCGGCCCAGATCATGAGCCGCCGCGACCCCCGGGTGGAGGCCGGGGCCGGGTCCGGGCAGGGACCTTTCGGAGCGGCGCGAAGGACCTCCAGGAAACTAAGGAGAACTGCCCGCAGATGGCACGTCTTTCCGGCGTTGACCTCCCCCGCGATAAGCGGCTCGAGGTGGCGCTCACCTACATTTACGGCGTTGGCCGTACTCGCGCGCTGGCGACCCTTGCGGCGACCGGCGTTAGCGGCGACCTTCGGGTGCGGGACCTCACCGACGACGACCTGCTGAGGCTTCGCGACTACATCGACGCGAACTACCAGGTCGAAGGTGACCTGCGCCGTGAGGTGCAGGCCGATATCCGCCGCAAGATCGAGATCGGTTGCTACCAGGGCATCCGGCACCGCCGCGGTCTCCCAGTGCACGGTCAGCGCACGCAGACCAACGCTCGCACCCGCAAGGGCAAGAAGAAGACAGTGGCCGGCAAGAAGAAGGTCGGCAAGAAGTAGTCCGTCCGGTCCAGACGAACAAACCAGACGGACCGATCACCTCCAGGAGTAGATCAGCACATGCCGCCGAAGACCCGCGCGAACGCGCCTAAGAAGGTGCGCCGTAAGGAGCGGAAGAACATAGCCCACGGGCATGCTCACATCCGCTCCACCTTCAACAACACCATCGTGAGCATCACCGACCCGACGGGCAACGTCATTGCGTGGGCGTCCTCCGGTCAGGTCGGGTTCAAGGGATCGCGTAAGTCCACGCCCTACGCCGCGCAGCAGGCCGCCGAGGCCGCCGCGCGTCGTGCCATGGAGCACGGGATGCGCAAGGTCGACGTCTTCGTCAAGGGCCCGGGCAGCGGTCGTGAGACCGCCATCCGGTCGCTGCAGGCGACCGGTCTCGAGGTCGGGTCCATCCAGGATGTGACCCCGGTTCCGCACAATGGCTGCCGTCCGCCGAAGCGGCGCAGGGTCTGAGGAGAAGCGTACACATGGCTCGTTACACCGGCGCGGACTGCAAGCTCTGCCGTCGCGAGAAGGTCAAGCTGTTCCTCAAGGGCTCCAAGTGCGACGGGCCCAAGTGCCCGATCGAGATCCGGCCTTACCCGCCGGGTGAGCACGGTCGCAACCGCCCGAAGGACAGCGAGTACCTGCTGCAGCTTCGTGAGAAGCAGAAGGCCCGCCGCATGTACGGCGTGCTGGAGAAGCAGTTCGGAAACTATTACAAGGAAGCGGCCGGCAAGAAGGGCATGACCGGCGAGGTCCTGCTGCAGATCCTGGAGAGCCGCCTGGACAACGTGGTGTTCCGCGGGGGCTTCGCCAAGAGCCGCGACATGGCACGCCAGGTGGTCAGGCACGGCCACATCCTGGTCAACGGCAGGCGGGTGGACATCCCGTCCTACCGGGTCAGCGAGAACGACGTCGTCGAGGTGGCGCAGAAGTCCCTCGAGATGACCCCGTTCATCGTGGCCCGCGCCGAGGCCGGCGAGAAGACGGTCCCGGCCTGGCTCGAGGTCATGCCGGAGCAGATGAAGATCCTGGTGCACGCGATCCCGTCGCGGGCGCAGATCGACACCCAGGTTCAAGAACAGCTGATCGTCGAGTACTACTCGAAGATGTAACAACCGTGCTCGTCATATAGCGGGCAGCGCGGAAAGGAAAACGGAAAATGCTCATCGCACAAAGGCCCTCGCTCGGCGAGGAACAGATCGGCGACTACCGCTCGAAGTTCACCATCGAGCCGCTGGAGCCTGGCTTCGGCTACACGATCGGTAACTCGCTGCGGCGTACGCTGCTGTCCTCCATCCCGGGGGCAGCCGTCACCTCGATCCGTATCGAGGGCGTGCTTCACGAGTTCTCCACCGTTCCCGGGGTCAAGGAGGATGTCACCGACATCATCCTGAACCTCAAGCAGCTCGTCGTCTCCTCGGAGCACGACGAGCCCGTCGTTATGTACCTGCGCAAGCAGGGGCCCGGCGACGTCACCGCCGCGGACATCGCGCCGCCGGCCGGTGTCGAGGTACACAACCCGGACCTGCACGTCGCGACGCTGAACGCCAAGGGCAAGCTTGAGATGGAGCTGACCGTCGAGCGCGGTCGTGGCTACGTCTCGGCGAACCAGAACAAGCAGCCTGGTCAGGAGATCGGCCGGATCCCGGTGGACTCCATCTACTCTCCGGTGCTGCGGGTCACCTACAAGGTCGAGGCCACCCGGGTTGAGCAGCGGACGGACTTTGACCGGCTGATCCTGGACGTGGAGACCAAGTCGTGCATGCGCCCGCGTGACGCGGTGGCCAGCGCCGGAAAGACGCTGACCGAGCTGTTCGGGCTGGCGCGCGAGCTGAACGTCGACGCCGAGGGCATCGACATCGGCCCGTCGCCGACGGACGCCGCGCTCGCGGCGGACCTGGCGCTGCCGATCGAGGACCTGAACCTCACGGTCCGGTCCTACAACTGCCTGAAGCGCGAAGGCATTCACACCGTCGGGGAGCTGGTCTCGCGCAGCGAGCAGGACCTGCTCGACATCCGGAACTTCGGTGCGAAGTCCATCGAGGAAGTCAAGCAGAAGCTTGCTGACATGGGCCTTGCCCTGAAGGATTCCCCGCCCGGGTTCGACCCGAGCAGCGCGGTAGACAACTACTCCGGCGAAGACGACGACAGCTTCGTCGAGACCGAGCAGTACTGAGAGGCCGAACACAATGCCCACGCCCACCAAGGGTGCCCGCATGGGCGGCAGCGCCGCCCATCAGAAGCACATCCTGGCGAACCTTGCCACCGCGCTCTTCGAGCACGGCCGGATCACCACAACCGAGGCTCGCGCGCGCCGGCTGCGTCCGGTGGCGGAGAAGCTGATCACCTTCGCGAAGCGAGGTGACCTGCATGCCCGCCGTCAGGTGCTCAGCGTGGTGCCAGACAAGGGCGTCGTGCACACCCTCTTCACGGAGATCGGTCCTGGCTTCGCCGAGCGCGCCGGCGGCTACACCCGGATCACCAAGCTCGGCCCCCGCAAGGGCGACGCGGCCCCGATGGCCGTGATCGAGCTGGTCTCCGAGCCGGTCGAGGCCAAGCCGCGTCGTCGTGCCCGGCGGGCCGCCGACACGACGACGGAGGCCGCCGCTCCGGTCGAGGCTGCGGAAACCGAGGCCGCGGAGACCGAAGCCGCGGACGAAGAGACCGCGGCCGAGGAAGACACCGACGCTGAGGAAGAAGCCGTCGAGGCCTAAACCCTCGTCAGTAGTAGCGATGACCCCCTGAAGCCGTTGGCTCCAGGGGGTCATCGGCGTTCCGGAGGGAGGTGCCGGCCATCGTTTTGATCAAAATTAACCTGGCCTACGACGGGACAGATTTCTCCGGGTGGGCAGCCCAGCCGGGCAGGCGCACGGTGGAGGAGACGCTCGCGGGTAGCCTGCGCACGGCGTTGCGGCTCACCGAGCCGCCCCGGCTGACGGTGGCTGGCCGCACCGACGCGGGCGTGCACGCCCGCGGCCAGGTGGTGCACGTCGACCTGCCCGAGCAGCCCAGCCTGCGCCGGGTGAACGGCCTGCTGCCAGCGGACGTGCGGGTCACCGCGATCGCGCCTGCCCCGGACGGGTTCGACGCGCGATTCTCCGCCCTGTGGCGCCGCTATTCCTACCGGGTCTGCGACGACCAGGCCGCCGCCGACCCGCTGCGCCGCCACGACACGCTGTGGTATTTCCGGCCGCTCGATCTCGACGCCATGAACGCCGCGGCGGTGGCGTTGGCCGGGGAGCATGACTTCGCCGCGTTCTGCAAGCGCCGCGAGGGCGCGACCACCGTACGGACCCTGCGCGAGCTCACGTGGACTAGAGATTTGACCAAAACGGCGGTCGCTACTGTTCGCGCGGACGCGTTCTGCCACAACATGGTCCGCGCGCTGATGGGTGCGCTGCTCGCGGTCGGGGACGGGACCCGGCCGCCGGCCTGGGCGGCGGAAGTCCTCGTCGCGGGAGTACGTGACCCGCGAGTGCGGGTCGTGGCGCCGCACGGACTGTGTCTTGAGGAGGTCAAGTACCCGCCGGATGAGCAGCTCGCGAACCGAGCGCTGCAAACGCGGCGGGTACGGGCCTTAGCTGCCGGAGGCCGGCTGGCCGGTGACCATCCGGGTGCTGAGCTCGATGTTGATCGTGCCCGAGACTAGGTCCTGCTCGAACTCCTCGAGCTGCGTGTCCTCGGTGGAGCCCGAGGGGGACTTGAGATCCGAGTACTCGGCCCACATCAGGATCAGGTAGTGGCCCTTGTACTCGGCTTCGACCACCCCGGTGCCCTGCCCGAGCTTCTTGGTCACGCCGCTGGACGTGCTCAGCGGGCTGATGAAGTCGTTGGCGTCGACCGCCGAGCCCGCCTTGGCGGCGGCGGTGGTGGTGTCCAGGTTGACCACGCCGATGGTGCCCATGATCTGGCCGTTGGACGACGTGTAGCTGGCCCGGAGCACCTGGGTGCACTTCCCGTTGCTGACCGCGCTCTGCAGGTTGCTGCCGATCAGCGCGTTGGAACAGCTCGTGTCGAGCCGCTGGCCAGCCTCCACGAACGAGCTGTGGTCGCTGGTGTTCTCGAACTCGGCCGGGAAGACCTGAGCGAGGGTCAGCGGAGTCGGGTCGAGGGTGCGGGTCTCGATGTGGCAGTACTTGCCGAGCTTCGCTGAGCAGGAGGCGGTCGCGGCCGAGTTAGCCGTCGCCCCGGCCGAGGACTGCGTGCTGGGGATGGGATCCACGGCCGCGTTGTTGGTGGCGCTCGGCTGGCTCAGCAGCAGGTACGCGGCCGCGCCGACCCCGAGCACGACGATGCCGCCGGTGGCCGACAGCAGGGTGGTCTTGGACAGCTTCGGCTTCCCCTTACCGGGACGCCTGGAGCCCGTCTTACGGCGGGTGCCGCCGCTGCGCGGGCCGCTGGGAGCCCGTGAGTCGAGGGAGTCCTCTTCCTCGCTGGGATACTCGCCTGGGTAGCCCTGGCCGGGATACGGGCCGCTGGGGTGCCCCTGGGCCGGGTACCCGTCATCGATCTGCGCGGAGCCGGCGTAACCGCCACCGGAGAAAGCCCGCTCGTAGGCGTCGTCGTCAAACCCGCCGCGGTAGCCGGGGCCAAGCTCGCCGTAGCCACCGGGCTGGTCATAACCCCCCGGCTGCTGGTAACCGCCGGTCGGCTGATAGCCGCCAGGCTGCTGGTAACCGCCAGGCTGGTTGTAGCCCCCGGGCTGGTCATACCCTGCTGGCTGGTCGTAGCCGCCCGGGTCGCGGTACACGCCGTCGTCGTAGGTGGGCGCGTCGTGGAAGCGCTGCCCAGTACCACCAGCCGGACCACCGGCTGGGCCAAGCGCTGGGCGGCCTGCTGCTGGACTCCCGGGAGCGTACGAACCGTACTCGTCGCCCTCGAAGCGCTGGTGCCCCTCGCCTGGGTACAGCTCCGGCGCCGGGGGATATCCGCGGACCGGATCCCGGTTGACCTGCGAACCGGGTACCCCGTAGGGATCGGTCATGCTGCCGGATTCGGGGTCGGCGCCATACCAGTCGTTGCTGGCGTTACTGCCAGCGTTAGTATCGGGGTAGTGGGGAGCGCCCAAGGGCGGCTGTCCCTGCTGACCGTATTGATCCCTGCCGTCTGGCTCGCCATACCCCGCTTGCGATGGCCAAGCAGGCTGGCGCCGCGAACCACCGGGTCGTGAGCGCGAGCCATCCTCGCTCCGGTAACCCATGCCTTCGACTGTAATGCACCCGATCGCCGGCTCGCCAGCGATTGACAATGAGCTTAGTCCTCGCGACGGCCCATCGGACCCCGAAAAGCCGGTAGACTAGGCGCGAGCAAGAGTTCCCGCTTTGGTAGTGAGGGACTCGAAGGGGTATGCTGCCTTGGCGCCATTCGCGATGAGCGGGCGCTGGCGGAAACGCTCCCTCGTACCGGACAAGCGGTACATGCGATAGAGCATCAGGAACCATACGCGAAGGCTTATGACTGTGCGCACATTCAGCCCGAAGGACAGTGACATCACCCGTCAGTGGCATGTCGTCGACGCCACCGACGTGGTGCTCGGCCGTCTGGCCAGCCATGTGGCTGCCCTGCTGCGCGGCAAGCACAAGCCGATCTTCGCGCCACACGTGGACACCGGCGATTTCGTAATCGTGGTGAACGCGGACAAGATCGCGCTGAGCGGCTCCAAGCTGCAGGACAAGCGCGCCTACAGCCACTCTGGCTACCCCGGCGGTCTGCGCGAGGTACGTTACGCGGACCTGATGGAATCTCATCCGGAGCGCGTGGTGGAAAAGGCGGTCAAGGGGATGCTGCCGAAGAACTCGCTTGGCAGGCAGACGCTGCGCAAGCTCAAGGTTTACGCAGGTCCTGAGCACCCGCACCAGGCCCAGCAGCCGCAGCCGTACGAAATCCGGCAGATCGCCCAGTAGAAGGAACATTAGACGTGTCCGAACTTACCGCCGACTCGACGCCGCAGGCGGACGACGAGCTTCCTGACGCCGAGTCCTCCGAGGGAGAAGAAGAGTTCCCTTCGGAGTACACCACCGAGACGTCCGAGACTGGCAGCGCCGGGCGGGCCGCGGCTCCCCGACGCCCGATCGTAACTGGGCACGCCTCAGGCACCGGGCGGCGCAAGGAAGCCATCGCGCGCGTTCGCATCGTCCCTGGCACCGGCCAGTGGAAGATCAACGGCCGCACGCTTGACGGCTACTTCCCGAACAAGGTGCACCAGCAGGTCGTGAACGAGCCGTTCGTGACGCTGGGCGGCGAGGGCAAGTTCGACGTCATCGCGCGGATCGCGGGCGGCGGTGTCACCGGCCAGGCCGGCGCGCTCCGGCTCGGCGTGGCGCGGGCGCTGATCCTGGTTGACCCGGAGAACCGGCCGATGCTGAAGAAGGCCGGCTTCCTTACCCGGGACGCACGGGTCAAGGAGCGCAAGAAGTACGGTCTCAAGAAGGCCCGCAAGGCTCCGCAGTACTCCAAGCGGTAGACCGAAACGGCCAATGGGGCGGCTTTTCGGTACCGACGGTGTCCGTGGTGTAGCCGGGAAAGATCTAACGGCTCAGCTTGCCATGGATCTGGCCACGGCGGCCGCGGGTATCCTCGCCAGCCACGACGGGACTCGTCCGGTCGCGGTCATCGGTCGTGACCCGCGTGCCTCGGGGGATTTCCTCGAGGCCGCGGTGGTCGCGGGCTTGGCGAGCAGTGGTGTGGACGTGCTTCGGCTCGGGATCATCCCGACGCCCGGCGTGGCCTACCTTACGCAGGCGCTGAACGCGGACTTTGGTGTGGTCCTTTCAGCTAGCCACAACCCAGCGCAGGATAACGGGATCAAGTTCTTCGGCCGGGGCGGCGTCAAGCTGCCCGACGAGATCGAGGACGAGATCGCGGCCCGGCTGGGGGGCTCAAGTCCCCATACGGGGGGCTTCGGCCGGGTCACCGACGCGCAGCCGAAGCAGGAGCTCTATCTCGACCACCTGCTCGCCTCGCTGCGGGACGCGAGCCCGCTGGCGGGCCTGCGGGTGGTGGTGGACTGCGCGCACGGTGCCGCGTTCAGCATCGCGCCGCGGGCGCTGCGCCGGGCGGGCGCCGAGGTGATCACGATCGGCGCCGCGCCGGATGGCGACAACATCAACTCCGGATGCGGCTCGACCGCGCTCGGCGCGCTCACCGCCGCCGTCATCGAGCACGGCGCCGACGCGGGCCTTGCCTTCGACGGCGACGCCGACCGCTGCCTGGCGGTGGACGCCGACGGCAACCCGATGGACGGCGACCAGATCCTCACGCTGCTGGCCACCGACTTGAAGGACGCGGGTCAGCTCGACTTCGACACCGTCGTCGTGACCGTCATGTCCAACCTCGGGTTCCGGATGGCGATGCGCGAGTCCGGCATCGGCGTGGTGGAGACCCCGGTCGGCGACAAGCATGTCTACGCGGCTATGCGGGACGGCGGGTACGTGCTCGGCGGCGAACAGTCCGGGCACATCATCCAGATGCGGCACGCGACCACCGGCGATGGCCTGCTCACCGGGCTGCACCTGCTGGCCGCGGTTAACCGGCGCGGCGTGCCGATGGCGACGGCCGCGAAGATGATGACCAAGTACCCGCAGGTCCTGGTCAATGTCCGTGGCGACAAGTCCCGGGCCATGGCCGCTCCGGAACTGGCCGCCGCTGTCACCGTCGCCGAGGACGAGCTCAGCGACACCGGCCGGGTGCTGCTGCGGCCAAGCGGCACGGAGCCAGCGATCAGGGTCATGGTCGAGGCCGCCGACGAGGGTCAGGCCGAGCGGGTAGCGGCCGAACTAGCCGACGCGGTGCGCGCCGCCATGGGCTGAGCGGGGTATAACCGCTTCCATGCGAGAGGCATACCAGGTCGGCAAGGTCCGCGCGGCGGAACGTGAGCTTATGTCACTGGTCCCTGAGGGGACCCTTATGCAGCGCGCGGCCGCGGGCCTAGCCGCCGTCTGCGCGAGCCTGCTCCACCGCGTCTACGGCGCTCCTGTGGTCGTGCTGGCGGGCAGTGGCGACAACGGTGGCGACGCGCTCTTCGCGGGTGCCCTGCTCGCCAGACGCGGCGCGGCGGTCACCGCCATCGCGGCCGGTTCCCGGCTGCACGAGGCGGGCGCGGCGGCGCTGCGTGCGGCCGGCGGCCGGGTGATCGAGGTCACAGACGACCATCACGTCAGGCGAGTGATCGGCCGGGCCGCGCTGATCATCGACGGGATGCTCGGCATCGGCGGCAAGGGCGGCCTGCGCGAGCCTTACGCGACACTCGCCGCGCTGGCCAGGCAGTCGGCCGGGCTGACGGTGGCGGTCGACCTGCCAAGCGGCATCGACCCCGACACCGGAACGGTCGACGGGCCCGCGGTGCACGCCGATGTGACGGTCACGTTCGGCACCCACAAGCCCGGGTTGTTCGTCGATCCTGGCGCCTCGTTCGCGGGCGTCGTCGAACTGGTGGACATCGGGCTCGGCCCGTACCTGCTTGACCCGCCGTACGCGGTATCCCCGAGCGCCGCCGACATCGCCGCCATGCTGCCCGTCCCGACGGCCGAGTCTGACAAGTACCGTCGTGGCGTGCTCGGGCTGCTAGCGGGCAGCGAGCGCTTCACCGGTGCGGCCCTGCTGGCCACCGGCGGCGCGGTCCGCGGCGGCGCGGGCATGGTCCGGCTGGTCACCGCGCCGCGGGCCGCCGCACCCGTGCGGGACCTCTGGCCCGAGATCGTCATCGCTGAACTGCCGATCGAGGACTTCCCCGACGGGGTGGGCCGGGTCCAGGCCTGGGCGGCCGGGCCCGGCATGGGCGTGACGCCGGACGCCATGAAGCGGCTCTCCGCGGTCGTCGCCACTAGCCTGCCGTTGCTGATCGACGCCGACGGGCTTGGCCTGCTGGCCAAGCAGCCGGACCTGCTGCCACGGCCCGCGCCGACGCTGCTCACCCCGCACGCCGGGGAACTCGCCAGGCTGCTGGGCGCGTCCGCGTCGGACGTGGCTGAGCGGCGGCTGGAGTTCGCCCGCGAGGCGGCCACCAGGTTCGGCGCGTGCGTGCTGCTCAAGGGCTCGACGACGGTGATCGCGCCGCCCGATGAGGTCGACCCGGTGCTGGTGAACCCGACCGGGACCTCGTGGCTGGCGACCGCCGGCACCGGCGATGTCCTGTCCGGCCTGGCGGGATCGCTGCTCGCTCAGGGCCTGCTGCCGCCGCAGGCGGCCATCGCCGCTGCCTACCTGCACGGCCTGGCGGCCAGGATCGCTGCCTATGGCACTGGCGGGGGACCCTCCGACGATGGGTCGCTCGCCGGAGGGCCGCTCGCCGCAGCCCCGATCGGCGCCTCAGACCTGGTCCGGGCGCTCCCCGATGCCCACCGCGTGCTTACAGCCTAATCCTGGTGAGTGCAGCACTACCCACCAAAGAATGCGGGGGCAATGCAGCACCCACCAGGATGGTCGGCGCCCGCTGGCAGAATGGAGCGCGTGGACAGGCATGCGGAGGCACGAGTTGACCTCGGGGTGATCGCGGGCAACGTGGCGACGCTCCGTGAGCGCGTCGCCCCGGCCGGCGTGATGGCGGTGGTGAAGGCGGACGGTTACGGCCACGGGGCGGTCGCCGCCGCCCGCGCGGCCCTCGACGGCGGTGCCGACTGGCTGGCCGTGGTGCATGTCGCCGAGGCCCTGGAACTGCGGGCCGCGGGCATCACCGCCCCGCTGCTGTGCCTGATGTCGCTGCCCACCGACCCGCACGAGGAAGCCATCGCGTCGGACGTGGAACTGTCCGCTGGCACGCCCGCGATGGTCACCGCGCTCGCCAGCGCCGCCGGACGCCTGGGGAGCACGGTCCGCGTCCACCTCAAGGTGGATACCGGCATGAGCCGCGGCGGGGCGGCGCCGTCGGAATGGCCGGCCCTGGTGAAGACGGCGCTGGCCAGTGAGCACCTGGAGATCGCCGCCCTGTGGTCGCACTTCGCCTCGTCCGACGACCCGGGTAACCCGTCCATCGGGGCTCAGCTCGCCGCGTTCGAGGAAGCGAGCGAGGCAGCCTATGACCTCGGAACCGACCGGACCGTCACCCGGCACCTGGCGAACACCGCCGCCGGGATCACGGTGCCGGAGTCCCGGTTCGATCTCGTCCGGTTCGGCGGCGGTGTCTACGGGCTGTCCACGTTGCCCGGTGGCGCTCCCGGCTGGCTCCGGCCCGCGATGACGCTCACCGCGCGGCTCATTCAGGTGAAACGGGTGCCCGCCGGAAGCGGCGTTTCGTATAACCATCGGTATGTAACGCCGGCCGAGACCACCCTCGGGCTGGTGCCGCTCGGGTACGCGGACGGTGTGCCGCGGACGGCGATCGGCCAGCCGCTGGTCTGGGCGCGGGGAAAACGCTGGAAGATAGCCGGGACGGTGTGCATGGACCAGTTCGTCATCGACTTCGGCGACGAACCGGTGCAGACGGGGGATGAGGTCGTGCTCTTCGGCCCCGGAGACGACGGCGAGCCGACCGCGCAAGAATGGGGCGAACGGCTCGGCACGATCTCGTACGAGATCGCCACCGGGCTCGGACGACGGGTACCGAAGGTGTACGGATGATCACGGTTGAGACAGCCGAAGAAATGCGGGAGCTCGGCAAGCGGCTCGGCGGCCAGTTGCTGGCCGGGGACTTGCTGATTCTGTCGGGCCCGCTCGGCGCGGGCAAGACCACGCTGGTCCAGGGCATCGCCGAGGGCCTCGGCGTGCGTGGGCCGGTCACGTCCCCGACGTTCGTCATCGCGCGGGTTCACCCGTCGCTGTCCGGGGGCCCGGCGCTGATCCACGCCGACGCCTACCGGCTCAACGGCTTCGCCGAACTCGATGACCTGGACTTCGACCTCGACACCAGCGTCACCGTCATTGAATGGGGCACCGATCTCGCCGAGGGCCTAGCCGACGATCACCTAGACATCGCCATCACCCCCGACTCCCCGCGCGAAGTACGGTTCACCCCCGTCGGTGATCGCTGGGCGGCCTTTTCCCCGTGACTCTCTCGCTGCTGCCAGCAACATCGATCGCCCACGAAGGCGGAGAAGATCGTCTATAGTTCGGCCTGTACAGCTCCGGTTTGTACGCAGTCCGGCGCGTTTCGCGCTCCTAGCGTCCCTTCCCGCCCTGCCCAACCCCGGAGGCACGTGTGACTCAGCCGCCACGACGGTCACCATATGACGACGGCTACCGGCAGCCGTCCGAGCAGCCGTCGTTTACGCCTGCCAGCGGCGACCGCCGGGGAACTGGCTATACCGCCAGACCGGCGAGCCAGGGGCCGGGCTACGCCGAGCAGCCCCCGGAGCGCCCGCAGCCCGCGCCCCGAGGGGGGCGCCAGGCGGTGGACGAAGAAGAGGTGCCAGCCTGGGCTGGACTCGGCCCGGAAGGCAGCCCGCCCTCCCGGGGCGACCAGTCCGCGGCGCGGCGCAAGAAGCGGCGGCTGATCACGATCGGCGCGGCCGTGGTGGTGGTCGCTGGCGCCGTCGGCGGGTACCTGGCCTTCAGCGGGAACACCGGCCCGGCCAATGTGGTCTCTAACGACCTGATCACCACGTTCCTGCCCGGTGAACTCCAGCAGGTACCGAACGCGTGTGACGCGGTGTCCTCGGCCACCATGTCGCAGTACATGCCCGGCCAGCTCAAGTCGGCGGCGCCGCCGCTCAACAGCGGGCTGCAGAGCCAGTGCACCTGGACCCTGGACAACCCGCCCACCTACCGGGTTCTTGAGGTCGACGTGCAGGCCTACTCGCCGAGCGGTCTGGCCAGCGGCGACGGCAGCGCCACGTTCGCCGCGATCGACGCGTTCGAGGAAGCCCAGACGGCCAAGCAGGACCCGGGAGCGAAGAGCGGCGAGCCGGATGCCACCATCACCACGTCCCAGGTAAGCGGCAACAACGCTTTCCAGGCGGTCCAGGTGTACCAGTCGGCACATGCGGCCATGTACGTGGTCACCGAGGTGGTCCGGTACCGGAACGTCCTGATCACGACGGTCGTCGACGGGCTCCAGGAGTCGACCGGGACGAAGCACTATGGCCCGGTCTCGGAAACAGAGCTCACGGCGCAGGCTCAGGCCGTCGCGCAGGGCGCGACCGCGAAGGTGATCGGTTAAGCTCAGCTTCCGTGTTGCTGCTCGCCTTCGATACCGCGACGCCCGCTGTTACCGTGGCTGTCCACGACGGCTCGCGCGTGCTCGCTTCGTCGACAACAGTCGACGCACACCGGCAGGCTGAGCTTCTCACGCCGGCGATCGCCGCGGTCCTCACCCAGGCAGGAACCACCAAGGAGGCCATAACGGCGGTGGTGGCGGGTGTCGGCCCAGGACCCTACACGGGCCTTCGGGTCGGTGTGGTGACCGCCCGGGTGCTCGCCAGCACCCTGGGGGTTCCGGGCTACGGCGTCTGCACGCTGGACGCGATCGCCGCCGCTGCCGGCCGCGACGACGACTACCTGGTCGCCACCGACGCGCGCCGCCGCGAGGTCTACTGGGCCCGCTACTCGGGGCGGCGCCGGGAATCAGGCCCCGACGTCGGCAAACCAGCCGACGTGCCCGCCGGTGACCTCCCGGTAGCGGGCACCGGCGCCGCGCTCTACCCGGACGCCTTCCCGAACCGGATCTCCCCCGAATACCCCGACGCCGGCGTCCTCGCCGCGCTGGTCGTCGAACAGCTGAGCGCCGTCGAGACCGCTGGGATCGTCGGCGGGCTGGCGGGCGCGGTCGGGGCGGCCAGCGCGACCGAGCTGTTGCCGTTGGAGCCGCTGTACCTGCGACGACCGGATGCGCGCGAGCCTGGCGCGCGTAAGAGCGTGCTGCGGTTATGAAGGCGCCATGGCGGAAGGGCCCGGTGGGTAACGCGTCGGAGTTCCGGCTGCGCCCGCTCGCCCGTGACGACCTGCAGGCCGTGCTGACACTGGAACGCGGCCTGTTCCCCGATGACGCCTGGACGCCGGAGATGTTCCGCGAGGAGTTCAGGCAGCCGCCGGGAACCCGGCTGTACCTGGCCGCCGAGGACGGGTTCGGCCAGCTCATCGGCTACGCCGGGATGCTGTTCTCACCCGACAACACGGCGGATGTGCTGACCATCGCGGTCCAGCCTGACCGCTGGGGACAGGGGGTCGGCTCGGCGCTGCTCGGGACCCTGATCGACGCGGCCGCGCGGCGCGGCGGGTCCTCGGTGCTGCTGGAGGTCCGGGAAGATAATCCCAGGGCCAGGACGCTGTACCGGAATCGGGGATTTGAGGAAATCGGCGTCCGCCGCGGCTACTACCAGCCGTCAGGAACCGACGCCATCGTGATGCGAAAGGAACTGCGGTGACCGCCCCCCTAGTGCTGGGCATCGAGACCTCCTGCGACGAGACCGGAGTCGGCATCGTCCGCGGCACCGAACTGCTCGCGAACGAGGTCGCCTCCAGCATGGCGGAGCATGCCAGGTTCGGCGGGGTGGTGCCGGAGGTCGCGTCCCGTGCGCACCTGGAAGCGATGGTCCCGGCCATCGAGCGGGCGCTAGCGAAGGCGGACGTCAAGCCCGCGAGCATCGACGCGGTGGCCGTCACGGCGGGCCCCGGGCTGGCGGGCGCCCTCCTGGTCGGGCTGGCGGCCGCCAAGGCCTACGCCTACGCGCTCGGTAAGCCGCTGTACGGGGTGAACCACCTGGCCGCGCACATCGCGGTGGACCAGATCGAACACGGGCCGCTACCCGAGCCCAGCATCGCCCTGCTGGTGTCCGGCGGGCACTCCAGCCTGCTGCTGGTCCCCGACGTCACCGGCGATGTCACCTCGCTTGGGTCCACCATCGACGACGCGGCGGGTGAGGCCTACGACAAGGTGGCCCGCGTTCTCGGCATGCCCTTCCCCGGCGGCCCGCCCATCGACAAGGCGGCCCACGAGGGCGCGCCCGACGCCATCGCGTTCCCGCGGGCCAAGTACCACGACGGCACGCTCGATTTCTCCTTCGCCGGCCTGAAGACCGCGGTGGCGCGCTGGGTGGAGACCCGGGAGAAGAACGGTGAGCCGGTCCCGGTCAACGACGTGGCCGCTTCCTTCCAGGAGGCCGTCGCCGACGTGCTGACCCGCAAGGCCATCCAGGCCTGCCAGCGCAACGGCGTCACCGATCTGCTCATCGGCGGCGGCGTCGCGGCGAATTCCCGGCTACGGGAACTCGCCGCCGAGCGGGCGGAGAAGGCCGGTATCCGGCTCCGCGTTCCCCGGCCGGGCCTGTGCACCGATAATGGCGCTATGGTGGCCGCGCTCGGCTCGGAGATCGTGGCCAGGGGGATCGAGCCCTCGTCGTTTGGCATCCCGGCCGATTCCTCGTTGCCGGTCACCGAGGTAGTGGTCCGCTGACGGTAGTGGCCCGCCACCGTGGTGGCGGGCCCACTGATCCGTTGCTTACTTGCTCAGGTAGTGCCGGTAAGACCAGCCGCGCGCGTTCCAGGGCGAGTGCCAGTGGTTGTACTTGTCCGACAGGTGAACCCAGCCGCGCACCGTTCCGCAGGCGCCGGTGGTCCGCTGGCCGTTGGCCAGACTGCCGATAACCCAGTAGCCACGGCCCGGGCCGCTGCGCACGTAGAGTCCGTTGGGCGCGCTGGTGACCCGGTAACCGCACCAGGACATGGTCACTGGCTTCTGGAGGTAGTAGCCGTAAGACCAGCCCCGGGCGCTCTTGGGCGCGGTCCAGTGGGTGTACTTGTTCGATAGGTGAACCCAGCCGCGCCACTTGGCGCAGGAGCCGGTGGTCCACGCGCCGTCGCGCAGCGATCCTACGACCCGGTAGCCCTGGCTGGGACCGGTGCGCACGTACAGCCCGTTCGGCGCGCGGACAACCTGGTAGCCGCACCAGTAACCGACGACCTGAGTGGCCTGCACGGTGGCAGTAGTTTCTGAAGTGACAGTGGCTTGTGAGGTGGAAGCCGTGGCGGCAAAGGCCGTGGTGGCCGTGCCGCCTATGACGAACCCGGACAGGCACAGCGTGGCCGCAGCCTTCCTGACGTTGATCATGATTCTGGTCCCCCTTGTGTGGTCCGTCGCGATGCGGCGGACGCCCCGCTCTAGTGGGCTGGCCGGGTTCTACCCCGGTCACACTGGGAAAAACGATGATTACTCTCCGTTAAGTAGCGGACTATAACACACCCGGACTTGGCTAACCCGAGGGGTGGGTTCGCTTCGCTGAAGCCGCGCCGCCACCGGCATCTCAGCCGGCCGGCCCGTCATGCCGCCGCTGCCCTCAGTGGGCCGAGTGTGGCGAACACTACATCCGGTCCGTCGTGGGTCGGTTACGGAGAGCATTCACAGGGGTACATCCGGTGTGCACAGCGCTGCTCGCGTGACAGCTGGCATAACGGGGGAATCGGGATCATGAGCACCAAGACCAATCAGCCGAATGTGCGTGACAGCGTCCCTCGGCCGCGGCAGAAACAGCTCGAAGAGCTAAGCCCGTTTGAGCTGAAGAACCAGCTCATCGCGCTCGCGGACGAGAACCGCAAGCGCTCGGACGCGATCACGTTGAACGTCGGCCGCGGCAACCCGAACTGGGTCGCCACCGAGGCACGGGAGGCCTTCTTCCTGCTCGGCAAGTTCACGCTCGCCGAGTGCACGCGAACCTGGGACGGCCTCGGGGGAATGCCGGTCAAGGAAGGCATCGCCGGCCGGCTGGCGGAATTCCTCGGGAAGAACTCGCATGAACGCGGGGCCGATCTGCTCCGCCGCTGCGCTGAATATGGATCTGGAACTCTCGGGATTGAGGCGGACGCGTTCATCTACGAACTGACGGACGCGATCACCGGTGACAACTATCCAGTGCCGGACCGGATGCTCGTCTGCATCGAGAAGATCGTGCGTGCCTCCTCGACCCCAGCGATGGGCCATCGATGGCGGCATAGCCCCAGCGGTGGGCCATCGCTGGCCCCGTAGTAGCCCGCTGCCGCGGGCGGCGCTGTGCGGAGGCATCTTCTCCCGGGTTGGTGCACACCGGCTGCCGGGCATATCCGGGCATTGCGGACGGGAAATGTGCGCCAACCCGGGAGAAGTCAGCTGGCCGCCAGCGGGTTCGGGCCGGCGGCCGCGCCCGAAGCCGCGGCGGCCTGGTGCAGGGTCTTACGTAAGGCTCTCGTCAGGGTTGATCCCTGATGCGGGAGACCGGCCGTTATGTAACGATCAAATGTATGAGCCAGGACACTGGCATGTCGCCGGAGGCAAGCGCGTCGGAGCGCCCAGGCAGGAACGCACTCCGGGATTCGACCCTGCTCACCGACAAGACTCTGCCCACCGGCAAGGATGGGCCGACCGCGAATACGCAGGTCAGCGGGAGGACCGTGCCCCGCTGGCTGCCGTTCGCCCTCTACGGCGGACTGGTGCTCGCGCTCGCCGCGCTGGCCTGCCTGGCCGGGCCCACTCCCGGCGCGCTGATCTGGCCGCTGGCGGTCGCGGTGATCGGAGCGATCATCATCTGGCGGCAGGCCGACCCGGAACTGTGGCACCGTTTCATGGCCACCAGGACCGGCAAGTCGCTGTCCCAGCCCGCCGGGCTGCGCACGATCTTCGGCGTGCTTCTCGTGCTGAGCGGGCTCTTCGGCTTCCTCGCGACGCGGGACGAGATTAGCGCCGCCCGGCCCGGGCTGGCCGCGGCCGGGGTGATCATCGCTGGGGTGGCGGTGATCGTCGCGCCGTGGCTGCTGCGGATGGCCCGCGAGCTGGACACCGAGCGGCAGGCTCGCGCGCGGGCGACCGAGCGCGAAGAACTAGCGGCTAGGATTCACGACTCGGTGCTGCACACGCTCACGATGATCCAGCGCGGCGCCGAGGACCCCCGTCTGGTCCAGCGGCTCGCTAGATCCCAGGAACGTGAGCTCCGTGCCTGGCTCTACCAGCCGGGCACGTCGGCGGAGGCATCCGATCTGCTGTCGGCGCAGCTCGACAAGATCGCGGGGGAGATCGAGGACACCTACGGGGTACCGATCGACGTGGTACGGGTCGGCGACCTGGAACTCGGCGACCGGGCCCGGGCAGCGCTGAACGCGGCTCGCGAGGCCATGCTGAACGCTGCCAAGTACTCCGGAGCGCCGCAGATCTCGGTGTACGCCGAGGCCGAGGCCGACCGGCTGTCGATCTTCGTCCGGGACCGGGGATGCGGCTTCGCGCTTGACGAGATCCCGAAGCACCGGCTCGGCGTACGGCAGTCCATTGTCGGCCGGATGGACCGGATCGGCGGGCAGGCCAGGATCCGCACCGCGCCGGGGGAGGGCACCGAGGTGGAGATCGAGGTGATGCGTCATGCCTGATCTGGTCAGAGTGGTCATCGTCGACGACCATCAGATGTTCCGCTCCGGAGTGCGCGCCGAACTGGGTACGGCCGTGGACGTGGTGGGCGAGGCCGGAGACGTTTCGACGGCCGTCGCGGTTATCGAGGAGACGACGCCCGACGTCGTTTTGCTCGATGTGCATTTGCCTGGTGGGGAGGCGGAGGAAGGCGGCGGCACCGAGGTGCTACGGCGGGTTTCCGCCCCGGGCACGAAGTTTCTGGCGCTGTCGGTGTCGGACGCCGCCGAGGACGTGATCGGCGTGGTCCGCGCGGGGGCCAGGGGCTACGTCACCAAGACGATCTCCGGTCGCGAGCTCGCGGCCGCGATCACCCGGGTCGCCGCCGGAGACGCCGTGTTCTCGCCGCGGCTGGCCGGCTTCGTGCTCGATGCCTTCACCGGCGGCGCTCCCGACCCCGAGCTGGATTCGCTGACCACCCGCGAGCGCCAGGTGCTGCGGCTCATCGCTCGCGGCTACGCCTACAAGGAGATCGCCCGCGAGCTGACGATCTCGATCAAGACGGTCGAGTCGCACGTGTCGTCGGTACTGCGCAAGCTGCAGCTGTCCAGCTCCCGCGAACTATCCCGCTGGGCCAACGCCCGCCGCCTCGCTTTACCCCACCGGAACGAGCAGCGCTTCCGCGATGCGGCGGGCGCCTTCGCGGAGGCGGTCGGGGGTGCAGGCGGCGTACCCGAGCACGAAACCGGGCGGGCCCGGCCGGTAGCGGTGCAGGGACAGCGGCTGGATGAGGACGCCCGACCGCAGGACGCGAGCGGCGGCCTCGGTGTCGTCGAAGGCGGCGGACGGGAACGTGACGAGCAGGTGGAGTCCGGCGGCAACGCCCGCGACCCGAGCGCCCGGCAGGAAATCCCGCAGTGCGTCCAGCAATGTGTCGCGGCGTTCCCGTAGCCGGCTCCTGACCTGCCGGATGTGCCGCTCGAGCGCCCCGTCGGCGAGCAGCCGTGCCAGCACCAGCTGCGGCAGAACCGGACAGCCGAGATCACTGAAATGCTTGGCCCGCACCAGGTCCGCGTGCAGCGAACGCGGCGGGATCAGCCAGCCGATCCGCATGCCCGGCGCCAGCGTCTTGGACACGCTGCCCGCGTACGCGACCCGCCCCGGCGCCGACCCCTGGAGCGCGGGGACGGGCGCGCGGTCGTACCGGTATTCGGCGTCATAGTCGTCCTCGATGATCAGCCCGTCAGCGGCTGACGCCCAGTCGAGCAGCGCGCGGCGGCGGGACGGCGACAGCACGACTCCGGTGGGAAACTGATGCGCGGGCGTGATCGCGACCGCCCGGATGCCACTGGGGACGTCACGGATTCCCTGGTCATCGGTTGGTACCGGGACCGGCGTGAGACCCCAGTACGCGAGCTCGTCGCGGGTGCCGCGCGATCCCGGGTCCTCGACGGCGATCGCGGCGCCGTGCAGCCGCTGGGCCAGCAACGCCAGCGCCTGCGCCACCCCGGACACGACGATGATGTCGTCCGGCTCGGCCCGCACGCCCCGCGTCCGCGCCAGCCACCCCGCCAGCGCCGACCTCAGCGCCGGGGCGCCGCGCGGGTCGCCGTAACCAAGCTCGGCGGCGCTCGCCGTGGACAGCACCGCCCGTTCCGCACGCGACCACGCCGTTCGCGGAAATCCAGCTAGATCCGGAACGCCGGGTGACAGATCTATCTCGGCACTTCCTCTCCAGCCGAGCGGAACCACCGCGGGCACATGTCCGGGGACGGGCTCGTCGTCCCGCCGCGCGGGCACTCCGGTGGGCCCGGTCATCGCCGGACCGGCGGTGCGGGTGCCTGGCGGGCCCGCGCGGACGAGCACCCTGGTTCCCGCGCCGGGCTTGCCGCCGATCAGGCCCGCGTCGGTGAGCCGCTGGTACGCCTCGGTGACGACACCACGGGAGATGCCCAGGTCACGGGCGAGTATCCGGGTGGATGGCAGGCTAGCGCCGGGCTGGAGCGAGCCGTCCGCGATCGCGGACGCCACGGCAGTGGTCAGCCAGCTGGTCAGCCCGCGGACCGACGCGGCGGCCGGGTCCAGCGAGAGGAAGTCGGAGCCACTGGGCATTGGACCACTATAAGCACACATGATTGGTCCTGTCCGCAGGACCAATTGCTCGTTAGCGTGACGCTCATGGCGGAGGAAGTGATCGCGGCTCCAGCGCCGCGGACGCGAGTGCCGGCGTGGCGCGGAGTGCTGCCGCCGGCGTCGGGGATGGCGCTCGTCGGCGGCAGCGTTGCCGTGTCCGGTGTCGTGACGCCCGATGTCATGTTCGTGACGGGCGCCATCCGCTACGCGGCCGCCTGCCTGCTGCTGATCGCGTATGCCCGGCTGACCGGACGGGAACTGGTTCGCCCCCGCGGCACGGAATGGCTCTGGCTAGCCGGGATCGCCAGTGCCGGGCTCGTGCTGTTCAACATCGCGCTGGTGGATGGCTCTCGGCACGCCGAGCCCGCCGTTCTCGGCGTCGCGGTCGCCAGCGTCCCGCCGGTACTGTCCGTCGTGGGACCGGCGATGCAGGGGATGCGGCCGCGGCGTTCTGTCGTCCTGGCAGCGGTGGTGGTGAGCTGTGGTGCGGCGCTCGTGGACGGGCTGGGACGCAGCGACGCGCTCGGCATCGGGTACGCGCTGATCGTGTTCGGCTGCGAGGCGGCGTTCACGTTGCTCGCGGTGCCGGTGCTGGGGCGGCTTGGCCCCGTCGGGGTGTCGGTACACACCGCGTGGATGGGATCGCTGCTGTTCACGGTGGGCTGGCTGATCAGGGAGGGCCCGCTGGCGGTGACCAGCATCACCGGCGAGCAGTGGGCGGCGGTAGCGGCCGGCCTAGCCCTCGGCCTCCGCCGCGGGGAGGGGGGCTAGCCGAAGCGGCCGTGGACGTAGTCGGCGGTGCGGGGGTCTTCTGGGGAGTCGAATAGCTGGGTGGTCGGGCCGGATTCGACTATGTGGCCGGGGCTGTCTTCGCCGGCCAGGAAGAACGCGCAGTTCTTCGACACGCGCTGCGCCTGCTGCATGTTGTGCGTGACGATCACCACCGTCACCGATGAGGAGATCTCCGCGATGGTTTCCTCCACCCGGCGGGTCGACGTCGGGTCGAGGGCCGAACACGGTTCGTCCATCAGCAGCACCTCCGGCGCCACCGCGAGCGAACGGGCGATGCACAGGCGCTGCTGCTGGCCGCCGGACAGCGCGCCGCCGGGCGTGTTCAGCCGTCGCCTCACCTCGTCCCACAGCCCGGCCCGGCGCAGGCAGTACTCCACCAGGCCGTCCTTATCGGCGACCCGCATGCCCGCCAGCTTGAGCCCGCTGATGACGTTCTCGTAGATTGTCATCGCGGGGAACGGGTTCGGCTTCTGGAAGACCATGCCGATCCGCTGCCGGACCTTCTGCGGACGCTGCGACGCGTCGTAGATGTCCTCGCCCGCCAGCAGGACCTCGCCGGCCAGGGCGGCGCTGCGTGTCAATTCGTGCATCCGGTTCAGGATCCGCAAGAACGTCGATTTGCCGCACCCGGACGGCCCGATCAGCGCGGTAACCGTGCCTGCCTCCATCGTCAGCGATACCCGCTCGAGCACCTTGTGCGCGCCGAACCAGGCGGACACTTCCCGCGCCTCAAGCGCGGTGAGGGTGAGGGTTTCAGTCTCAGTCATGACAGCATCCTCAGTACAGATTGGGCAGTAGTGCCGACAGGGCTTGAAACAGGTTCCAGGTGATGGCGAGCACCACCGGGATGGTCGCGATCCAGGCGGGCCACCGGGCCCAGCGGCCCGCGGCGTACGATCCGGCGAAAGCCGTGGCTGCCAGCAAGAGAGCCCAGCCCAGCGCCGGGATCAGCGCGTACGGGTCGCGTCCGAGCGCGACCTCGCTTTGCCCCACCGCGGGCAGCCCGCCGGGCTCCTGCTGCGCGCTGCTCCGGAGCTTGGCTTCCACCTCAACGTAATGGGACGGGGTGAGCGATGAATCCGCGGTCACCAGCAGCAACGTGTTGTCATATTCGCGAAACGGCACCGGCTTGGCCGACGATGACACGCCGATCACCTCGTACGTCGCGACCCCCTGGCTGGTGACCGCTGTGACCAGATCGCCGGCCCGCAGTGCTGGCACCCGCCCGAACGTCGCGCCGAACGTCGCGCGCCGCCCGAAGATCACGCTGATCCCCGCCTGCCCGGGCAGCACGGTGTCGCGTAGCAGCCCCGGACCGAGCGTCAGGTCCTCCGGCGAGGTGCCCTCGACGACGACCGTGTTGTGCAGGCCGATCGCGGGGATGCTCAGTACCGCCACCGGATTACCGGGCGTGGTGGCGCCGACCGGTGCGATCCCCTGGGCGAGCTCGTACTGCAGTTTCGGGTAAAGAGCGGACTGCGCACGAGCCTCCTGCACCCCGGAGAAGAAATACAGGTATCCCACGAACGTCAGCATCAGCGCCGCCAGCAGCGTCACTGCTACCCCGATACCCCGAAGGGCATCGCTGTGACGTCGCTGCCCTTCTATGGGCATCGATGACTCATCGCTGCCCTTGGCCGCGCGGGCCGGGCGGGCCGCGGCACCCGCAGCAGCAGCCGCGGTGGGGCGGGTGAGGGTCATTGGGCTCTCCGGCGGCGGAGCAGGACCGCGACCACCGGGGGAGCGGCGACCGCTAGCGCGAGACCGACGGCGGTGAGGACGGCGAGCATCACCCGGTCGGTGCCGCTGCCACCTAGGTTCACCACGCTGCCGGTGACGTTCGCGTTGATCGAGCTGTTGCCGCCGGTTCCCGAGGTGCCGTCGGTGCCTGACCCGGTGGCGGCCGAGCCGGTCGCGCCGGCTTTGGCGGCGGACGTGGATCCCCCGGTCGCCCCGGCGGAGGTGGCGTGGCCGTCTTTGACCGTGCAGTCAAGCGGCGCGGTGGCCTTCTGGCAGGCGGTCGGGTAAGGGGCGTCATCCAGCAGCGTGTCCTGGCCCGCGGCGTTGAACGTCGGGTTGTCGCACTGGCTGTAACTCGAGGTGCTGATGTTCGAGCCGACCGTTCCCGGTATCAGGTTCACTTGATGAGCCGCTCCGGTGACCAGGTTGATCGGCAACGGCGAGTACCCGAGGGCGCCCGCTTGCTGCTGTCCCGCGCATAGGTAGTAGTTGATGAAGGTAGACAACGATTTACCTACCGCGTCGCTGAAGACTGGCGGGATGTTCGTGCCCTTCTTCGGCACGATCAGGTAGCTGTAGCTGGACAGCGGATAGCTGCGCGGGTCCGTGTACGTGTAAACGTTGTCCAGGTCCTGCTGCAGGTAGTTGATGCTGTTGGGGTCCTCGTTGATCTGTGCTTGGGTAAGCGCGACCGCCACGTTCGACGCGCTGGGCAGCACGTCGTACCCGGCGGCGTTCTCCATCGCCACGACCGGCCAGTGCGCGTTCAGCGCGTAGGCGTACTCGTCGTACCCGATCGCGCCCTCGCCATAGGACGACGTGATGTAAGTGGAGACGTTGTTGGACCCGTTCTCAGCCCGCGCGTCGCCGAATTGCGGATAGAACTCGGTCTGCGGGCACGGCAGCTTGATGCCGGGTTTCACCTGTTCGCAGAACGCGTTCCACTGCGAAGGGAACTCGTGCGCCATCCACCGGGTGAAAAAGTACGTCGCGCCGGACCCGTCGGACCTGATCACCGGGATGATCGGTTCGTTTGGCAGCTGCTCGCCGTAGTCCTGGGTGATGGCCGGGTTATCCCAGTTGGTGATCTGTCCGGTAAAGATCTCCATCAGCGTCTTCCCGGACAACCGCAGGTTGGTCACCAGTTGCCCGCGTAGCGTGATGTGGTACATGAAGGCGGTACCGCCGCCCACGTCAGGAACGTAGGAGTACCCGTAGGACGGGTCCTCAGCGCCGGTGCCCGCCAGTTCGTCCTCGCCGTCGCGGAACGGCGGGTCCGACGCCGCGAAGTCGACCTGGCTGCCCTGCATGTAGTCGGTGCGGCCCGCTGCCGAGCCGTCCGGGTTGAAGTTCACCGTGAGCCCGTCCGACTGGACGTCCTCCGCCCACTGGTCAAGCGCGACCGACGCCCAGGAAGAGCCCGACCCCGAGATCGTCGTGTAGCCCCCGGCAAGTGCCGGTGCGGCCCGTGACACAACCGCCACCACGACGAGGACGATGATCAAGCGCGCGGTGACGCCAACCACGGGAAACTTCATGACTTATTCCTCTTAATCAGTGGGATGCGCGGGTGACGAACACGGCGGATAGCGCCCCGGATGGCGGAGCGCGCGCCCGGACTGGCGTAGATCAGCGTGGCCGGGCCGCCGACGCCGAACACGAGCCCGCCGATCAGCACCGCGAGCACCACCCAGGACAGGCCCGCGGTGTCCGGCCGGTTGAACGCGACCGCGATCTGCTGCGCGGATGGCGTGCTCGCCGGGGACGGAGCGGCGGCCGGTGTCGTCGACCGGGAGGCGGCGGGTGAGGCCGAGGGACTGGAACTCGCCGTTTTGGTCGAAGTATTGCCTGTCTGGTCGAGAACCTCCTGCGCCGCTTTCAGCGTCTGCGCGCGAAGTTTGGCGGTGAGCGGGAGGTAGCCGCTGGCGAGATCGCCGGCCGCGGTGCCGGGCTGCTGGCCCTCGTCGGCCACGTAATCGAGGAACTGCGCGATCTTGGCCGCCTTGGTCTGCGAGATCCCGCCGGTCGGCACCACCGCGTAGATGATCATCGTCAGCGGGTACGCGCTGGGGTCGTCGCTGCCCTGGTTGAACGACTCGGTGATCCCGTCGGAGTTGACCGTCATGTCGTTCAGGGCCGCGCGCATCGACGCCGCCGTTGGCTCGACATACTTGCCCGCGTGGTTCTCGAGCGCGGCGACCGGGAACGCGAACTGCGCGGCGTCCGCCTCGTCGAGTACCGC
>JBEKHI010000036.1:0-33672 GCA_050012355.1 Streptosporangiaceae bacterium | reverse complement strand
CCCCGCGGCTCGTCTCGCGCCACCGGATGCAGTGTGATGAGCTATCACTGAGGTGCTGTTCGACCGGCGCGGCCCCGCAGTTGAACGCGCCCGAAGGAAAAATAGGCGATCCGACCGGTCCGCGCAACGCGGTCGGCGGCAGGCGAATGCCGGGAGGTTGTTCTCGCATGCCATTTGCGTCGATCAACGGGATCCATTTGGCATATGAGCGTTCAGGCCGTGGGGAGCCGGTGCTCATGATCATGGGGCAGGCGGCCGGCGGAAATGTCTGGACGACATATCAGGTGCCAGCCCTGACCAAGGCCGGATACGAGGCGATCACCTTCGATAACAGGGGCATGCCACCATCAGACGTACCGCCTGGGGATTACTCGCTGGCCGACCTGGTGGCCGACACCGTGGGGCTGATCGAAGCACTCGACATCGCGCCGTGCCGGCTGGTCGGTACCTCGCTGGGAGCGTTCGTCGCCACCGAACTGTCAGTCAGCAGGCCGGACCTGGTGACATGCTGCGTGCTGATGGCCATGCGAGCGCGAAGCGACGCGTTCCGTCTTGCGCTGCACGTTGGCGAGAGCGCTCTGCACCGAAGCGGGATCCACACACCACCCGCCTACGATGCGCCGATATCGGTGCTTCAGATGTTCTCTCCGACGACGCTGAAGGACGACGCCTCCGTTTCGATGTGGCTGGACATTTACCAGATGTCCGCCGCCCGGAGAGAGGCGGCCAGCGGGCAGGATGCGATCGACCTGACGGCCGACCACCGGGCGGCCCTGCGGGCCGTCCCGGTGCCATGCCGTGTCATCGCCTTTTCTGATGACCTCATGTGTCCGCCGCACCTGTGCGCGGAGGCGGCCGAAGCCATCCCCGACTGTGACTATGTAGAGATCGGATCCTGCGGGCACCTCGGATACCTGGAACACCCAGATGAGGTCAACGCCGCTATAGTTGAATTTCTCGATAAGCAGTGAATCAATATATGGATCGTTCAACTGATGCATTTCCCGGGTTGAACGCCGTTATGTAGTTCCACTGCAGAAGATATGATCGCGGTAGCAATCCCGGCCGTGAGCCGTAGGCAACCCGAAAGGAATGCTCGGTGGCAACAAATCCGTTCGAAGACGAGGATGCCAACTACTTCGTTCTTATCAACGATGAAGGCCAGCACTCGCTTTGGCCTGTCTTCGCTGACGTTCCCGATGGTTGGGAGACCATCTTCGGAGAAGACAAGCGCCAGGCGTGTCTTGACTTTATTGAGAAGAACTGGACCGATATGCGTCCGAAGAGCCTGATCAAGGAGATGGAAGCCGACGCCGCCGCGCGGCAGAACGGCACTTCAGGAAACGGCACTCCGGCAAAAAACGGATCGAAGACAACAAAGAAGAAGGAGCAGCTCAGCAAGAAATAACCGGTCCGTTGTCGCGCCCGTGAGTGGAGAATTTCCGGTGGCTGCCCAGGATATCGAATACGTAGAGATCTACGCCAGTGACGGGGGAGCCGTTGTCGAATACTTCGCATCGTCCTTCGGCTTCGCTCGCGTAGCGGAATCCGTCGGTGACGGCAGTCATTCGTGGTTGCTGCGGCAGGGAAGTGTCCAGCTCGTTGTGACGGTCGGCCGGGGGACCGAGGAGTTCCTCGAGGCGCACGGGGACGGCGTGGCCGACATCGCCTTCGCATGTGACGATGTCATCGCGGCGCGAGACCGGGCGGTGGCGGCAGGAGCGTCGGTGGTCGTGTCGGCGCCGGGGGCGCACGTCGTTTCTGGGCTCTTCGGTACGTGTCACTCACTGGTCGCTCGCTCGGCGGATAGCCGCGCTCCTGCTGACCGTACCTGGGTGCGCCTCCCCGGTACCCAGGTATGGCCCGTGGGGCATATCCGGCTGCTGGATCACGTCGCGGTCTGTGTCGAAGGCGACACACTGGCTGACGCCGCTGATTTCTACACGAATGCCTTCGGGCTTCCCCGGTATTCCGGTGAGTATGTCGATATCGGCGAGCAGGGACTGGACTCGATTGTTGTCCGTAGCCCGTCCGGTGGTATTACGTACACCATTCTCCAGCAGGACCCAAAAAAGAAGCCAGGGCAGCTCGAAGGATTTCTATCCCGGTATGGCGGACAGGGTGTACAGCACCTCGCATTCCTTGTCGATGACATCGTGTCCGCCGTTCGTGACTATGGCGACCGCGGAATCGAGTTCTTGACCACGCCGCGTTCGTACTACGACATGCTCGCCGAACGGCTGCCCGCCATCCGTGAAGAGATATCGGGCTTGCGCGCGACGAATGTGCTCGCCGACCGCGATGAATGGGGTTATCTTCTGCAGTTGTTCACGCGATCCCCTTACAAGCGGAACACCATGTTCTACGAACTTGTGCAGCGCCGAGGGGCTCGTGGGTTCGGTGTTGCGAACATCAAGGCTCTCTACGAAGCCGTGGAGCGTGATGGGTTGGTCCCTGGATGACTACCGACGCTCTCGCTGAATCGGCCATGGCGGCTAGCCTCCGGCAGGAAGATCTGCACGCCAGCGTGTCCGATCCTGTCTTGGACACGATGAACTTCCTCAACGAGGTCACCTTTCGTTACCCGGAGGCCATCTCATTCGCCCCCGGCCGCCCGTACGACGGCTTCTTCGACGTCGAGCAGATCTTCGCGCACATCCGGACCTACCTCGATCACCTAGCGGCAGCCGGGAGCTCGCCCGAGCAGATCCGCAGTGCGATCTTCCAGTACGGCCCGACGGCCGGACAGATACGAGAACTTATCGCCGACTCGCTGCGCGACGACGAGAACGTCCAGGTGCCGGCCGAATCCATCGTGATCACCGTGGGCTGTCAGGAGGCCATGCTCCTGGTCCTGCGCGCGCTGATCGCCGGCCCCGAGGACGTGTTCCTGGTCTCCAGCCCCTGCTACGTGGGGATTACCGGCGCGGCGAAACTGCTGGACATCGATGTGACCGAGGTGGAAGAACGCGAGGACGGATTCAGCTGCGCCGACCTGGACGCGGCCATCCGGGCCGAGCTAGCCCGCGGCCGCCGGCCGCGGGCGTTCTACGTGGTGCCTGACCATTCCAATCCGACGGGGACGACCATGGCGGTTCAGACCCGCCGTCAGCTACTTGAGCTGGCCGCCCGGCACGACATCCTGATCGTGGAGGACAGCCCGTACCGGATGGTCAGTCCCGCCCCTCACCTCCCGACGCTGAAGTCGCTTGATCGTCAGCGCCGGGTCATTCACCTGGGTTCCTTCTCCAAGTCAGCTTTCCCTGGCGCCAGGGTGGGATTCGCGGTCGCTGACCAGCCCGTCACCGACGCGGCGGGACATACCAGCCTGCTGGCCGACGAACTGTCCAAGATCAAGAGCATGGTGACCGTGAATACCCCGGCGGTGAGCCAGGCCGTGATAGCGGGGCTGCTGCTTGCCTGCCAGGGACGGCTCTCGGAGCTCAACGTGGAGGCAGCTGACTACTACGCGAACGCCATGAGGGCCACCCTTCGACAGCTGGACCAGTACTTTCCCGCGCAGCGGCGTGCGACTCTGGGTGTCCGCTGGAATGAGCCGGACGGCGGATTCTTCCTCACGATGCGCGTGCCGTTCCTGGCTGACAACGCGGCTCTGACCCGCTCGGCGGAGGACTTCGGAGTCATCTGGACGCCAATGTCGTACTTCTACCCGCATGGCGGCGGGGACCGCAGCATCCGGCTGTCCGTCAGCTACCTGACGGAGGAAGACATAACCGAGGGAATTACCCGGCTGGGCCGCTTCATCGAAGCAGAGGCCAGCCGGCAACTCTAGAGAAAGGTAACCAAGGTGATCACAGCGACTCCGTCTGTCCGCAGCAAGCCCCGCCGGTGGGGGTGGACGTACCGATGACCACCAGCACGGAACTACGTACCCCGCGGATCGTCGGCGTAGGAACGGCGGTGTCCGGGGAGTCGTACTCACAGCAGGAAATACTCGATGCTTTCCGCATCACGGACCCCAAGGTTTGCTCGGTTTTTCTCAACAGCGCCATCCAACGGCGCTACCTCTCGCTTCCCCCCCAGCTGGATGACGGAACCCGGGCCATCGAAGCCCAGGGGGACCTTCTCGGCAAGCACAAGTCGCTCGCGGTCGACATGGGGGCGCGCGCCATCGACGCCTGCCTGAAGAGCGCCGGGGCCACCGTCGATGACATTGGTCACCTGTGCTGCGTGACCTCCACCGGTTTCCTCACTCCCGGCCTAACCGCTCTGCTCATTCGCGAGATGGGAATCGCGCCGGGATGTAGCAGGGTAGATGTCGTGGGCATGGGCTGCAACGCCGGTCTCAACGCACTCGGCGTGACGTCCGCATGGTCGGCGGCACACCCTGAGCAAGTCGCGATCCTGGTCTGCGCGGAAGCGTGCTCCGCGGCCTACGCGTTCGACTCGACCATGCGGACCGCCGTAGTCAACAGCCTCTTCGGCGATGGCGCGGCCGCCATCGCGCTCATCGGGGAGGACCTGCCCGCCGGAGCCGGGAGACCGCGGATACTGACGTTCGCCAGCCACATCATCACGGACGCCGTCGGTGCTATGCGCTATGACTGGGATAGCGCACAGGGCAAATTCAGCTTCTTCCTTGATCCGGACATCCCGTATGTGGTTGGCGCGCATGCGGAACTGGTTATCGACCGGCTGCTGGCCGGAACCGGGCTGCGCCGCGGTGATATCAGCCACTGGCTGGTCCACTCCGGCGGCAAGAAGGTGATCGACGCGGTCCGGGTGAACCTAGGCCTGACCCGCTACGACGTGCGTCACACCACTGGTGTGCTACGCGATTACGGCAATCTGTCGAGCGGATCATTCCTTTTCTCATACGAGCGGTTGCTGCGCGAGAGCGTGACCACGCCAGGCGAGTACGGCGTTCTGATGACCATGGGTCCCGGCTCGACCATCGAGACGGCGCTGATCCAATGGTTACCGGGGTCGCTGGCAGCGATCTGGTCCTCCAGGTGGATGGCGGCCGTCCCCTGTCGGCGGATTCGATAGCGGAGCTGGGAGCAGTGTGCGACGCCGCCGAGGACGGCACGGGGCACACCTTCGTGATTGTCAGGGTGTCGGGTGTGCCAGGCCCCCACTGGGCAGATGAACTGTCGGTGTCCTTGGTGAGCAAGTGGGAGCGTGGACTGCGGCGGCTTGAACGCGTTCCCGCGGTCACGATCGCCGTCGCCGAGGAGAACTGCGGCGGGCCTGCCCTCGACGCGCTGCTGGCTTCCGATTACCGCATCATGTCGGCGAATGCGAAGCTGATCGTGCCCGTCGTGGCCGGGGCGACCTGGCCGGGTATGGCGTTGTACCGGCTCACCAGGCAGGCGGCGGGCAGCGCACTTGCCCGTCGGGCCGTGCTGTTCGGCACGCCTATCGAGGCTGCCGAGGCGCAGGAAATCGGGCTCATCGATGAATCGACAGAGGACGCGACGATCGCGATCGAGAAGGCGATGGAAGCGTGGGCCGCGGCGCGAGGCACCGAATTGGCTGTCAGACGTCAGCTCATGGCCGAGGCGCTGACGTCCAGTTACGAGGATGCGCTTGGCGTTCATCTCGCGGCTTGCGATCGCGCGCTGCGACGGCGTTCCTGAATCAAGCACAGGACGAAATCCCGGCCGTGCGCGGTGAACTGTCGCGCACGGCCGGTCCTGTCCGAGGCCTGGCATGGCTGAAAGAGTAAAGATAAATTCAATTCCATGGATAACGCGCGTAAGCCTCCAGGACGTCACTATTCTCTTATCTGCTGTTGCTGCGGAAAGGGATATAACGATGACGGGCTTATCCTGGACTGCTCAGCCGACCATGAGGCCGCACTTCTGCGCACACGGTATGTCGATGGCGACTTCAATCCCGTTACTGACCGGGAAGGAATATTCAGGTACGAGCGCTGGCTGCCTGTCATAGGTACGCAACAGGGCGGCGGGCGCAGCGTTGTATATCAGAGTACCGGGCTCGCTGGCGCGCTGGGCTTGTCGAACCTGTGGATAGCCTTCAACGGCTTCTGGCCCGACCGTGATGCCACACTTGAGACGGCGACCTTCAAAGAACTGGAGGCAGCTACGGTACTCGGCCGGCTGCCTAAGTCAGGGCTTATCCTGACGGTCGCATCGTCGGGCAATACTGGCGCGGCGTTCGCGCGGGCATGCTCACGCTGGCAGGTCCCGTGTCTGATAATCATTCCGGAAAGAGGTCTCCAGCGATTCCGGTTTGTGGATCCGATCCATCCGTGCGTCAACCTTATAATCATCGATGACGGTGACTATCCCGATGCCATAGAGTTGGCCGCCGCGGTCTCTCATAAACCCGCTTTCATACCAGAGGGCGGAGTGAAGAACGTAGGGCGGAGGGATGGCCTCGGAACGGTCCTCCTGTCGGCATACGAGCAGATGCAGAAAATGCCATCGTATTACTTTCAGGCCGTTGGCAGCGGGACCGGGGCGATCGCTGTTCTTGAGGCAGCTAAGCGGATCCGGGATGCGACGGGCGACGTGGATCTTCCAAGGTTGATGCTGTGCCAGAATCTTCCCTTTACTCCGATCTTCGATGCCTGGAGAACGGAGCGTCACGCGCCGCAAGGGCCGACCGATAAGTATCGAAAGGCCATCAAGGAGGTCTACGCGGATGAGCTGACGAATTGGATGCCGCCGTACGCCATCCGCGGTGGAGTTCACGATTCACTCACGGAAAGCCGCGGTGACGTACTGGGGACCGATAACCTTGCGGCTCAGGTCGCCGCCGATACGTTCTTGAAACTGGAGGGGATAGATATAGAGCCCGCCGCTGGAGTAGCGGTCGCGTGCCTCCAGGATGCGGTTGCCCAGGGCCGGGTTGAGCGAGAAGCCGCCGTTTTGCTCAACATAACCGGCGGGGGGCGCCGCAGGCTCGCCAGGGAATATTCGCTTACCCTGGCCGAGCCAAAGCTGCGGTTGAGCAGGAAGTTCATCACGGAAGATACCGTGGACCAGATCGCCGAGCTGTGCGGAGTGTCGTAACCGCGCCGACGAGGTGCTAACGGTTCAGATGCTGCTGGTGTGGTCTCCTCGCTGGTGTCCCGTTCCTGGTGGGTGCTGCATTACCCAGGTTCTGGCCCGAAAGTCCTTCCGCAGCCGGTGCGCGGCAGCCGACCGATTCTGGGCGGTGCGACGTTGACCAGCAAAGAATGCGGGCAGTGCCGCACCGCCCAGCAACGGCACGCCCAGGGCGGCGGCTTTACCGTGCTCATGGGCACCACCAGTACCACCAGCAGCATCCGACCCGGAGCGGCCGGGCGCGGCAGCCGGCCCCAGCCGCCTACGACCCGCAGCCACCCGACTCTCACGCCACCGCGACCGCCCCCCAGGACGAGGCAGGCTTTTCTTGGTAGTACAGCACCCACCAGCAACGCTCCGCCGCCGCGCATCGGCTGGGGGAGGGGCTTTTCCGGTCAGAGCGACCAGCTCAAGCAGAGAGTGACCAGCTCAAGCCGTCTGGAGAGGCGACAAGGCCGCCCTTGATGAGCGGGCTGTCCGGTCCGAGTTCCTCGCCAAGCATGATGCGTGCCTGTTCCTTAGCCCCTTCTTGCATCGCTTGCTTGACAACGGCGGACTTCATCAGGGGCACCATGCTCTGTTCCTTGTTCGCGATGACCTCGTCCACCGCCCTGGCGAACTCGCTGGATCGGCTCTTGTACTGCTGCGCGAGTGCTTCCTCACTGGAGGAGACTCCGCCGACGAGGGTGACGAAGGATTCCAGATCCGAACTAGTGCTATCGGTTACCTTCTTGGCGGACCAGAAGTACGAGTCCTCATCGACATGCATGTCGTAGAACGACACCAGGAACTCGTAGAACACGCCGTACTCCCGGCGATATCGCTGCTCGAATTCGCCGAAGGCGGTCTCCTCGTCGACTTCCTGCGCGAGGACACTGTTGATGGAGCGGGCAGCCAGCAGGGCGCCGTAGGTGGCAAGGTGGACGCCGGAGGAGAAGATGGGGTCCACGAAACACGCGGAGTCGCCGACTAGTGCCATACCAGGCCGCCAGAATTTCGTGTTCGCGTACGAGTAATCCTTCCGCACACGGAGTTCCCCGTATTGCCCTTCCGTAATGCGCCTCGCGTCACGGAGGTAATCGCTGATCATCGGGCATTCGGCGATGAGGGCGGTAAGGGATTCTTCAGGATCACCCTGGATCTTGCTGGCAAGGTCGTGCCGCACGACCGCTCCGACGCTGGTGAGCGTAGGACTGAGCGGTATGTACCAGAACCAGCCGCTCTCGAAGGCGCAGCAGAGGATGTTGCCCGAGTTCGGTTCTGGCTGGCGCTTGCCGCCTTCGAAGTAACCGAAGAGGGCGAGGCTGCGGAAGAACTCCGAGTATTGCCGGGTCGCTCCGGCCTGCTGGTAGATCCGGCTCATATTGCCGGAGGCGTCCACGACATACTTCGCGCGTATGGTGCCCGAGTTGCCGGCCTCGTCGACGTAGGACACACCGCGGATCCGGCCCTCGTCCTCGATCACGTTAGTGACGGCGTGCTGTTCGCGGACGTCGACGCCGGTGTGGCGCGCGTGGTCGAGCAGGATCTGGTCGAACTTGCTGCGCTCCACTTGGTACGCATGAGACGTCTCGCCGGTTATCTTCGGTGATATCGAGAACGCGAACACCCATGGCTCGGGCCTGGCTCCCCACCGCATTGTCCCGCCGCGCTTCTTGGTGAATCCGGCCTTGGCCAGTTCGTCCGCGACGCCGGTGAGACGGCAGATTCCATGGACGGTGGACGGGAGCAGGGACTCGCCGATCTGGTACCGCGGGAACTTCTCTTTTTCCAGCAGAACGACGCGGTGCCCGCGCATCGCGACCAGTGTCGCGAGCGTCGATCCACCTGGCCCGCCACCCACGACGACAACATCGGTTTCCTGAACGCCATCATTATTCATTGGCTATCCTTAACTCCGGTTGGTAACCAGCGCCATTCACCGGCGGCTTAGAATTAAGCTTCGGAATTAGTCACCACATTGTGGCATACAAGAAGACAGTAATCATCTGTCGCGGTCTTTGTTCAACTGCGGGATCATGCCGGTTGAACACGGTGTCCAGCTGGCATCGTACTGCTATGCGTTTCAGTGGCGAGTGTGTGACAGGCGTGGAGGAAGAGCATGAACCTAGATGTCCTGACTGCTGATGTTATAGGTGACGTTGCGATTGTCATCGCGGCATCCTCGCTACTCGGCGCGCTTGCCCGCCGGTGCGGTCAGCCCGCCGTCGTCGGCCAGATAGTCGCTGGCATTCTGCTGGGTCCGAGCCTGCTCGGACGATTGCCAGGGCATTTGACCAGCCGTCTATTCACGCACGCGGCCGACCCGTACCTATCGGTCAACGCGCAGGTCGACATTGTCATCTTCATGTTCACCGTGGGTTATGAGATCGATTTCAGGCCGCTGCGCGGCCGTGGTCGGGCGGCACCGCTGGTGGCGGCGAGTGCCTTGCTGGTTCCCCTCGCGCTCGGCATGGGCGTCGCGGTGTTCGGGCGTCACGTCTTCACGTCCATCGGCGAAACGCATACCGGTAGCCGCTCCTTCGTGCTCTTCATGGGAGTGGCCGTATCGGTCACCGCGCTTCCGGTGCTCGCGTCGATCGTCAGAGAACGCGGGCTGGCCGGCACCACGGTTGGCACGATCGCGACCGCCGCGGCCGGAATCATGGACGTGACAGCGTGGCTCGTGCTGGCGGTAGCGCTCATCGGAACCAGTGAGGCGGGGAGCCGTCCCTGGGGCGTGACGGTGCTGCTCCTGGCCGGCTTCGTGCTCGTGATGTTGCTGGTGGTCCGGCCCGCGCTTCGGTGGTGGATCCGGCGGCCCGGAGCCTTGCTGTCCAACCAGGTGCCCCTTGCCCTGGTGCTGGCGGTCGGGAGCGCCTGGGTGACCGCCTCACTGGGCCTGCACCCCGTGTTCGGCGCGTTTCTCGCGGGCCTGACGATGCCCAGCCGCGACGATGCCCCGGATGCCGATGTGCTGCGGGTCATGGAACAGGCGGGCGGCCTGCTGCTGCCGCTCTACTTCGTCGTCACCGGGCTGACCATGAACATCGGCGCGCTGAACGGCGAGGACGTGGCGATCCTGGCGGTCGTCGTCGCCTGCGCGATGCTCGGGAAGCTACTTCCCGCGTACGGGGCGGCCCGCCTCAGCAGGCTGGACCCAAGGCAGTCCGCGATGATCGCGGCGCTGGTGAATACCAGGGGACTGACCGAGCTGATCGCGCTCAACGTTGGTCTCACCGCCGGCATCATCACCGAGAGGCTCTTTACCATCCTGGTCCTGATGGCCTTGATAACCACCATGGCGACGGGACCGCTCATCTCCGCGATCAGCCGCCGAACGGGACCCGATCCGGAGGTGACCCCGGAGCCCCGGGAGGCAACCGCGCACGAGGATGCCTGAGCGCGATGTCTCCCCCTACAACTGGCCGGGGAAGACGACCTCGATGGCCAGCCCGCCGCCCGGCCGCGGCCGGGCGGTAAGGGCGGCGGCGTGCGCGGTGACGATCGCCCTGACGATGGACAGGCCAAGGCCGTGACCGTCGCGCGGGCCGGTGCGCCGGCTGAGGCGCTGGAAGGGCTGAAACAGGCGGTCGACCTCGTCGGCCGGGATGACCTGCCCGGAGTTGCTCACTGACAAGACGGCGCCGGCCTGGCTGGTTCTGGTGCTGATCTGGATGTCCCCGCCGGGGATGTTGTGCCGGATGGCGTTGCCGATCAGGTTGGCGGCCAGCTGCTGGACCAGGAGGGGATCGCCGTCGAAAATGGCGGTCTGGATGTCGGTCTGGATATGCAGTCCGAGACGGCTGATCGCCGGGTCCGCGGCGGCCAGGGCGGCCTTGGTAGCGGCGCCCAGGTCGACCTGCTCCCGTTCGTCGGTCTCGGCTTCGCTGCTGGCGAGGGTGAGCAGCGCCTCGATGAGTTGTTCCTGCTCGGCGTTGGAAGCGAGCAGTTCCTTGCCGACGGCTTGCCAGGTGGCGGTGTTGGCGGCGGGGTCGGCGAGGGTGACCTGGAGCAGGGTTCGTTCCCTGGTCAGCGGCGTGCGGAGTTCGTGCGAAGCGTTGGCGGCGAATCGCCGCTCCGTGTCGAAGGAGTCCTCCAGCCGCGTGAATAGGCTGTCGAGGGTGTCAGCGAGCTCCTTGAGTTCGTCGTCGGGTCCGCGCAATGCCAACCGCTCGTGCAGGTTGCTAGCGGAGATCCGCCTGGCGGCGGTGGTGATCGTGCTGACCGGGCGCAGCACCCGGCCGGCCAGGAGCCAGCCGATCGCGGTGGCGGCCAGCGCGGTGAACCCCAGGGCGATGGAGGAATTGATCAGCAGAATCTGCCGGTCGGAGCTGATCTGCGTGACTTCCTTGCTGGCCAGCAGCGCTGTCATCTGCCTGATCTGAGAGAGTATGGCGGCGTTGGCCACGGCGCCTTTCGCTAGCGTTGTTGACGGGTGGAAATGCGCCACCGGCCGCGTCGCGCTCCAGAAGAGCACGTAGGTAAGCACGAGGGCGGCCGCCCCGCAGGCCAGGAACGCCACGCCGTACAGGACGGTGAGGCGTAGCCGGGCGGTGTTGCGGGGCAGCCGCAGCCGGGCGGTGGGCATAAGGCTCCTCCGATGCGGTAGCCGCTTTCCCGTACGGTATGGATCACTGGTGGGTCGCCGAGCTTCGTACGGAGTCGGCGGACGGTGGTCTTCACGGTGCTGGTGAAGGGGTCGGCTGCTTCGTCCCAAACTCGTTCAAGCAGCTCCTCAGCGGGAATCGGCCGCCCGTCCGCGGCGAGCAGGCATTCGAGTACGGCGAGTTCCTTGGGGGTAAGCGGCAGCCGCCGTCCGGCCCGGACCGCGACCCGGCGCGCCGGGTCCAGGCTGAGGTCGCCGAATTCGAGGCTGGCGGGCAACGGCGCGGCCGCCCGTCGGCCCAGGGCCCGGATACGGGCCACCAGCTCGGCGAAGTCGAATGGCTTGGGCAGGTAGTCATCGGCGCCCAACCCGAGACCCTCGACCCGTTCCCTGACCGACCGGGCCGCGGTGAGCATCAGCACCTTGGTCTCCGACCGGTCAGCGACGAGGGTCCGGCAGACATCGTCGCCGTGTACGCCCGGCAGGTCTCGATCCAGTACCAGCACGTCATAGCGGTTCACCGCCAGGCGCTCCAGCGCAGTGCCGCCGTCCAGGGCCACGTCGACCGCCATGCCCTCCCGGCGTAGCCCGGCGGCTAGCGCCGTGGCGAGGATCTCGTCGTCCTCCGTCACTAGAACCCGCATCGCCTGCCCGTCGCCTCGTGTGCCCGGCGGTATGCCGGTCAACTGCTTACCAGGATCGCAGGTCACGGGTGACAGCCAGGTGACATTTCTCGTCACCGTGCTGTCACTCCCTCCTCTGTATAACGGAATTCGAAGAGAAAGAAAGTAGGTAAAAGTCATGATGTCCCACCTCGAATCCTTGAGGAGAAAGCAATGAACGACAAGACCGATGGTGGCCGGCTCGCGCGGCGTGCGGTCGGCGTCGCTGCCGTAGCAGGCGTTTGCTTGCTGTCGGCGGCGTGTGGCCTAGTGCATGTGTCGGCAAACTCGCCTTCCGGCTCCGCCAGTGCGACGGCGGGTTCAGCGACGGCAGATTACCGGGCGGATCTCGCCTACGCGCAGTGCATGCAGACCCATGGCGATCCCAGCTTCCCCGATCCTCAGCCAGGGCAGCAATTCGGCGTCTCGACGCAGCGCGGAACCGGCTCGGCGGGGAAGGCCACCACCCCTGAGGAGAAGGCCAGCGTCACCTGCGGGCACCTGCTGCCAAAAAGCCAGACTTCCGGCAATAGCGGGGTAAGCGATGCGGATCTCGCGGCGGCCCTGAAGATCTCCGAGTGCCTGCGTGCTCACGGTGAACCGACCTTCCCCGACCCTACGGTCGTCAACGGATCTATTAACTACAACTTCCAGGCAGTCAACACCGCGAAGTTCCAGGCGGCAGTGAGCGCCTGCCAGTCGGTGATACCCAAGGGGGTTACGCTCCCGTGAGCGAGACCGTTTCTCGTGACTCGGACTCCCACCAGCAAGATGACGCGACGGATGAGGACACCGCCCAAACGCGCAGAGGGCACCGGGGCCGCCGCCAGGCGGTCGGGGCCGCGATAGCGGTCGTGGTGCTCGCGGCCGGGGCGGGGGTCGCCTGGTCGAAGGGCGCGTTCCGGTCGCATGACTCATCCGGGATCGAACAGGGAGCGGCGGCGCCGGCGACGCAGACGGTCGTGCGAGAGACCCTGTCCTCGCAGACGCCGGTGACCGCGACTTTGGGCTACGCGGGGTCGTACACGGTGCGCGGGCAAAGCGGCGGGATACTGACATCGCTGCCGTCCGCCGGGCAAGTGATCCGTCAGGGACAGGTGCTGTACCGGGTGGATAACGGCGTCCCGGTGGTGCTGCTATACGGGTCGGTGCCGGCCTGGCGGACCCTGGATGAGGGGGTTACCGGGTCGGACGTGACTCAGCTGAATCACGACCTGGTGACGCTGGGATACGCCAATAGCTCGGATATCAGCGCGCTGGGCTGGGACTACTTCTCCTGGGAGACCGCCGACGGCGTAGAGAATCTGGAGTCGGCCCTGGGGGTTTCCAACCCGCCGGGATCACTGGCACTGGGGTCGATGGCGTTCGAGCCGACGGGCATCCGGGTCTCCAACGTGCTAGGCACCCTTGGCGGCGCGGGGTACGGGCCGGTGCTGGCGGGGACCTCGGACAATCACGTGGTGACGATCTCGCTGAGCACCGCTGCTGAGACCGGGATCGCCGTGGGGAACGCGGTCTCGGTCGCGCTGCCGAACGGTGACACCACCGAGGGAAAAATCTCCACAATTGGCACGGTTGCCTCCGGGACCAGTACCAACGCGACGATTCAGGTGACGGTCACGCTAAACGACCCGTCGGCGGCCGGGGCCCTGGACCAGGCGCCGGTGACGGTGTATATCACCACCGACAGCGCCAGCGACGCGCTGGTGGTACCGGTGGGCGCGCTGGTAGCTCAGTCCTCAGGCGGTTATTCGGTCGAGGTCGTTGGCGCTGGCAACACCCGGCGGTTGGTGCCGGTGCAGGTCGGGATCTTCGACGACTCCTCCGGCCTGGTACAGGTGGCCGGGGCACTGACGCCCGGCGAGAAAGTCGTGGTGCCGGCGTCATGAGCCCAGTCCTGGAGCTGGAAAGGGTGACGAAGGAGTACCCGGGGTCGCCTCCGGTGCGGGCACTGGATCAGGTGAGCGTGTCGATCGCCGCCGGCGAACTGGCCGCGGTGGTGGGACCCTCCGGATCGGGCAAGAGCACGATGCTGCACCTGATGGGCACCTTGGACCGGCCCAGCAGCGGGATCGTGCGGGTGACCGGGCTGGACGTGGCGAAGATGACCGACCGGGAGGTATCGGCCCTGCGGGCGCGGCGGATCGGATTCGTGTTCCAGCAGTTCTTTCTCGCCGAGCACGAAAAAGTACTGGATAACGTCGCCGACGGGCTGCTGTACGCGGGCGTGGTGCGTGCCCGGCGTCGCGAGCTGGCCGCCGCCGCGCTGGAGCGGGTCGGCTTGGGTCATCGGGCCGACGTACGACCTACCCAGATCTCGGGCGGGGAGCGGCAGCGAGTGGCGATCGCCCGGGCGATCGTCGGCCGGCCGCCAATCGTGCTGGCCGATGAGCCGACCGGCAACCTGGACTCCGCCACCGGCGCCTCGATCCTGGCGTTGCTGGATGAGCTCAACGCAGCCGGCACCACGATGATCGTGATTACCCACGATCATGCGGTCGCCGCCTCGATGCGCCGTCGCATCGAGGTACTCGACGGCAGCATCGTCAGCGACAGCGGTCCCGCCCCGGCTGTGGCCGGGCGCCGGTCGGCGCAGGAGGGACGTTCATGAGCACGACGTCAGGCCAGCAGACCCTGACCCCGGCCAGGCTGCATCCGAGAGACCTCGCCGGGCTGGCCAGCGTGGGGCTGCGGACCCGCAAGCTGCGCGCCGCGCTGTCGGCGTTGGGAATCGCGATTGGTACCGCGGCGATCGTGGCCGTCCTAGGCCTGGCCAGTTCCTCCCAGGCCTTGCTGCTGGCCGAGATCAGCCACCTGGGCACCAACCTGCTGACCGTGACCAACGGGCAGAGTTACCAGGGCGTGTCTCTCGAGCTGCCAGAAACGGCGCCGGGGATGATTGGCCAGCTGCCAGGCGTCACCGCCGTCCAGTACACCGGGACGATCAGCAACACGGACGCTTACCGCAGCCCGCTCATCCCGTCAATCGAAACCAACGCGCTGTCGGTGTTCGCCTCCAGCGTCGGCCTGCCCGGCGTGGTCGGTACCTCGGTTGCCGAGGGCACCTATCTGAACGCCGCCACCGCCCGCGAGCCGGTCGCCGTGCTCGGTGCGGCGGCCGCGCAGCTGATGGGCATCGACCGGATCTGGCCTGGTGAACGGATCTGGGTGGGCGGCAAGTGGTTCTATCTGGTGGGCGTCCTCAACCCCTGCACCCTCGAGCCGCAGATCGACAGCTCAGTCCTGGTCGGCTTCCCCGCCGCCGAGAAATACCTCGGCTTCGACGGACACCCCTCAGAGGTGTACGTGCGTACTGTCAACACCCAGGCCGCCACCAACGCCGTCGATAACCTGCTCGGCTCGCAGGCCGACCCGCAGAACCCTGATGAGGTCGCGGTCTCGCAGCCCTCGAACACCCTCACCGCGGAGGCCGACGCAGCCGGCGCCTTCGACACCCTGTTCCTTGGCTTGGGTGCGGTGGCGTTGCTGGTCGGTGCGGTCGGGGTGGCCAACATCATGATCATCTCGGTGCTCGAACGCCGCCAGGAAATCGGCCTGCGCCGCGCGCTTGGCGCTACCAAAGGCCAGATCCGCACCCAGTTCCTGTCCGAGGCCATCCTGCTGGCCCTGACCGGCGGCGTCATCGGCGACCTCTTGGGCGCGGCCGCGACCGCCATCTACGCCAGCGCCAAGGGCTGGCCGACCGTCATCCCCTTCGAAGCGTGGGCCGGCGGCCTCGCCGCCGCCCTGGTCATCGGCGCTCTCGCCGGGCTGCTGCCCGCCATTCGCGCTGCGCGCTTGTCCCCAACGGAGGCTCTGTGGAGCGTGTGATAACCCGAAGGCGGTCACGACATGCCCTATGTATCCACCGATAACCAAGTGACATGCATCTGGGGGAGCCCGCGCGTCGCCATCCCGGTCTTCCAGATCAGCGAACTCGGTTCTTCCGCGAGCCGCAGCATGGGAAAACGTCTTGCCAGTGCCGGGAGCAGCGTTGTCAGCTGCCGGAGCGCCAGCGGGGCGCCCAGGCAGCGGTGGATGCCGTGGCCAAACGTAAGGTGCGCGGGCTCGCTCGGTGCTTCTCCGGACGCCGGTCCGAAGACCGACGGATCGCGGTTGGCGGCGATGATGGAAACCGCGACCAGCTGGCCCGGCTCGATAACGGCGTCTGCGATACGGACTCGTTCCGTGGCCATGCGGGGAAAGCTAAGAAATGGGGCGGGGTTCACGCGCATGAGCTCGTCGACGACTGCGGGAGCGCGCTCCGGGTCATCGCTAAGGGTCCTCATCAAGGGCGGAGCGAGCAGCATTGTCAGCACGCACAGCGTGATCTGATCCACCGTGGTGTCGTATCCGGCCATCAGCAGCGAAAGACAGAGCGTCACGATCTCATGATCACTGGCGCTCCCGTCCTCGTCCGCTGACCTGATCAGCCAGCTGATCAGGTCAGCGGACGGGTTCCGCCTCTTGCTGGCGATTACCCGCATCATGTAGCGCACCAGCGCGATGCTTGGTGGCCGGGTATCGGCTCTGCTGTCCTCCAGCCGGAACAGCACGTTCACCCAGGAGCCGAAGACATCCCGGTCTTCCGGCGGGACTCCGAGCAGGTGGCAGAGCACTCCGAAGGGAAGCGGAGAAGAGACCTGGGACACGAAGTCGGCGGTGGGATGCTGAGCCTCGAGTCGGTCAAGCAAGTCCGTCACCGACCGTTCGATGAACGGGGTCAGCCCGGATATCCGGCGCTCGGTGAACGCCGGGGCCACCAGGCGGCGTAGCCGGGCGTGCTCCGCGCCTTCCAGGCTGATGATCGCGTCCGGGGCCGAGTCATGGGAGAAAATCTTCGGGACGTCATGGCCCACCGCGCCGCTGCGGGAGAAGCGCCGGTCAGCGAGAATCTGCCGGGCCAGCCGGTAATCCGATATGAGCCAGAAACCGGTGCCATTAGGGGCGGCGGCCCATTCGATCGCTGATCGCGGTTTGCCGACGTCGAATGCGTCGGGGAGCGGACCGATAGGCACGCCGCTCAACGTCGCAGCCCTGATCACCAGCGCCATTCGTGCTGGCCGAGTAGATGATCCGACTTGATGCCGTGATCAGCGCACCAGGTCATGAACTCGGCGACCTGCTTGAGCTGGTAAGAATCCTCGTTGTACGAGGTGGCCATGACATGCCCGAGCCACGACTCCTCGCCCATGGCATAGATATAAGCCTCACTCGCCCCCAGCTCGGTCATGATCTCGGCTGCCTGCTCCGCGTTCGATCCGGAGAGGGTGCGCGAGTCACTCATCTTCTTGGTGATGGGCTGGGTGAACAGCGCCCCGTAAAGCCAGGTCAGCGGGGCGCCGGCACATTCCATGCCGAGGAACGCCATGTCGACCTGGCCAACGTGATTGCGCATGTACCGGTAGAGCACCGGGTCGATGCCAGAGGAGTCGGCGCCAACGAACACCGTCCGGCCCGCGAACTGCACGCAGTAGGTGGACTTGGCCCTGATGTCCAGATCGGCGTGTTCGCCGAGGAACGGGGTCGCGGTGACTTTCCCGCCGGGGAATTCAACCTCGGAGAAATCGTCAACCTCGGTGACCGGCAGGCCCAGGTGCGACAGATACAGCGCGGGCGACGGGTCGGCGAGGTTCCCTCGCGACGACCGAGGTACCACCACCGAGCCGATGCGGCCCCGCAACGCTAGCAGGGTCTCGAGAACGATGTGATCCTGGTGCCCGTGGGTGATCAGGGCCAGATCGATGTAATCGGGCAGGTCCCGGTAAGTGAACCGATCGGTGGCCGAGGCGTCGGAACTGAGGAAGGGATCGGTGATGATCGCGGCTTCCGGCGTCTGCAGGACCAGGCAAGCGTGGCCGAAGTAACGGATACGGCCTCCGCCGTCGATGTTGCGATCGGCGGCCAGATCTGGCTCGGGTGCCAGCATCTGTCCGATCGAGGCGGCCTCGTCGTCATCGAGGTCGAGCAACTCACGGACCCGGTTCAGCGTCGTGCCGTGAACCCTTGACCTGAACAGTTCCTCCAGCCCTGGATGGCGGAAGGGGACATGCAGGTCAAGTACGTTCGGCTGGCTCAGCCTGGGTGTGCTCAAGATGAATGGCCGCTCGATTCCGGTTTCTAGCGACAACTGGACCGACTGCCGGTCCTCGCTGTACGCGCTGCTCTCGTAAGCCAGCGGCTCGATGTACCGGATGGCCGCCTGGTTGCTGGTGTCGTAGGCGACCTCAACCAAGCCGGACATGACCGACGGGAGCTTCGGATACAGCGGCGTGAGGTCGAATCCGGTCGCGCTCTGACGCACGAGATCCTCGGCATCGGCTATCGCCGCGGCGAGGTCCAGCATCTCGGCCCGGTCGCGCTTGATGGTGGCGAGCAGGTCGCGTATCTCTCCGCTCCTGGCTTCCTCGACGTTGACGAAGAGTCCGCCCCGAAGCTCGGGATTGACGCTTGCGTTGATGTGCACCTGCGGAGACTGGAGGTAGGACTCAAGAAGAGGAACCTGCACGAAAGCCAGGTTCATCGCCGCCTGTACCGGTGCCACTGTGTACAGCCACGCATAGAATCTGTCAACCAATGGCTCGATGATAACGTCCGGCCGGAGATACCTCGGCTCATCACTCATAACGACTCCTCGAGAAATTTTCCTTGGGTCTGAGTTTGGAAATTTATGCCAAGCTGATCCAGTGCATAGCTGCTCGCAGGATATATAGTGCAGCCGCGAGCGGCACAGGGCTACGGCGCGGCGATGTCTAACTGCGGAAGAGTGCCAGTTGAACAGCGGATAGCTGGGGCATCCTAGATCGGCCGGCTGGTATGCCATCAAGCGAACTCGCCCATGTCCGGTCCGCCTGGGTGTTCCTATCGGGCGACGTCTGAGCAATATTGACCGGGTGAGAAACATGGCGACAGCGCCTATTCATATTGCCCTGGAGGTAAGAAACGATGGCAACGACCGAGCGTGAAATATTCACCTCCTTCACGAGGATTATCGAGGAGGTAGGCGGCGTACCCGCGAGCATGGTGACCCCGGGCGCGGACATAGCTGAGGACTTGGAAATCAACTCACTGGCAATGGTTGAGATGCTCATTGCCGCGGAGGAAAAGTTCAATGTCGAGATTCCCGATGATGCCATCAAGGATCTCAAGACCGTCCAGGACGTCGTCAGCTATGTACAGCGCGCGCAGGACGGGAGCTCTGCTCCCGAAGAGGCGACGACGTGAGCAAGCGCGCAGACCGCGTGGTGGTGACGGGCCTCGGGGCCGTAACTCCACTGGGGGATGACACGTCATCAACGTGGACCGCGCTGTTGTCAGGCAAATCCGGTGTGTGCGCGCTGGATACAGACTGGGTGGATGAGTTCCCGTCGCGTATCGCGGCTCCGGTCAGGGCCGACCCCGCGGCGATGATGCCCCCCCACGAACTGCGCCGCATGGACCGGTCCGGTCAGCTGGCGATGATCGCGACCAGGCAGGCGTGGCAGCACGCCGGCGCACCGTGCGTGGATCCGGATCGGCTTGGCGTGAGTATCGGCAGCGGTCTAGCCGGTCTGGGAGCGATTCTCGATGCGCACGACGTGCTGAGAAACAAGGGATGGCGGCGGATTTCGCCGTACACCGTGCCGATGTACATCTCCAATGGCGCGGCGGCCTCCGTCAGCATCGAGGTCGGCGCGCGGGCTGGTGTTCACGCGCCGATCAGCGCATGTGCTTCCGGCGGGGAAGCGATCGCGTATGGCGTGGACATGATCCGCTCCGGCCGCGCGGACGTGGTGGTCGCGGGCGGAGTCGAGGCCGCGATTCTTCCGCTGACCTTCGCCATGTTCGCCGTGATGCGTGCGCTTTCCCGTCGCAACGATGATCCGGAAGGGGCTTCCAGGCCATTCGACAAGGCCAGGGATGGTTTCGTCCTCGGCGAGGGCGCGGGCATCTTGGTGCTTGAAGCCGCGGAACACGCGGCGAGGCGAGAAGCGGATGTTCTCGCTGTGGTGGCCGGAGCGGGGTACTCGGCGGATGCGTACGATGTGGCCAAGTCCGCCCCGGATGGCGCCGGGATTGTCATGGCGATGGAGCGTGCTCTCGCCGATGCGGACGTCGCGGCGGATCATGTCGTGCACATTAATGCGCACGCGACCTCGACTTCGGTTGGCGACGCGGTGGAGGCAACGGCGATCTCGAAGGTGATGGGCAGCGCCCTCAGCGGCCTGACTGTATCCGCTACCAAGTCGATGACCGGCCATCTCCTCGGTGCTGCCGGCGCCGTTGAGTCAATCATGACGATTTGCGCGCTCAGAGATTCTGTGGCACCACCGACGATCAATCTGCAAGAGCCGGACGATGAAATATTCGCGACCGGTATTGCCGTCGCGGCCGAGCCGCGCGAGTTGCGTAGAGTGCCATGGCCTGCAGTGGCTATCAATAACTCCTTTGGCTTCGGCGGACACAACGTAACACTGGTATTTATGGCATCCTGAGCCGATATCCAACCCATCGGTCCCTGGCGTTCAAGCGGTGTCATGCCGCAGTTGAACGCCTGTCGTGCCGATGCGGGAAACTATTGCAAGTCACGGGGGCGGAATGGGAAATCGGATGCCTGATTCTGATGATGAACGGTGGGATCTGACGGCTGGGCAGCTTGAGATCTGGCATGCGCAGAAGCTCGCTGCTGATAGCTCGCTCTACAACGTTGGCGGTTATCTGGAGATTCACGGCGATCTGGACGTTGCCTGCTTCGAGGCAGCCATCAAGGTCACCATTGACGAAGCTCAGACTTTTCGCGTCCGCCTGTCCGAGGATGGTGAACTGCCGCGTCAGTATGTTCATGAGTCAGCTGACTGGCGACTCAATTCGTTCGACGTGAGCGAAGCCGAAGAACCTTATGACGAGGCCATTAAGTGGATGCAGCGGGACATGCGACGTCCCGTTGATTTCGATGGTCGCCTCTTCACAATGGCGTTGTTCAAGATGGCGCGTGAAAGGTTTTTCTGGTATTACCGTGCGCACCACATCGTCTTGGACGGGTTCAGTGCTTCGGCCCTCTTGGCGCGGCAGGCTCAGGTTTACACGTCGCTGCTGGCGGGACGGGAACCCGTTGATGGTGCGCTGGAGCCTCTTTCCGTGCTGCTGGCCGGCGATGAGCGGTACCGGAACTCGCCCGAACTCGGGCTCGACCGGGAGTTCTGGCTCGATGCCTTGGCTGGCATTCCGCGGGCGGCCAGCATCAGCGGGTACCAGGCGCGACGGATCGCGCGGTTGCCCACCAGGAACGCGCTGGACCTCAGCCCGGAGGACCTCACCCGCCTGAGTGAGGCGGGCCGTCGCGTGCGCACCGGCCTCACCGGACTGCTCATGGCGGCCACCGTCATCTACCTGCACCGGTCGACTGGCGAGGAAGACGTCGTGCTTGGCCTGACCGCGGTCGGCCGTACCGGCCGGCGAGAGCGCGCGATTCCCGGTATGACGGCCAACATCCTGCCTATTCGCATCCGCATCGGCCATGAGACATCCCTTGACGATCTGGTGCGGCAGGTATCTCCGACGATCAGCGACGCGCTGAAGCACCAGCGGTACCGGTACGAGGACACGCGGAGAGACCTAGGCCTCCCGGACAATGACTCACTATTCAGTGTCCTTGTCAACATCATGGCCTTTGATTTCCCGATTAAATTCGGCGATTGTTCGGTAATCCCGCATGACCTTATAAGTTCGCCGGTTAGCGATGTGCGCGTGTCCGTGTATGGCAGCCAGGCGAATGGCACCATGCAGGTCGCGCTGGAGGTCAACCCTGATATTTACGACGATGCGGCGGGGCGGGAGCTAAGCCGTCGCTTCCACCGGATCCTGGACTGGGTGAGACGGGCCGAGCCCGGCTGGCGGGTCGGTCACGCGCAGCTAATGTCCGGCGCGGAGCGGGCGCAGGTCGTGCGGGACTGGAATGACACCGCCCGTGGTGTGGTGGCGGCGAGCGTGCCGAGCCTGTTCGAGGCTCGAGTGGCGGAGATGCCGGACGCGGTGGCGGTCACGGCCGAGGATAGCTGCCTGACGTACGCGGAGCTGAATGTGGCCGCGAATCGGCTGGCGCGGGTTCTGGTGGCTCGCGGTGCCGGTCCGGAGTCCGTGGTGGCGGTGCTGATGGACCGCTCCTTCGCGCTGATCACCGCGCTACTGGCGGTGCTGAAGGCGGGGGCGGCCTACCTGCCGCTGGATCCCGGTTATCCGGAGCAGCGGATCGGCGCCATGCTGGGCGATGCGAACCCGGTCGCGGTGATCGCCGAGCGAGAATCCCCCGGCGCCCTGCCAGCGTCGCTGGCGGCGCCGGTGCTGGTGTCCGGGAGCAGGGAGCTTGCCGGAGAACTGGCGGCGATGTCCGGTACCGACCTGGACGACGGCGACCGGGTCGCGCCGCTGCTGCCTGAGCATCCGGCGTACGTGATGTACACCTCCGGGTCTACCGGGGTGCCCAAGGGTGTCACGGTCGCGCACCGGGCCGTCGACCGCCTGGTCCGGGGCGGCGGGTTCGCCGAAGCGGGCGGCGGCGATGTGTTCGCGCTGCTGTCGTCGGTGTCGTTTGACGCCGCGACATTCGAGATCTGGGGCGCTCTGACGGCGGGTGCACGGCTGGCGGTCGCGCCGGGCGGAGTACCGTCGGTCCGCGAGCTTGCCGGGTTCCTTGGTTCCCGTGCCGTGAGCGTGCTGTGGCTGACCGCGGGACTGTTCGCCCAGGTCGCGGAGGCGGATGCCGCGGCATTCTCCGGGCTTAGGTACCTGCTGGCAGGGGGAGACGTGCTGCCGGCCACGGCGTGCGCGGCCGTGCTGGAACAGGCACCTTCGGTACGGCTGCTGAACGGGTACGGGCCGACGGAGAACACCACCTTTACCGCCACCTGGGCGATACGGGCCGCGGACCTCGACGGCCTCGGCGGGGTGCCGGTCGGCAGGCCGGTGGCCGATACCCGGGTGTACGTGCTTGACCGGCGGCTGGAGCCGGTCCCTCCTGGCGTGGCCGGGGAACTGTACGCGGCCGGGGCCGGGCTGGCTCGCGGCTACCTGAACCGCCCCGCCCCGACCGCGGAGCGGTTCATCGCCTCGCCGTTCAGGATCGGCGAACGGATGTACCGGACCGGTGACCTGGCCCGCTGGACAGTGAAGGGGGAAGGGGAGGCGGGCGGGGCCCTGGTGTTCTGCGGGCGGGCTGACGCCCAGGTCAAGGTCCGCGGGTTCCGGGTCGAGCCAGGCGAGGTGGAAGCAGTGCTGGCTGCCTGCCCGGGCGTGGCGCAGGCGGCCGTCGTGGTCAGAGAAGATGTTCCCGGGGGTAAGCGACTGGCCGCCTACGTCGTCCCCGCCGGGACCGGTGGCGATGCCGGCCCGCTGATCACCGGGGTGCGCGAGTACCTCGCGGACCGGCTGCCGGAGTACATGCTGCCCGCCGCGATCACAGTGCTGGGTGAGCTGCCGCTAACTCACAACGGGAAGCTGGACCGGGCCGCGCTACCCGCCCCGGACTACGCGGCCGCGGGCGGCGGCCGGGCACCGCGAACGGTGGTCGAGGAGATCCTGTGCGGCCTGTTCGCCGCCATCCTGGATGTTGAGCAAGTGGGGCCGGAGGATGATTTCTTCGCCCTGGGCGGTCATTCGCTGCTGGGAGTGCGGCTGACCAGCCGGATCCGGCTGGTGCTGGGCGTTGAGGTGCCGGTGCGGGGGCTGTTCGAGGCGCCCACCCCGGCCGCGCTGGCGGCCCGGCTGGGACAGGCTGGTCCGGCCCGCCCGGCGCTGACCGCCCGGTCGCGGTCGCGGCAAGCGCCGCTGTCGTTCGCCCAGCAGCGGCTGTGGTTCCTGGCTCAGCTGGAAGGCCCGTCAGCGACCTACAACATCCCGCTGGCGGTGCGGCTGGCAGGCGATCTGGACACCGGTGCGCTGGAACTGGCACTGGCCGATGTGGCTGCTCGTCATGAGGTGCTGCGCACAGTGTTCCCAGCCGATGGGGGCCAGCCGGTCCAACGGGTCCTGGATGCCGGTGAGCCGACCTGGGAACTGCCGGTGACCCGCGTCCCGCCCGACAGCCTGGCCGCGGCCGTAGCGGCCGAGGGGCAGGAAGGGTTCGACCTGGCGGCGAGGCCTCCGTGGCGGGCCCGGCTGTTCGTGACCGACGCCGGGGAGCACGTGCTGGTGCTGGTCATCCACCACATCGCCGGAGACGGCTGGTCCTTGGCCCCGCTGGCGCGCGACCTGTCGCGGGCGTACTCGGCCCGGCTGGCGGGCCAGGCGCCGGACTGGGCGCCGCTGCCGGTGCAGTACGCGGACTACGCGATCTGGCAGCGGGAGCTGCTTGGTTCGGGGGATGACCCGGGCAGCCTGCTGAGCCAGCAGACGGCCTACTGGCAGACGGCGCTCGCCGGTGTGCCGCAGGAACTGGCGCTGCCCACTGACCGGCCGCGCCCCGTGGTGCCCAGTTACCGCGGGCACGCCGCGGCGCTTGACATCTCGCCCGGGTTGCACCGGCAACTGACCGCGCTGGCCCACCGTCACGGAGCCACGGTGTTCATGGTGGTGCAGGCGGCGCTCGCGGTGCTGCTGTCAAAGCTGGGAGCGGGGGCGGACATTCCGGTCGGCACGCCGGTAGCCGGACGGGTCGACGAGGCTCTCGATGGGCTGGTCGGGTTCTTCGTGAACACGCTGGTGCTGCGCACTGACGTGTCGGGTGAGCCGTCGTTCCTGGATCTGCTGGGGCGGGTGCGGGAGTTCTGCCTGGGGGCGCTGGATCAGCAGGATGCGCCGTTTGAGCGACTGGTGGAGGTGCTGGCTCCGGAGCGGTCGCTGGCGCGCCATCCGCTGTTCCAGGTGATGGCGGATGTGCAGAACATCGCCCAGGCAGGGCTGGACCTGCCCGGCGTGGAGCTGGCGGAGGTGCCGGGGGATTTCGCGGCGGCGAAGTTCGACGTCGAGATCATGCTGGCGCAGGACCGTGATGGTCGGCTGCGCGGCCAGGTGATCATGGCGGCGGACCTGTTCGAGCCGGCCGCCGCGGGACTGCTGGCCCAGCGGCTGCTACGGGTCCTGACCGCGGTGGCCGGTGATCCGCTAGCCCGGCTGCATACGGTCGGCCTGCTGTCGGGCGGTGAGCGGGAGCAGCTGCTGTCCGGCTGGAACGACACGGCCGCGCCGGTGCCGGACGAGTCGGTGGCGGAACTATTCGGGGCGCAGGTGCGGCGGGTCCCGGATGCGGTTGCGGTCACCTCCGGCGATACGGCGGTCACCTACCGGGAGCTGGCGGCGCGGGCCGCCCGGCTGGGCAGGCTGCTGACCGCGGCCGGGGCGGGGCCGGAGACCGTGGTGGCGGTGGCGATGGAGCGGTCGGCGGGGCTGGTAACCGCGCTGCTGGGGATACTGACCGCCGGGGCCGTCTACCTGCCAGTGGATCCGGGTTACCCGGCCGAGCGGATCGCGTTCATGCTGGCCGACGCCGGTGCGGTGCTGACGGTGACCGATCCCGCGACCGCCGCCAAGGTGCCTGCCGAGGGACCGGTGCTGGTGCTGGATGATCCGGCCGGACCGCCCAGCGATCCCGGCCCGGCGGCCGAGGCCGCGGTGCGGCCGGGACATCTGGCGTACGTGATCTATACGTCGGGGTCGACGGGAGCGCCGAAGGCGGTGGCGGTCCGCGGTCCGGGGATGGTCAACCACCTGCTGGCCAAGGTCAGCTGCCTGGACCTGTCCGCTGCCGACTGCGTGGCGGCGAACGCCCCGGTTACCTTCGACGTATCGCTGTGGCAGATGCTGGCCCCGCTGATCACCGGCGGCCGCGTCCAGCTGCTCACCACCGCCGACGCGGCCGACCCGGCTCGGCTGTTGCCCGCCGTCGCCGGGCAGGGAGTGTCGGTGCTGGAGGTCGTCCCGTCCCTGCTGGCGGTCATGCTCGATAGCTGGGACGCGACCGGGCAGGCAGCGGTGCTGCCCGGGCTGCGGCGGCTGGTGGTCACCGGCGAGGCGCTGCCCGCCGGGCTGTGCGCCCGCTGGCTGCGCTGGCACCCGGACATCCCGCTGGTCAACGCCTATGGTCCCGCCGAATGCTCCGACGACGTCACGCACGCGGTCATCACCGTCCCGCCGTCCGGCCTGGTGCCGATCGGCAGCCCGGTAGCCAACACCCTCCTGTACGTGCTGGATCAGTGGCTGCAGCCGGTCCCGGCCGGCGTGACCGGGGAACTGTACGCTGCCGGGGCCGGGCTGGCCCGCGGTTACCTGCGCCGCCCGGGGCTGACCGCTCAGCGATTCGTCCCCTGCCCGTTCGGGCTGGCCGCGGAACGGATGTACCGGACCGGAGACCTAGCAAGATGGCATAACGACGGTCAGCTGGTCTTCGCGGGCCGCGCCGATGACCAGGTCAAGGTGCGGGGATCCCGCATCGAGCCGGCCGAGATCGAGGCCATCCTGGTTTCCTGCCCGGGCGTCGCTCAGGCCGCCGTCGTCGCTCGCGAGGACACTCCCGGAGATCCCCGCCTGGTCGGCTACATCGTCCCCGCCGATGCCGATGCCGATGCCGGGACGCTGGCGGCCCAAGCGCGCGAGTATGCCGCCGCACGACTGCCCGGTTACATGGTCCCAGCCGCCATCACCGTGCTGGCCGCACTGCCGCTGACCCCTAACGGCAAACTGGACAAGAACGCGCTCCCCGCTCCGGGCCTTACCTCGAGCGCGGGCCGCGGGCCGCGGGCGGTCACCGAAGAGATCGTCTGCCGGGTATTCGCCGACGTCCTCGGCGTGCACTCAGTCGGGGCCGACGATGACTTCTTCGAGCTTGGCGGGCACTCGCTGCTCGCCGTCCGGCTGGCCAGCCGGATCCGGTTGGTGCTGGACGCCGAGGTCCCGGTGCGGGCGCTGTTCGAGGCGCCGACCCCGGCCGCGCTGGCCGGGTGGCTGCGGCAGGCGGGTCCTGGCCGGCTGCCGCTGGAACGGCGAGAACGGCCCGAGCGGGTCCCGTTGTCGTTCGGCCAGCAGCGGCTGTGGTTCATCGCGCAGCTGGAGGGTCCCAGTCCGGTCTACAACTCATCGGTGGCCGTGCGGCTGGACGGTGAGCTGGATATCGCGGCGCTAGAGGCAGCACTGCGCGACGTGTTCGCCCGGCATGAGGTACTGCGGACGGTGTTTCCGGCTGAGGGCGGTGAGCCGTATCAGCGGGTGCTGGAGATGGGTGAGCTGGGCTGGGCGCTGCCGGTGACCCCGGTGGCATCTGACGATGAGCTGGCCGCGAAGATCACCGCGGCGGGGGAGCCGTTTGACCTGATCGCTGAGGTGCCGGTCCGGGCAGGATTGCTCGCGACCGGTCCGGATGCGCACGTGTTGGTGCTGGTGATCCACCACATCGCGACGGACGGGTGGTCGGACGAGGTCCTGGTCCGCGATCTGCGCACCGCGTACACGGCACGGCTGGCGGGCCGGGTGCCGGGCTGGGGTTCGCTGCCGGTGCAGTACGCCGACTACGCGATGTGGCAGCGGGACCTGCTGGGCTCCGCCGACGATCCGGGCAGCCTGCTGACCCGGCAGCTGGCGTGGTGGCGGGAGGCGCTGGACGGGGCACCGCCTGAGCTGGCGTTGCCCGTGGACCGGCCCCGTCCGGCCGCGCACGGCTATCGCGGTCATGCCGTGCCGCTGGAAGTACCTCCGCATGTGCATGTACGCCTAGCGGCGCTGGCGCGTGAGCAGGGCGTGACGATGTTCATGGTCGTGCAGGCCGCGCTGGCGGCCCTGCTGTCCAAGCTCGGCGCGGGGGAGGACGTCCCGGTCGGCACCGTGGTGGCTGGGCGATCTGACGTGGCGCTTGATGACCTGGTCGGGTTCTTCGTCAACACCTTGGTGCTGCGGACCGACCTGTCGGGTGACCCGGAGTTCACCGATCTGCTTGACCGGGTGCGCGGGTTCTGGCTGGGCGCGCTGGATTACCAGGATGTGCCGTTCGAGCGGCTGGTGGAGGTGCTGGCGCCGGAGCGGTCGCTGGCCCGTCACCCGCTGTTCCAGGTCATGCTGGCCGTGCAGAATAATGCCACCGCCGTTCTGGAACTGGATGGACTGCGCGCCACCGAGGTGCCGGGCGGGACCGCGGCGGCCCGGTTCGACCTGGAAGTGATCCTGGCCGAGACGCGCGACTCGCGCGGGCTGCCCGCTGGGCTGGGCGGAACGCTCACCGCCGCGGCCAGCCTGTTCGACGAGATCACGGTGCGGGCCATTGGTGACCGGCTCGTGAGGGTGCTGGCCGCGGTGGCCGCCGATCCGCGAGCGCGGTTGCGGCGGGTTGAGGTACTTGATGAGGATGAGCGGGCGCAGGTCTTGCGGGGCTGGAATGACACCGGCCGCGGGGTGCTGGCCCGGACACTGCCGGAGCTGTTCGAGGCGGTAGCGGTGCGGACCCCGGACGCGATCGCGGTGGCCGACGGAAGCGCGGTGGTGAGCTACGCGGGGCTGAACGAGGCGGCGAACCGGCTGGCCCATATCCTGGCGGCGCGCGGTGCCGGCCCGGAGACCGTGGTGGCGGTGGTGATGGACCGGTCGCTGGAGCTGGTGACCGCGCTGCTGGCGATCGTGAAGGCTGGCGCCGCCTATCTGCCGGTGGATCCGGGCTATCCGGCCTCGCGGATCGCCGCCATGCTGGAAGACGCGGAACCGGTGGCGGTCATAGTCTCCGCCGAAACCGCCAGCGAACTGCCGGCGCTGCCCGAGGCGGCGGTTCTGGTTACCGGTATCCAGCACCAGACGGGCGGCGAACGGGCCACGGCGCCGCTGCCCGGGCATCCGGCGTACGTGATGTACACGTCGGGGTCGACCGGGGTGCCCAAGGGCGTGACGGTTCCGCACCGGGCGGTGGACCGGCTGGTGCGGGGCGGCGGGTTCGCCGAGGTTAGCGGCGGCGATGTGGTGGCGCTGCTGTCGTCGGTGTCGTTTGACGCCGCCACCTTCGAGATCTGGGGTGCGCTTACCGCGGGTGCCCGGCTGGCGGTGGCGGCGCCGGGGGTGTTGTCGCTCGGGGAGCTGGCCGGGTTCCTGGCCCGGTCGGGTGTGAGCGTGCTGTGGCTGACGGCCGGGCTGTTCGGTGCGGTGGCGGAGGCGGACGCGGGAGCGCTGGCGGGGTTGCGGTACCTGCTGGCGGGCGGGGATGTGCTGCCGGCGGCCGCGTGCCGGGCGGTCCTGGAGCGGGCTCCTCGGGTGCGGCTGGTGAACGGGTACGGACCGACGGAGAACACCACGTTTACCGCCACCTGGCCGGTGCGGGCCGCTGACCTGGAAGGCGCGGCGGGCGTCCCGGTCGGCCGGCCCATCGCCGACACCCAGGTATTCGTGCTGGACCAGTGGTTGTGCCCGGTACCGGCGGGAGTGCCAGGGGAACTGTACGCGGCGGGGCCGGGGCTGGCCCGCGGTTACCTGAACCGCCGAGGGCTGACGGGCGAGCGATTCGTCGCGTGCCCGTTCGCCGCCGGGGAGCGGATGTACCGGACCGGTGACCTCGCGAAGTGGACAGTGAAGGGGGAAGGGGAAGCGGGCGGGGTGCTGGTGTTCTGCGGCCGGACCGATTACCAGGTCAAGGTCCGCGGGTTCCGGGTCGAGCCCGGTGAGGTCGAGGCCGCGCTGGCCGCGCACCCGCAGGTCGCCCGGGCCGCGGTCATTGCCCGGGAGGATGCTCCTGGGGACCGGAGGCTGGCAGCCTACATCGTCCCCGTCAGCGACGGCACCGGGCTGGCAGCCACGGTCCGCGAGCACCTCACGGACCGGCTGCCGGAGTACATGCTGCCCGCCGCGATCACGGTGCTGGACGAGCTGCCGCTAACCCCCAACGGAAAGCTGGACCGAGCGGCGCTGCCCGCTCCGGACTACGCCGCGGCCGCTGGCGACGTGCGCGAGTCGCGGACGGTGACCGAGGAGATCCTGTGCGGACTGTTCGCCGGCAGCCTGGGCGCGGAACAGGTCGGGCCGGATGACGACTTCTTCGCGCTGGGCGGTCATTCCCTGCTGGCGATGCGGCTGGCCAGCCGGATACGAGCGGTTCTGGGGGCCGAGGTGCCGGTCCGCGCGCTGTTCGAGGCGCCGACCCCGGCCAGGCTGGCCGGATGGCTGCGGCAGGCAGGCCCAGCCCGGCTGCCGTTGCGGGCACGGCCGCGACCAGGTCTGGTGCCGTTGTCGTTCGGACAGCAGCGGCTGTGGTTCATCGCGCAGCTGGAGGGTCCCAGTCCGGTCTACAACGACCCGGTAGCGATCCGGCTGGACGGTGAGCTGGATGCGGGCGCGCTGGAGGCGGCGCTAGGTGATCTGTTCACCCGGCATGAGGCGCTGCGCACCATCTTCCCCGCCGATGACGGAGTGCCGTACCAGCGGGTGCTGGAGATGAGCGAGCTGGGCTGGGGGCTGCCCGTGACCCCGGTGGCTTCCGACGAGGAGCTGGCACGGCTGGTGGATGAGTCAGCGGCCGGGCCGTTTGACCTGACGGCTGAGGTGCCGGTGCGCGTGCGGCTGCTGTCAGCTGGGCCGCAAGCACATGTGCTGGTGCTGGTGATCCACCACATCGCTACCGATGGCTGGTCGGGAGGGCTGCTGGCCCGGGATCTCAGCGCCGCTTACGCGGCCCGGCTGGCTGGACGGGCGCCGGGGTGGGATCCGCTGCCGGTGCAGTACGCCGACTACGCCCGCTGGCAGCGGGAGTTGCTCGGCTCGGAGGATGATCCGGGCAGCCTGCTGGCGGGCCAGGTGGCGTGGTGGCGCGACGCGCTGACGGGCTTGCCGCCGGAACTCGCGCTGCCGGCTGACCGGCCGCGTCCGGCGGCGGCTAGCCACCGAGGGCTCAGCGTGCCGCTAGAGGTCGGTGCGGATGTGCACGCGGGTCTGGTGGCGCTGGCGCGTGAGCAGGGCGTGACGATGTTCATGGTCCTGCAGGCCGCGTTCGCGGTGCTGCTGTCCAAGCTAGGCGCGGGTGCCGATATCCCGGTCGGCACGGCGGTGGCGGGGCGGTCGGATGAGGCGCTTGATGACCTGGCCGGGTTCTTCGTCAACTCGCTGGTGCTGCGGACCGATGTGTCGGGTGACCCGGAGTTCACCGGTCTGCTGAGCCGGATTCGGGAGTACTGGCTGGGCGCGCTGGATCACCAGGATGTGCCGTTCGAGCGGCTGGTGGAGGCGCTGGCGCCGGAGCGGTCGCTGGCCCGTCATCCGCTGTTCCAGGTCAACCTGACCGTGCAGAACAACGCGGCCGCCGAACTCGACCTGCCCGGTCTGCGTGCCGCCGCGATGCCAGCGGTGACCGAGACGGCCAGGTTCGACCTGAACGTGCTCCTAGGCGAGGCGCGGGATGAGCAGGGCCGGCCAGCGGGCCTGCGCGGCAACCTGATCGCCGCCGCGGACCTGTTCGACCGGGAATCGGCCCGGGCGATCAGCGTCCGGTTCGCCCGGGTGCTGGCGGCGGTCGCGGCCGATCCGCGGGCACCGCTGCGGCAGCTGCTGGTGCTGGATGAAGCTGAGCGGGCGCGGGTGCTGGCCGGGTGGAATGACACGGCGGTGGATGGCCCGGTGGTCCTCGTACCGGAGCTGATCGAAGCGGCGGCGGCGCGGACCCCGGACGCGGTGGCGGTGGTGTCCGGTGACGCACTGGTCAGCTACGGGGAGCTGGAGGCGCGGGCGTCGGGGCTGGCGGGGGCGCTGGCGTCGGCGGGGGCGGGGCCGGACAGCGTGGTAGCGGTGGTGATGGACCGGTCGGCGGCCATGGTCGCCGTGCTGGCGGCGGTGCTGAAGGCGGGGGCGGCGTACCTGCCGGTGGACCCGGAGTATCCGCCGGCCCGGATCGCGTTCGTGCTGCGTGATGCCCGCCCGGCAGTGATCATCGCCACCGAGGAGACCGCCGAGAACCTGCCCGCCCTGCCGGGAACCCCGGTCCTGACCCCTGACGCCACTGGCACCGGTGCTGTCCGGCGGGCGCGGGCCGGTCAGCTGGCGTACGTGATGTACACGTCGGGGTCGACCGGCACGCCCAAGGGCGTCGGGGTAACGCACGGCGGGCTGGCGAACTATGCCGGGTCGGTTCCCGGCCGGGTGGGGTGGGGGATGCCGGGCGGCCGGTACGGGCTGCTGCAGGCCCCGGTCACCGACCTGGGCAACACGGTGGTCTTCACCGCCCTGACCACCGGCGGCGTCCTGCACGTGCTGGACGCGGACCTGGTCACCGACCCGGTGGCCACGGCCGGCTACCTGGCCGGCCGGGCCATCGACTTCCTGAAGCCGGGCGGGCCGGGCGCGGTGCTGCCGGGCCGGTCGCTGGTGCTGGGCGGCGAAGCGGCCGAGCCGGGCTGGCTGGCCCAGGTGGTGCAGGCGGCCGCCGGCCGGGGGGTGTTCAACCATTACGGCCCGACCGAGGCCACCATCGGCGTGGCCACCGCCCGCCTCGACCCGGCCCAGGTCGCGGCCGGAGTCATCCCGGCCGGGACCCCGGTGGCCAACACCCGGCTGTACGTCCTGGATGCCTGGCTGCAGCCCGTCCCGCCCGGGGTCGCGGGCGACCTGTATGTGGCCGGTGCCCAGCTGGCCCGGGGTTATCTCGGCCGCCCGGGACTGACCGCCGACCGGTTTACCGCGTGCCCGTGGTGCCCAGCTGGCCCGGGGTTATCTCGGCCGCCCGGGACTGACCGCCGACCGGTTTACCGCGTGCCCGTACGGGCCGGGCGGGGAGCGGATGTACCGCACCGGTGACCTCGTGAAATGGCGAAACGACGGTCAGCTGATCTTCGCCGGCCGCGCCGATGACCAGGTCAAGATCCGCGGGTTCCGGGTCGAGCCCGGCGAGACCCAGACAGTCCTGGCATCCTGCCCCGGCGTCACCCAGGCCGCCGTCATCGTCCGAAACGACAACCCTGCCGGAGCAAGGCTCGACGCCTACATCGTCCCCGCCGGAGACGACGACGGCGCGCTGGTCACCCGGGTACGCGAGCATGCCGCCAGCCGGCTGCCGGACTACCTGCTGCCCGCCGCCATCACGGTGCTGGAGGTCTTGCCGCTGACCCCCAACGGCAAGCTCGACCGCGCCGCCCTGCCCGCGCCCGACTACGCTGCCTCGGCGGGTGAGGCCCGGGCGCCGCAGACGGTGGCCGAGGAGATCTTGTGCGGCCTGTTCGCGGATGTGCTGGGCGTGGACAGTGTCGGGCCGGAGGATGATTTCTTTGAGCTGGGCGGGCATTCGCTGCTGGCGGTGCGGCTGGCCAGCCGGGTCCGGGCGGTGCTGGGTGTCGAGGTGCCGGTGCGGGAACTGTTCGCGGCGCCGACCGCGGCCGGGCTGGCGGCCTGGCTGCAGCAGGCGGCCCCGGCCCGGATGCCGCTGGTAGCGCGGGAACGGCCAGCGCGGGTGCCATTGTCGTTCGCCCAG
>JBEKHI010000035.1:0-32827 GCA_050012355.1 Streptosporangiaceae bacterium | reverse complement strand
CTTGCTGTGCTTCTATGGCTACGGCGCGGGTGCCCTCGAAGACGACGCGGCGGGCGAGGGTACGGCCGGCGATGGTGAGGTTGGGGCGGCCGCGGGCGGGCGCGATGTAAGCGAGGCCGGTGTTGATTCTTTTGTCGTCCACGGCGTTCACCGGCAGCGGGCCGTAGCCGGGCTCGGCCTGGTCGTTCTTGTCCGGCTCTGACGCGTACCCGAGCTCGGCGCAGGCTGCGTAGAACGCCTCGGTGACCGGGTGCGGGGTCAGCGACCGGTACACCGGCACCGGTCCGTCGCCGCCGTGGACGTCGGTGGCGCCGTAGGTGAGGTCGGTCTCGAGCCGCCGGTAGTACGGCAGCACCTTCTCATACGTCCAGTCGGGCAGCCCCCAGCGGGCGAAGTCAGCGGCGCGGGCCCTGATGAAGTACGTGCCGTTCAGCGTGGTCGAGCCGCCGAGTATCTTGCCGCGCACCACCGAGTACGGCAGCTCAGGGGTGAGGTTTGCCAGGAATGACCAGTTATCCGGGTGGCCCGGCATCGCTCCGGTCATCCGCCCGGCGTCCAGCAGGTCAGCCGGGAACTCGCCGCTGGCGTCACCAGCCTCCACCAGCAGCACCTGCCGCGACGGATCCTCGCTGAGCCGGGCGGCGAGCGGCGCCCCAGCGGCTCCCGCTCCCACCACGATCACGTCGTAGCTGGTAGCCGTCACCGGGACAGTGTCCCGCTGATCAGGACGGAGACAGCTTCCCGCAAGGCCGGGGCGAAGTACATTCGCGTCGCGGCCAGCGCGGGATCGGCCTCATAGGCAGCGAGCATGCTCGCCGAGGGACGAGTGGCCGGCCACAGCGCGCTGACGAGAAGCAGGGCCATCCCGGATAGCCGGAACGAGTCATCCTGCCTGAGTTCGGGGAGGTGGTGACGGACGAGCGCGGCCAGCGACTCGATGTCCGCGAGGAAGGCACGCTTGTACCTGGCCGCGATCTCGACGGACACGTTGTGCTCCAGGACGCCGTCCTGGGCGGTGAGTAGATCACACAGCACCCGGCGGGAGCCGAGGGAGTCGGCTATGACGGCGGCGATCTGGTCACCGCGATCGCGTTCGTCGCCAGCTGGATCGACTCCGGCCCCGAGCTGTCCGGCGAGTCCCGCGAGCCACTGACTCCTGGCTTGATCGAGCAACTCGAGCAAGATCTCCTCACGAGACTCGAAGTAGCGCAGCACGTTGGACTTGGCCAGCCCGACGCGCCGGCTCAGTTCGTTGAGGCTGACCTCGCCGACCGGCATCTCCTCGAGCATCGCGGCAGCCGTGCCGAGGATCGTCCGGCGCCGCGTCTCTCGCTGCTCCGCGCTGCGCGCTCGCTGGAATGCCACCATCCTCCCATATTACAGACTGATGGTCTATTGACATAAGACCGACGGTCTCTTAGAGTGATTCCAGGTGCAAGAGACCGGCAGTCTTTAATTCTATCGCGGTGCGAGAAGGCGGATGATCATGGCGGACACATGGACGGCGGACGACATTCCCCGGCAGGACGGCCGGGTCGCGGTGGTCACCGGTGCGAACACGGGCCTGGGTTTCGAGACCGCCCGGATGCTCGCTGAACACGGGGCGACGGTGGTGCTGGCCGTGCGGAACCTGGACAAGGGCAAGGACGCGGCGGCGCGTATCGCTGCCCCAGACGTGTCGGTGCAGCAACTCGATCTGACGTCACTGGACTCGGTACGGACGGCGGCGGCCGAGCTACGGGCCGCGCATCCGAGGATCGACTTGCTCGTCAACAACGCGGGCGTGATGTACCCGCCGAAGCAGGTGACTCAGGACGGATTCGAGTTGCAGTTCGGCACGAACCACCTAGGGCACTTCGCGCTTACCGGGCTGCTGTTCGACGCCCTGACGCCCGGCTCGCGGGTCGTGACGCTGAGCAGCGTGGGGCACCGGATCCGCGCCCGGATTCACTTTGACGACCTCCAGTGGGAGCGGTCCTACAGCCGGGCCGGGGCCTACGGCCAGTCGAAGCTCGCGAACCTCATGTTCACCTATGAACTGCAGCGCCGCCTGTCCGCCGCCGGAGCGGGAACGATCGCGGTCGCCGCGCACCCCGGGATAGCGGATACGGAACTGCTCCGCTACACGCCGTCGGTGCTGCGCGTGCTGACGCCGGTCGTCATACCGCTGATCACCCAGAGCGCCGCGATGGGCGCGCTCCCCACGCTGCGGGCCGCGACCGATCCGGACGTGCGCGGCGGGCAGTACTACGGCCCGGACGGTTTCCGCGAGACACGGGGCAACCCGAAGGTCGTCGAATCCAGCGCGGCGTCTCACGACCAGGAAACTCAACAGCGCCTGTGGCAGGTCTCGGAAGAACTGACCGGAGTCGCCTTCGGTCTCTGACCTGCCTCAGGCGGGGGTCGCGGTGAGCAGGCACTCGTCGCGGTGCAGCGCAATGGTCTCGCCCGGCTTGAAGCCGGTGCCGGCGAGCAGGGCGGCGTACTCCGCGTTACTACGCTCCCGGCCGCGGTGCAGGGTGAGCATGCGGATGTCCAGGTCCTTGCCGTAGTGCGGACGGTCATCGTCTGGCAGCGGCTGCTCAAGGATGAACAGGCGGCCGTGCCCGGGGATGGCCGCGCGGATCTTGCGCAGGATCGCCGCGGCTCGTTCGTCGTCCCAGTTGTGGAGGACGTGCGCGACGAAATACTCGTCGCCACCCACGGGCATCGTCGTGAAGAAGTCACCCTCCACGAACTCGCACCGGTCGGCCAGGCCTTTCCCGGTCAGGTACTGCCGGGCAGCTGGAATCACCCGCTCCAGGTCGAGCAGGATGCCGCGCAGTCCAGGATTGGCAAGCAGGATCTCGGCGAGGAAGGTGCCGTTCCCGCCCCCGACGTCGACCACCGTCCCCGTGCCGGAGAAGACCCCGGACTGGATCAGGCTGGCGGCGAGCGGAGCCAGGTTAGCCTGCATCAGCTGGTCGAAGGCGGCGGCCAGCTCAGGCTTGTCGGACAGATAGCTGTAGGTGTTGCCATGCCGGAGCATGAACGGCGCCTCACCGGTCCGCACCGTCTCGGTCAGCTCACCGAACGCGCCCCAGATCTCCGGGTCCGTGTTGTACTTGAGCGTCTTTTCCGCCCGGCCCTCGAGCAGCGCGCGGCCCGCCATGGTGAGCTCGTAGGAGTCCGGTGGCACGCTGCGCACCAGACCGGTCTGAGCCACCGCCCGGAGCATCCGGTGCAACGTGATCGGGTGCGCGCCGCAGCGCTCCGCCAGGTCGGCGATGGTGCGCGGGCCGTCGCGCAATTGTTCCGGGCAGCCGACGGATACCAGAGCACGGAGCACGGTGTAGCGCCACGCGTCACGCTCGATCTGCCTGACTATCGCCTGACCGTCGGCAGCGGAAGGCTCCTGCATGAGTGACTCCTAGTTGATTGCTCAGGCCGCTGTACGGGAGCCGCTCTGCCAGGACACGAGCTCGCGTTCGAGCAGGCCGAAGATGGCGTTCAGCACGACGCCGAGCAGCCCGAGCAGGACGATGACCGCCCACATCACGGCGACGTTGAACTCGGTCTCGGCGACAAGCTCCTCGCGGCCGATTCCGTCGGTCGAGCCGACGAACTCGGAGACGATCATCATGACCAGGGCGAGGGAGATGGCCAGCCGCAGCCCGGCGAAGATCTTCGGTGCCGCGCTCGGCAGGATGATCCTGGTCAGCCGCTGCCGGGCGGGCAGCCGGAACGCACGCGCGGTCTCCATGTACCGCGGGTTCACGTTCCGCGCGCCGTCGATCGTGTTCAGCAGCACCGGCCAGATCACCCCGAAGATGATCGCGGCGACCTCCATCGGGGTGCCGATCTTGAACACGAAGAGGAAGACGGGCACCAGCATCGGGGCCGGCATCGCCCGGCCGAAGTGCACCAGCGGCTCGGTCAGCTCGCCCAGCACCCGGGCGCGGCCGATGACGATGCCGATGACGATGCCGATGACGCTCGCCGCCGCCCAGCCGCCCAGCATCCTACCGAGGCTCGGCAGCAGATTGGCCGTCGCGTCCGAGGTAAGGAACAGATGACTCACCGGGCCGGAGAACCACTGGTCGTAGATGGTCGTCACGATCGTCGACGGCGGCTCGAAGTACGGGCTATTCGCCGAGTCGGTGGCGAGCTGCCAGACTCCCACCGCCGCCGCGAACACGCCAAGCTGAATGGCGAGGCGGACCGGGCGCTTCACGCTTGCTCCAGGGCAGACTGCTCGAAGTGCCAGCGGAAGGCGCGGCGCTCGGCACCCGTGAAGATCCCGTTCAGCACCAGTCCGACGACGCCGGTCCAGAGCGCGGCGGCGATGAACACGGTGACCGAGTTGATGCCGCCTTGCTGTCCGACGTAGGCGCCAACGCCGCTCATCCCGGTGCCGACCAGTTCGACGGCGACGGCGACGACGAACGCGAGCGAGGCAGCGATCCTGATACCGGTGGCGATGAACGGGGCAGCGCTCGGCACCGAGACGTACCGCGCGACGGCGAACGGCCCGAACCCGAAGCTGCGCAGCGTCTCCTTGGCCTCGGAGTCGACCCCCCGCAGTCCGTAGACGGTGTTGATCAGTACCGGCCACACGGAGGCGAACACGATGACCGCGACCTCGGTCCGCTGGTTGTTCTGGATGATGAGCACAGCCATCGGCAGCAGTACCACGGCCGGGATCGGCCGCAGGAACTCAAGGACGGGACGCACCGCGGATTCGACGCCTGGCAGCATGCCAAGTAGCAGACCGCCGAGGACTCCGATGATGATGGTGGCCGCCATCGCCTCGGTCCACGCCAGCATCGTCCATCCGATCGAGCTCCAGAACCCCGACGCACGCGCCAGGTCAGCGGCCTCGGCCAGCACGCTCGACGGCAGCGGGAACACAGCCGTGTCGGTGCCGCCGAGCACCATCGCTAGCTCGGCGGCACCGAACACTGCCACTATGCCGACCGCTCCGAGGCAAGCCCGGCGCAGGTTGGCGGTTGTCACGACTTGAAGGACAGGAACGAGCTGAGGTCGAGGCTGCTGTGCAGCACGTGGAACTCGTTCATCACGTTGTAGACGCGCTCCAGCCGGGTCAGGCTCGGCGTGGTGTTGAAGGTCTCAAGCGTGATCACGTTCGCGATACTGCTCTTCAGGTTGGGGATGTAGGTCGGCAGCAACTGCCGCACCAGCGTCGGGTCGGAGGCCGCCTTCTCCTGCGCCTCCAGCATCGCGCGCTGGAACGCGGCGGTGGTGTTCGGGTACTCCTTGGCGAACGAGCCGGTGGTTGCCCAGCACGAGATCGGGAAGTTGTTCAGCGCGCCGGTGTAAACGTCGGCGATCGCCTTCGCGCCCGACATGTCGAGGATGGTGACGAACGGCTCGGTCACCCAGGCCGCGTCGACCTCGCCGCGCTCAAGCGCCGCGGGCATGTCCGGGAACGGCAGCGCCACCCCGGTGTAGTCGGAGGGCGAGAGGTTGTACGCGCTGAGCAGCGAGTCGAGCGTGAGCGGCCCGATGCCGACGCCGACCGCGGTCACCGCGATCTTCTTGCCCTTGAGCTGCGACACCGAGGTGATCTTGGAGCCCTTCGCCACCATCAGCTCGGCAATGCCAGGCCCGCCTTCGCCGTCGTCCACCAGGACCTTGAGGTTCAGCGCGGGCGTCTCCTCTTCCTGGGAGAGCATGCCGACGTAGTTCTCAGAGGTGAAGTCGAGCTGGTGCGACAGCAGCAAGGGGGTCGTGAAGGAGGAGGCCTGCAAGGTCTGGATCTTCACGTTCAGGCCCTGCTGCTTGAAGTAGCCCTCAGTCTGGGCAATCCGCAGCGTGACCGCGTCCGGGATGGCGAGCGCCCCGACGGTGACGTTCGTGATCTCCGGCTTCGATCCGCTTCCGCTGCTAGGGGTGGTCGCACCGGAACTGGAACTGCAGGCGCTAACCCCGGCCAGTGCCAGCGCGGCCGCTACGAATAGCGGAACCGTATAAAAACGAGGGCCTCTCATGAGTGCTCCGTTCATTGAAACTTGAAATAGACAGGTAGCTATAACGTCGGGCCATCAGCCCCGGTCAATTGGCAAGGGCCACCCCGCCGCGGCGCAGCGTCGCGCACCGGCGGTTTATCAGGTGGTGGCGCTCCGCCGCACAGTGGCGGTGAGCAGGCCAGGACGGCCGCAGCACGCATGGAGCATAACTGAGTGGCGATTCGTCCGGATACGTTGCGGCATGTCCATAGGCGAACACGCTGGTTAGCGCAACCATAAGGGATTCTTATAACCCTCCATCATATCGTTAAATCCCGAGATTTCCGGAATACGGGACACGGCACCTCTTGTGGCGTGTGAGGCTATCTGCGGACTGGTCGGGCGCGATCGTGCAGCTGTAGTCGCAGTTGCCTGCTGGGGAGCTATCCGACCGACCGGTCGCCGGGATATTCGCCAGATATTGCCTTTGCAAGTCCCGCGTTCCCCTGGTGGGTTCTGCGGGTTCCAGGAACGGGTATCAGAGGGAATCCGAGCGATGGTGGAACAAGACCGTGGCCGTGCGGCCACGTCGGTGCTCGAAGTCGGCAGAGGCCAGACTTCCCTGCCAGGGACTGACCCCGGCGGCGTGCGAGCAAGCAGGAGTCTCTCTCCTCGGTTTCCGCGGCTTTGGCAACTGCGGAACTGGCGCATGCGATGGCGCGTGTTCGCGCTGATCATTATTCCGACGGTCGCGGCGATCGTGCTCGGCGGCGTCCGCATCCAGTCGGCGCGAGACACCGCCGGCAACTTCGCGCAGGTCGCGCAGCTGGCCGTGCTTGGCAACGACATCACGTTGCTGGCGCAGTCGGCTGAAGACGAGCGCGATCTCACGGCTGGCTATATCGCCGACAATGAAGACGGCGCGACCTCGGCCGCCAAGGCGCAGCTCGGACTGATGACCGCGCAGTACGCGGTCACTGGCGCCCGCCTTTCAGTTGTGGAGAAGCAGGCCGCCAATATCGGCCCTAGCTATCCTTCGGTGGCACGGACCGGCCTGTCGTCGGCCCTGAGCAGGGTCTCGGCCCTGCCCGACCTGCGCGCCCTCGCGCACACCGGGCTAAGTCCGCTGGACATGACCAGCTTCTACTCGAACGTCATCTCCACGCTGCTCGCCTTCGACAACGAGATCGGTGCGGGCAGCTCAAACGCCAACCTGGCGCAGACGGTGACCTCGCTCAGCGCGCTGACCCAGGCCGAGGACGACACCTCACAGCAGCGCGCCATCTTGTACTCGGTGCTGCTGCAGGGCCAGTTCGGGATCAGCGGACTGCAGACGCTGCTGTCGGCGCAATCGGATGAGGCGAGCAACGAGTCGGTGTTCCAGAGCGTGTCGGCGAACCTGCCCAGCTACACGCCAGGATCCGGGTTCAACTCGGTGGTCACCGAATTCCAGCAGTTCAACAACGTGGTCGCGGGACCAGGCGTCGACGAGGCCCAGTCGATCGAGCAGGACGCGATCGTCGACGGCGACAACGGCACCTCACCGGCGGCCAGCGCCAGCGAGGCAACGACCTGGTACACCGACATGACCGACGCCATCGGCGACCTGCGGCAGGTGGAAGGCGATGAGCTAGCGGCGATCACGGCGCAGGCCAACACGCTGCACTCCGATGCCGAGGGCTCAGAGGACCTGACCGGTGTCGTCGTGCTGCTCCTGCTGCTGGTCGTGCTGGCCGTCACGATCATCATGGCCCGCTCCATGATCAGGCCGCTGCGCAAGCTCCGCGCCGACGCGCTGGACGTGGCCGGGCGGCGGCTACCCGAGATGGTCCGCAAGCTGAGCGAGAGCCAGGGTGCCATCGACGGGATCCAGATCGAGCCCATCGGCGTCGACTCCACTGACGAGATCGGCGAGGTCGCCAGGGCCTTCGACCGGGTACACCGCGAAGCGGTGCGGCTGGCCGGCGACGAGGCCATGCTCCGAGCGAACCTGAACGCGATGTTCGTGAACCTGTCCCGGCGCAGCCAGTCGCTGATCGAGCGCCAGCTCGGCATCATCGACGGACTCGAGCAGTCCGAGGCCGAGCCGGACCGGCTGAGCAGCCTGTTCCGGCTCGACCACCTGGCCACCCGAATGCGGCGCAACTCCGAGAACCTGCTGGTCCTGGCCGGTCACGAGGCGCCCCGTAAGTGGAGCCAGGCGGTGCCGCTGGTCGACGTGCTGCGCGCGGCCGTCTCCGAGATCGAGCAGTACGACCGGATCGCGCTTAACGTGCAGCCGGGTGTGGTGGTAGCGGGGCGGGCCGCGAGCGACGTGGTGCACCTGGCGGCCGAGCTGGTGGAGAACGCCACCGCGTTCTCCCCCGAGGACACCGCGGTGATGGTCACCGGCCAGCAGGTGCCGACCGGCGGCGTGCTGCTCGAGATCACGGACGAGGGGCTCGGCATCAGCGAGCAGGACCTGGCCTACGCGAACTGGCGGCTGGAGAGCCCGCCAGTGGTGGACGTCGCCGTCTCCAGGCGGATGGGCCTGTTCGTGGTCGGCCGGCTGGCCGCCCGGCACGGCATCAGGGTGCGGCTGCAGCACGGCAGCGCTGGCGGCCTGAGCGCGCTGATCTGGCTGCCGGACGCGGTCGCCGCCGCTGAGCAGGCGGCCGCGGCCCCGTTCGCCGGCCGGTTCCGCCCGGCTACCTCCCCGAATATGGTGTCGGCATCCCCCGGGATACCGGCCTCCCGGCACCGTACCGGGCCGCTGTCCTCGGTGACCGCTACTAACGGGATCGGGATCGGCAACTACGAACCGCCACCCCCGCCGCTGCAGCCTGTGCAGGTTTTGCAGCCTGTGCAGCCTTTGCAGCAGCGGTCCGCACCGACCGCGACTAAGGACGCGCGGCTGCCGATATTCGACGCGGTCGAGTCCGAATGGTTCCGTCGCGGTGGTAAGCCGGGAGACATGTCGTGGACGTCACCGGCGGACGAAGGCTTCCGGGCCGCGAGCGCCACGGTCGCGACCCCGGTTACCGGTGAGAACACCTCGGCCGGACTGCCCAAGCGGGTGCCGAGCGCGAACCTGCTCCCCGGCACGGTCGGCGGTGTCCCCGGTGGTCCTGGTGCCGGCGGCGGTATTCCTGGTGGTCTCGGCGGCGGGATTCCCGGAAACGTCCCCGGCGGTGTCGGCGGTACCGGTCCCCAGACCACCCCGCCGAGCGCCGCGGCGCAAGCCGCGGAGGCAGCCAGGTCCAGGATGTCGGGCTTCGCCCGCGGCGGGCGCGAAGGTCGCGCCGCCGCCGCTGAGAACTAAAGCAAATGAGAAAAATTGGAGGGGAACCGGCGTGAGCACGGCGGCGCCCGCGGCGCGGGATCTGAACTGGCTTGTAACGAACTTCGTCGAGAGGGTTCCCGAAGCGGCACACGCGATGATCGTCTCCGCTGACGGGCTCCCTCTTGGCATCAGCGAGGGCCTGCCACGCGGTGGAGCGGAACAGCTCGCCGCCGTGGTGTCCGGACTGTCCAGCCTGACCGAGGGCGCGTCCCGTGTGTTCGAGGCGGGCCGGGTGGTCCAGACCGCTGTGGAGATGCGGGCCGGGGTAATGGTGCTGATGACGATCAGCAACGGCGCGTGCCTGGCGGTGCTAGCCGGGATCGGATGCGACCTCGAACTGATCGCGTACGAGATGGCCATGCTGACCGAGCGGGCGGGACGGATGATCACCCCGGCCGTGCGGGCTTGAAGCTACGCGGCGGCCGCCGTCAGTACGGCGCGCAGCCAGGTGAGGGCCGGGTCGGTGGCGCGCAGCGGGTGCCACCACGCGGCCTCCACCAGCTCGATCGTGCCGAATGGCGGTTCGACCACGGCCACGCCGGCCGCGTCGCTCATCCGGCGGGCCAGCCGTTCCGGTATGACACCCACCATGTCGGTGCCAGCCACCATGAGCGGGATCGGGAGCCAGCCCGAGGCGGCCATCGCTACGGTGGGCGTAACGCCCCGGCGCGCGAGCGCGACACTCAGCGGATCGGCTTGGGCGTGCGGGAGCCGCGCCGTGGCGTGCGGCAGGGCATTCAGGTCGGCGAGCGAGAGCTCGCCGTCCTTCAGCCAGGGATTACCGGGATCCAGCACGCAGACGAAACGGTCCCGGCAGATCACCTCCGGCTGGCCGCCAGGCCGGTAGAAGCCGGCCGGCGCGATCAGCAGGTCGTGCTGCAGCAGACCGCGGTCACCCACAATCGGTATCGGCAGCAGCTCGACCTGCACATCGGGCGCGAGCTCGTGCACTCGCTGCAGCAACTCGGTCAGCATTATGATCGACTGGCCGGAGATCCCGATCGAGAAGCTCCGCGTGCTCGTCGCGGGGTCGAAGTCGCTGGTCTCGGCGAACGTCCGTTCCACCTGGCGCAGCGCCTCGCGCACGGCGGGCAGCAGGCTCTCCCCCACTGGGGTGAGCTGGTACTGCCGTCCGGACCTGATCATCAGCTCGTCGTCGAAGTGCCGCCGCAGCCGCGACAGCGCGATACTCATCGTCGGCTGGCTCAGGTTCAGCCGGACTCCCGCCCTGGTCAGATTGCGTTCTTCGAGAAGTGCACCGAGCGCGACAAGAAGGTTCAGGTCAATGCCATTCATTTGGACTCCACCACGTTCGGCCACCCGCCCCTGCACCTCCCCGCCCATGACCTTATAGGAAATAATGGTGGCAGCGTATTATGGATGCTGAAGTGACAGGAGTTGCTGCATGGCGCTAGGCGGCATCGACCTGAACCTCATGCTCGTCCTGGACGCGCTGCTTGAGGAATGCAACGTGACTCGGGCCGCCATGCGCCTCGGGATGCCTCAGCCCACCGTAAGCCTCGCGCTTGCCAGGCTGCGCAGGCACTACAAGGACGAGTTGCTGGTGCGGTCGGGAAACGGCCACGTGCTCACCCCGCTCGCCAGGTCGTTGCTGCCGTCGGTCCAGGAATCGATGCGGCTGATCGGTGACACGTTCGCCGTCGCGACCGGGCAGGCAAGCAGCGACCGTAAGTTCACGATCAGCCTTTCCGACTGGTCGACCGTCATCCTTTGCGAAAAGTTCCTGCGCCGGGTGCACGAACTGGCCCCGGAGGTGCACCTCCAGGTGGGCCGGTTCACCCCGGAGATGCCGGAGAGCGACACCTGGGTACACCAGTACGACCTGCTGATCGCACCGGCCGGTTTCTACGAGCCTGGCGGCCTGCGGCAGGTGATCAGCCGGGACCGTTTCGTCTGCGTGGTCGACCCGGCCAACCCGCGACTGAAGGACGGCAAGCTCTCGCTTGCCGACCTGAACGTGATGCCGCACGTGGTGCCCGTGCTCCCGCACGCGCAGGCCGACCCGGTCCGGGCCGCGATGGACGACCTCGGCGTCAGTCCGCCGGTCGCGATAACCACCGCCGGCTGGCTGACCCTGCCGTTCCTGGTGGCAGGCACCGACATGGTGGCGGTGGTACCCGAGCGGCTGGCGCACCGGCTGAGCCACGCGGCCGGCGTGGCGGTAGTCGAGCCGCCGTTCGGCACGATCGAGGTAGTCCAGGCCGCGTGGTGGCATCCGTTGCGCGGTACCGACCCGGCGCATGCCTGGCTGCGCACGATATTGACTGAGATTGTTCCCGAGGAGGACACCGGAACATGAACCTAGCGTGCTGACAACGTTGTCCCTGACCGCCACGGCTGCTCCGGAAGGCCAAGCGGTGACGCGACCTCGCCGAGGATCGTGCGCAGCCAGGTGTGGGCCGGATCGGTGGCGCGCGTGGGATGCCACCAGGCGGCTTCGATCAATTCAATTTTGCCGAACGGCGGTTCGATTACCATCACGCCGGCCGCGTCGGCTACCCGGTGGGCCAGCCGTTCGGGTACCACGGCGACCATGTCCGTGCCGCCGATCAGGAAGGGCAGCGGGAGCCAGCCGACGGTTGTCAGCGCCACCGTGGGCCTGATGTCAAGCCGTTCCAGCTCGGCCTGGACCGGGTCGGCTTCGGCATGCGGGAGTTCAGCGGTCGCCCACGGCAGCGCGCGCAGGCTCTCGAGCGTGAGACGCCCGTCGCGCAGCCGGGGGTTATCGGGATCGGCGATGCAGACGAACCGATCCCGGCAGATCACTTTCGACAGCCCGCCCGGCCGGTAGAACCCCATCGGCGCGATCAGCAGATCGTGCTGTAGTACCCAGCGGTCGGACTCCGTCATGTCGCGGGTGATCCGGTACATCTTCAGGTTCACTTCCGGTGCCAGTTCGTGCACCCGGCGCAGCAGCAACTCCTCGAGGATGACGATCGACCAGTCGGAAAGGCTGATCGTGAACTTACGGTCGCCCGTCGGAGGCTGCTGCCCATGCTCCAGCGAAAACACGTCACCGATCAGCCGGATCGATTCCTGGACCGAGGGCAGCAGCGACCGGGCGAGCGGGCTGAGCGCGTAGCCATTCCCCGTTCTGACCAGGAGTTCATCCTTGTAATGCCGACGCAGCCGTGCCAGCGCGTTGCTCACGGCGGGCTGAGGCATCCCGACCCGGATGGCCGCGCGGGTAACGTTACCCTCTTCTAGCAGCGCTTGCAGGATAAGCAGAAGATTCAGATCAACGCCACCGAGTGCCATTCAGCAACTCCCATCACATGAGCATCTGGCGCCACATTTCTTCCGCTCGCACACTATTATTCCGTGAGATCGAATTACCGTCGATTGACGTAGCGTGATGGAGCCCCGGTGAGTCGTGTAAGTGGTATTGACCTGAACCTTCTTGTCATGTTCGACGCCTTGCTCGAAGAACGTAACCTGACCAAGGCGGCGGCGAAGCTCAACCTGGGCCAGTCGACAATGAGCGGTGCACTGGCGCGGTTGCGCCGGCACTTCGGCGACGAGCTCATGGTCAGGTCCGGACGCCAGTACCTGCTCACTCCGGAGGCGGAACGGCTGCTTCCCGCCGTACGCGAGGCGCTCCGTCAGGCCGAGCGCGCGTTCACCGAGACCAGCGATTTCGATCCGAAGACGAGCGTGCGGACGTTCTCGGTCGCGATCGCTGGCCACTCGCTGGTGGCGTTGTCCGGGCTGCTGCGGCGGGTGCATCAACTGGCGCCAGCGGTGCGGCTCAAACTGCGCCCGATCGACCGCGACCTGATCGGAGGCGACGAGGGGCTGCTCCAGCACGACGTGCTGATCGCCCCGGTGGGGTTCTACAGCGTGCGCGGCCGACCGGACGTGATCTGCCGGGACCGACTCGTCTGCATCGCCGATCCGGCCAACCCGTATCTGCGTCACGGTCAGCTCTCGCTCGCCGAGCTCGCGACGATGCCACACGCCGCCGCCGAGCTTCCGCACGTCGAGGCGAACCCCGTGCGGGCTGTGCTGGAGCGCGAGGGCATCGCGCCGACCGTAGCGATGGCGACCTCGGGCTGGCTGCCGATCCCGTTCCTGGTGGCCGGAACCGACATGGTCGCGCTGATACCTGAGCGGCTGGCTCGTCGCACAGCCGACGCGGCCAGGGTGGTGGTAATCGAACCACCGTTCGCCGATACCGAATTGGTCGAGGGTGCGTGGTGGCATCCCATGTGCGCCACTGACCCAGCCCTCACCTGGCTGCGCGGGGTGGTATGCGAAGCAGCGGAGTCCTGACCCGCGCTCACTTCCCGTTCCCCAACGCGGCGACCTGATTCGGCCGACGGGTGGGCGGGGTGATCATCCCGCCCACCTGCTCGACCAGCAGCGCCATCTCGTAGGCGATAAGCCCGAGGTCACAGCTTGGAGCGGCCAGCACGGCGAGGCTGGCGCCGTTGCCGATCGTCGTTACGACCAGGACGCCGCCCTGCATCTCCACCATGGTCTGGACAACGGGGCCACCCTCGAAGATGCTCGCCGAGCCGTGAGTCAGGCTGGTGAGTCCCGCCGTCACGGCCGCGAGCTGGTCGGCCCGCTCCCTCGGGAACCCCGCGCTGAAGGCCAGCGGCAGCCCATCGGCAGAGACGACGATCGTGTGGGCTACCTCGGGAACACGCTCCGCAAAGTCCGTGACCAGCCAGTTAAGACTTTGTCCTGGAGTGTTCACACCCGCTCCTCTCGTCGGCAGGGGTCATCACGTCTGCCTTCCCGTTAGTCCTCCGGGGCCGCGGCCTCCGGGGCCGCGGCCTTCGCGGCCGCCGCGCTGGAAGCTCGCCAACCGGCTGCGTATTTCTTCCGCCGACCGGGTGCTCGCGGTGACCTTCGGTGCGAAGCTCTCCGGCTGGCCGGTCTGGTCCGGCTGGGCGCTGTCAGCCGATCCGGGCACCAGGTTCGCCCTCGGCACCCGCTGCGGCAGGCCAGCGGGGGTCGTATCGCCGGTTGCGGGAGAGACGACCGACTCCGCGGCGCGGAACCCGTCGTCAGCGGCCTGACTGCTACCGAACTGCTTGCCGCTACGCCGGAACCAGTCGGACTCGACCGAGTCGAATATCGGCAGTCTGGAGTCCACGGCGACCGCGGACGGCACAGGCTGCCGGGCTGACGCCGACTGGCGCCCTGGCAACGACTGCGAGACTGTCAACGGCTGCGGGACTGTCATCGGCTGGACTGAAGACGATGAGGACCATGCGGGCTCGGGTACCTGAAAAAACGAGCCCGTCCGGCGGTGGGACGTCACCGGTTGCGGGCCCGTCCCGGCTGTGACCCCGTTTCCGTACATATCACCGTCGAGGCGCCGCCGCAGTCCGCTGAGCGGCGGGGTCGCGTGCGAGTCAGCGACCGCGTCCGGCAGCCAGATCAGGGCGCTCAGGCCACCGCCGGTCGCATGCTGGAGCCGCACCTTGATCCCGTGCCGCACGGCTAGCCGGCCGACCACGAACAGGCCCATCCGGCGAGACACGGCGACGTCGACGACCGGCGGGTTTTCCAGCCGCCAGTTCGCATAGGCGAGATCCTGGTCATTGATCCCAAGGCCGGTGTCGGTGATCTCGATCAGCGTGCCGCCGGTGGGCACGCGCTGAGCGGCGAGGAGGACCTGGGTCTCCCCAGGGGAAAACGTGGTGGCGTTCTCTGCCAGCTCGGCCACGAGGTGCACCACGTCGCTGGCGACGCGGCCCGCGACGACGACCCCAGGCTGCACGTCGAGCGAGATCCGTTCATATTGCTCGATCTCGGAGACCGCGGCGCGGAGCACGTCGACGAGCGGTACCGGCTGGCTCCATTTGCGTGGGGCCTCGTGACCGGCCAGGACGAGCAGGTTCTCCGAGTTACGGCGCATGCGGGTCGCCAGGTGGTCCAGGCGGAACAGGCTGCTCAGCCGGTCCGGATCCTGCTCGGATTGCTCAAGGGAATCAATGATGCCGAGCTGGCGCTCGATGAGCGACTGGCTGCGCCTGGACAGGTTGACGAACATCGCGTTCAGGTTCGCCCGCAGCATCGCTTCGTCACCCGCGAGCCGCACCGCCTCCCGGTGGACCTGGTCGAACGCCCGGGCGACAGCGCCGATCTCGTCAGTGGAGTCGATACCGATCGGCTCGATCTCGATGCTCTCATCGGTACCCTGGCCTTCGCTTAGCCGCCGCACCATTTCCGGCAGCCGCCGCCCGGCGATGTCCAGTGCGTCCTGCCGTAGCTTGCGCAGCGGCAGCACCACGGAGCGGGCCATGACGAATGTGATGAGCAGTACGAGCAGGAGCAGGGCGATCACCACAACCCCGGTCAGCGCTTCGGAGTTCTCGGCATCTGAGTGCAACGAGTCGGCTTGGTTCACGACGGACGCCAGCTCGTCGCCCTCTACCTGCCGTATGTCGCTGAGGGTGGAGGACATGTCGGAGAACCAGGTCTGACCGGTGTTGCCGACGTCTGGCGACGTGCCGTTGTCGCCGTTGATGACGGCGTCTTCCTCGATCGACTGTGCCTCGTCGACAGCTGGCCCCGCGACGATGTCGTTGAACTGCTCTTCCTCGGTGAGCGTGGCTGACAGGCCTGCCGGAGTTCCGCCCGAGGCGGGAACGTAGGCCGACAGGTTCGCCGCCGTGGTCTGGAACGTGGCTTCGTCGCTTGCTTCGTTCGACTCGGCTGTGGTCAGGGCCTGCAAGCCACTGAGCCCGAACTGTCCCTGGAGCAGAGTGGCGAACAGGATGGCGCGCTGCTGTGAGGCCTGCTCCTCCATCTGGGCCAGTGCTCCGAGCGAGCTGACCGTCTGAGCGAGCTGCGGGCTGGAACTGCCTGCCGCGATGTCGTTATCGAAGGCCAGCAAGGTCGAGACAACACCCGAGTAGCTCGTGATCATCGGCAGCGCGGAGATCTGGCTGTGTGCGAGATTTCGCAGTTCAGGAAGCGCCACGACCTGGCTCAGGGCGAACGCCAGATCCGTGCGCGCGACAGCGGGAAAGCCGGGACCGATCTGCTTGGCCTGCTCCTGCACGGCCGCGAGCCGCGCATTTGTGACGCCGTACTGGCTGTTGAGCGCGGTAAGCAGGGATGTCGCCTCTCCGGACACACCCGCTTGGTTGGCGGCGACGTAGCCCGCCGTGATATCCCGTTCGTCTTCCACCGCGTTCACAAGCGCCGTGATGTCGCCGCCGAGAACGGCGAGCTGGTCCACCTGCGCGAATTCGCTCGCGGTGCTCCGCGCCGCCTCGATGCGGACGCCGCCGAGCACGATCGCCGCCACTGTGGGAATGGCGACCAAGGCCACCAGCCGCCACCGCATTCGCCAGTTCCGCAGCACCAGGGGATATTGCGTGCCGGGCGTTCTCTTGCCACCGTTGGTGCCAGCCACTGGCTGGCGCGTCGCGGGTCGACCTACCGTCTGCGGACCAGAACCGGTCTCCAGCATCGGCAGGGCAGGACGACCACCGTCTAGATCGAACATCGCTATAGATCCCTCTGGTTCCCCGATCGTTGCCGATCGCGTTTCGTTTCGCGCAACCCGCAGGTCCCGACCCTGGGAACAGCGGGAATCGCAAAGGCCCTAGGCCCAATAATCCGAAACACGCGGGCATACTCCTGCCTGCCGCGGCAACACCCCGCTCCCCATGCCGCCACGGCGGAATACAGCCCGCACCTCTCCACTCAGCGGTCTTATTATCCATAGCCTCAGGCGGAACACCAGCCCGAAGCGTCCTAAATCTGCCGACTCACGGGATCTTGTAGTTATATGGGCACCCATATAAAGAGGCGATAGTTGCCGTAACCAGTACGTTTGCATCATGGCCATATGCGGGCACATCGGCTTAATTCCCTCTCAGGTATGCTCCGTCGGTGCTGGCGCTCGGGAGGTGCCCGCGCCCCCATGACGTGATTGCACCTGCGGCATCGGCACCCAAATATGGCGGGCGTAATCCGAAATTTACAATTAGGGAGACTCATGCGAGGCCCTCGCACTCATAGATTCGCACTATTCTCGGCGGCTGCGCTCGCTGTGGCGGTGGTCAGCGCTTGTAGTTCGGGCGCTGCTAGCACGACCGACAGCAGCCAGGGTCCCGAGCTCACCAACGTCAACTTGTATACACTTGACAGCCCGGACACGGCACCGGTGTGGCTCGCCCAGCAGAAGGGATACTTCAAGCAGGAGGGCCTGAACGTCAAGATCGTGTACGTCGCGGGTTCGAGTGCCGTGGTTCCCGCCCTCGCCGCGCACACGGCGGATTTCGTGCAGATGAACTACGTCACCGCGTTCGAGGACGAGCACCTGCATCCCTCGCTCGACATCAAGTACATCGCTGATGACGAGCAGGCGGCGCCTGACACCAACATGATCATGGTGCCGAAGAACTCCAAGATCACGTCGGTGGCCGACCTCAAGGGCAAGACGATCGCCTTCCCCTCGACGGGCCTAGCCCTCGCTGGCCTGGCGCTGGACGAGCAACTCCGCGGCTACGGCATCAAGGCGGGTGACTTCACGATCGAGCAAATGGCCTTCGCCAACGCGATCTCGCCACTGGCGCGGGGAGAGATCGACGCTGCGTTCGCGATCCCGCCGTTCATCACGATCGAGGAATCCTCGACTGGCGCGAAGCCGCTAGTCGACCTGATGACCGGCCCGATGGCGAGCTTCCCGGTACTCGGATGGGCTACCGATTCATCCTTCCTGAAGAAGTACCCGAGGACCGTGGCCGCGTTCCAGCGGGCGGTCGAGAAGGGCCAGCAGCTTGCCGCGAGTGACCCGGAGCTGGTCCGGACGCTACTACCCAAGTACATCTCCAGCTTGAAGCCGTCGCTCGCGAACGTGATCGCCCTCCAGACCTACAACACAACGCTCAGCGTGACGCGACTGCAGCGAGTGGTCGACCTGATGCAGCAGTTCGGCTACCTTCCGAAGGACTTCAATGTCAATTCGATGATCGTGCCGCTGCCCTCAGGATCATGACAGCCGCCGCCCTGCGGCGGGCCTGCCTAGGGGCGGCCGGTATCGTCGCGGTGTTCGGAGCGGCCCAGCTAGCCATGTGGGCCGACCGGGTCAACCCGGCGGTTTTCCCGTTGCCGTCCACAGTGCTCTCCAGCACGGTGGACATGGTCAGTAACAGCGCCTTCTGGGCTTCGGTCGCGGCGACGCTCGGCATCTGGGTGGAGGCGATGGCGATCTCGGTCGCCATCGCCGTGCCCCTCGGCCTGCTGCTCGGCTCGCTGCCCTGGGCGGAGCAGGCTGTGCGCCCGGTGATCGAGTTCCTGCGGCCGATCCCGTCTGTCGTGCTGATTCCGCTGGTGCTGCTCATCGTGCAGGACAACGCGAAGACCCAAGTGGTGGTCATCGTGTTCGCGGCGGTGTGGCCCATCCTCATCAACACCGTTTACGGACTCAGTGAGGTGGATCCGCTGGCCAAACAGACGTTGCGCACCTTCGGGTTCGGCCCGGTCGCCGTGGCGTGGCGCGTGTCGCTGCCGAGCGCGGCGCCGTTCATCGGGACCGGCGTACGGATCGCCGCGTCGGTCGCGTTCGTGGTGGCCGTCGCGGCGGAACTGATCGGCGCCGGGATGAGCGGCATCGGCAGCTACCTGACCCAGGTCGCGACCAGCGGTACCGAGGGCCTCACCCCCATCCTGGCGGTGGCGGCCTGGTCCGGCGCGCTCGGTCTTGTCATCAACGGCGTCTTCGTCGGCGCGGAGCGCCGGGTCTTCCGCTGGCACCACATGCTGGCTGCCCAAGGCAGCGGAGCATGAGGCACCGTCTAATCCTCGTCGTGGCACGGCTGGGGGTCGTGGCCGCCGTGGCCGCGTGCTGGCAGCTGGGGGCCAACGCGGCGGCGAATCAGTATTTCCCGCCCCCATCGTCCATCGTGGCGAGCATGTACCATCAGTGGTTCTCCGCGTCGGCCGGTCACTTCTGGCTCACCGCGGACGCGACCGGCAACGTGCTGCCGAGCCTCGGCCGGATGCTGCTCGGCTTGGCCTTGGGCAGCGTGGCCGGAATCGCATTCGGCGTCACCATCGGCCGGATACCGGTGCTGGCGGACCTCACCGAGCCGCTCGTTCACTTCGGCCGGGCCATCCCGGCGGTCACGATGGTGCCAGTATTCCTGTTCGTGTTCCGGATCGGAACGCCGATGGAGGTAGCGGCGATCGCCTTCGGCGTGATCTGGCCGGTGCTGCTGAACACGATCGACGGCGCCCGGCATGTGCACCCCGGGCAGATGGAAACGGCGCGCGCGTTCCGTCTCGGACCCGGGCAGCGCCTGCTGAGGGTCATCTTGCCCAGCGCGGCGCCCAAGATCTTCGCCGGGCTGCGGCTGGCGCTGGCGCTGGCGCTGATCCTGATGATCGTCTCGGAGTTCCAGGGCAGCACCGACGGCATAGGGCGCGAGATGTCCATCGCGCAAGGCAACTTCGATGTCTCCACGATGTGGAACATCATCGTCCTGCTGGGACTGCTCGGCATCGCGCTGAACGGGGTATTCGCCCTCATCGAGCATCGCGTTCTGGCGTGGCAGCGCGGCTACACCCAGCTTTCATAAATAAAGATCAGGAGAGAGACCATGAGCGACGTCGACCGAGGTCCGCGCAATGCCGCCGAGGGCAACGCGCTGCTTAGCGATATGTACCGCACAGTCTTGCGATACGGTGCGATCAGGGCCCTGGTCAGCACCGACTGCCTAGACCAGTTGCGCGAGGGCCCGCTGTCGGTGACCGAGTTGGCCGACCGGTGCGGGCTTCACGCGCCGACGCTGAGCCGTCTGCTCCGGGCAGCCGCCCCGACCGGTCTGCTGCGTACCGTCAGCCCTGGTACGTACGAACTTACCGAGGCGGGCCAGGTACTGCTCGACGGCACGGAACTGCTGCGTACCAGGTGGTGCACGGTTCCAGAGGTCTGGACCTCGATCGGCGAACTGACCGAGACCGTTCGCTCAGGTAAGTCACCCTTCGTCCAGCTGCATGGGAACACGTACAACTTCCTGGCCACCCGCCCTGAGGAGTCGGCGGCGTTCGACGCGCTGATGGTGGGCAACCACGGCGGGGTCGCCGAAAGGGTGGCCAGCAGCGGCGCGTTCCCATCGACGGGAACGGTGGTGGATGTCGGTGGCGGGAAGGGCACGTTTCTCGCCGCCATCCTGCGTGACCAGCCTGCCCTGCGCGGCATCCTGCTCGAGCTGGAGCGTACGGTGGACGCGGCCAGGGAGTACCTCACGGCCAGCGGTGTGGCCTCGCGCTGTGAGGTGGTGGCGGGCGACTTCTTCAAGGCCGTGCCGTCCGGAGCCGATGTCTACCTGCTGGCCAGCATCATCCACAACTGGGACGACGACGAGGCCGCGGACATCCTGCGTACCGTCCGCACCGCCATACCGGAGCATGGCCGCCTGCTGCTGGTCGAGGTGGTGCTGCCCGACGATGACAGCCCGCACCCCGGCAAGGACATGGACATCCGCATGCTCACCATGCACGAGGGCAAAGAGCGCAGCCGGTCGGAGTTCTCCGCACTGCTTGGCGACGCCGGGTTCCGCCTGGACGAGGTCACCGAACTGACCCGCCTGTCTCTCATCCTCGGGACGCCCGTATGACTGACCTTGGCCAGGATCCCGCGTCAGTAACGGACCCAGATAGCGCCGCCGATGGCGACGCGTTGCTTAACCGCATGCATCGTACGCTGTGGCGGTATGCCGCTCTTTGCGGGCTGGTCAGCGTTGGCTGCTCGCAGCAACTCCGCGACGGCCCGCTCACCGTGACCGAGCTGGCCAGCCGCTGCGGGGCGCACGCGCCGACGCTGACCCGCGTGCTCCGGACGGCCGTCACGACCGGCCTGCTGCGCACGGCCGGTCCCGATCGGTATGAACTCACCGAGGCGGGCAAGGCGCTGCTCGACGGCACGGAGTTGCAGCGCTTGGTATGGAACAGCGATCCGGGGATCTGGACCGCCCTGGGCGAGGTAGGCGAGATCCTCCGTACCGGTCAGTCGCCCTTTGTCCAGCGCTACGGCGGAACATACGGCTACCTGGCCAGCCGGCCCCAGATCGCGGCCGCGTTCGACACGTTCATGACGTCCAGGAGCGTCGTCCTCGCCGCCCGGCTGGCGGAGACCGACGTCTTCCCGGCGACCGGCACGGTGGTCGACGTCGGCGGCGGCCGGGGCACGTTCCTCGCCGCCATCCTTAGCGCTCACCCGGGCCTGCACGGCATCCTGCTCGATCTGGAGCGCGTCGTGGCCTCCGCTGAGGAGTACCTGTCGGTTAACGGCGTGGCCTCGCGTTCCGAGGTGGTGGTGGGAGACTTCTTCAAGGCCGTGCCGGCCGGCGCCGACATATACCTGCTCGCGCACGTCATTCACAATTGGGACGACGAAGGCGCCAGGACTATCCTGCGCGCCGTCCGCGCCGCGATCCCGGGGAATGGCCGCCTGCTCATCGTCGAGACGCCGCTGCCCGACGACGACCGCCCGCACATCATGAAGGACCTGGACATGCGCATCCTCACCATAGAGAACGGTGGTAAGGAGCGCCTCCTGTCGGAGTACTCCGCGCTGCTGGAGGGTGCCGGGTTCCGGCTTGAGGATGACGCCGGGCTGGCCGGCCAGCGCCTTATCGTCGCGTCGCCTGTGTAAAGCCGTACTCCGGCGGACATGATCTCCGCATGACCATGGATGTCATCGTCATCGGCGCCGGGCATAACGGACTGATCGCCGCCGCGTACCTAGCCAAGGCAGGCCTGCGTACGACGGTACTTGAGCGCCGCGACGTGGTTGGCGGGGCGGCGGTCAGCGAACACCCGTTCGGCCCGGACTACACGATCACCTCGCTGTCCTACGTCTTGTCGTTGATGCCACCGGAGATCCGCCGGGACCTCGGGCTGGACCTCACCGTTTACCCGCAAGGCCCGTACTTCGCCCCGCGCCGCGATGGAAAAGCTCTCATTCTCCATAACGACGCGGGGCGACGGCACCAGGCGATCGCCGCCTTCTCCCCGGCGGACGCATCCGCGTACGAGGCTTACGAGGAGCACCTGACTGACCTTGGGAAGGTGCTCGGGCCGCTGCTGCACGAGATCCCGCCGAGGCTCGGCTCACGCAAGCCGCTCGACCTGCTCCGTCAGGCCCGGCTGGCCGGACAGCTTCGCGGGATCGATACTCGTGGCGCGGTGGACGTCACCCGGCTGCTCACCGGGTCCATCGCGGACCTGCTTGACCGGTATTTCTCCTCCGATGCGATGCGTGGCGTCCTGTCGGTGTCCGGGGTGATCGGGACCTGGGCGGGACCGCGTTCGGCCGGGACCGCCTATGTGATGCTGCACCATCACATAGGCGACACCACCTGGGGTTTCCCGCGCGGCGGCATGGGGGCGGTGACGTCGGCGCTGCAAGCTTCGGCCTCATCATTCGGGGTTTCCATCCGGACCGGTTCCGAGGTGGCTCGGATCCGGACGGCGGGCGGCCGGGTGCGCGGGGTGACCCTGGCCTCCGGCGAGGAGCTTGACGCCAAGATCGTGATCACCACCGCGCACCCCGCGATCTCGTTCCTGTCGTTGCTCGATCCCGCTGTCTTGCCGTCTGATTTCGTGGCCGATATCCGGAACTGGCAGACCCGCAGCGGCACCGTCAAGATCAACCTGGCGCTCGACCGGCTGCCGGTGTTCAGCGCGCATCCGTCACCCGATCCTTCCGTTTACGGCGGAACGATCGTGCTGGCCGAGTCGCTCGATGACATCGAGAACGCGTTCCAGCAGGCGGTCGCCGGGGTGCCCGCGGAGCTTCCGTTCGCGGACATCTGCATCCCGAGCGTCTTCGACGACTCGCTAGCCCCCGCCGGGCACCATGTCATGTCGCTGTTCACCCAGTGGGTGCCGTCGACGTGGGCGGACTCCCCCGGCGACCTTTCCGGTTACGCGGACCGGGTTATTTCCCGGGTGGAGGCCGTCGCGCCCGGCTTCACCTCGTCGATCCTGCACCGCCAGGTGATCGGCCCCGACGCCATGCAAAACGAGTACGGCCTGGTCGGCGGCAACATCTTCCACGGCGAGCTGTCGCTCGGCCAGATGTTCCACGCCCGCCCCGCCGCCGGCTACGCCGACCTGCGCACCCCGCTCCGCGGCCTCTACCAGGCAGGCTCAGCAACCCACGGCGGCGGCGGCGTAACCGGCATCCCCGGCCGCAACGTAGTCCGCCAGGTCCTATCCGACCGGAGAACCCGCCGCGTCTAAAGCCTCACGGGCATAGCGCACATACAGGGCATAAAGCCAAGCTGGGGATCTTCTACAAGGCTGTCGATGGGTCATCGAGGGGGCTATACCGCCATCGATGGGCCATCGCGGGGGTCGCAGGATGGGTGTCGAGGGCGGATAGATCCGGCATACCAGGCTTAACGGTCGCCCAGCCCCCGTGGGGAAGCGCCTCCTAGGGCCGCGCGGCTCCTCCGGTGGCTGCGGCTCCGGCGGGGGGCCCGCACGGCTTCGCCGGGGGGTGGGCCCGCACTTCTCCCGGGTTAGTGCCCATACCGCGCCGGTTTTGCCCGCGTTTGACCCCGCTCTCAGGTACACGAACCCGGGAGAAGTGAGCCTCCGTGGCCCGTGGCCGTGTGGTCCGCGGCTAGATGCTCGACGCGAGGCGTTCGATCAGCGGGGCGGCGGCTCTTAGCTGCTCGATCTCCTCGCCGGTGAAGTGGTCAGCCAGGGCACGCGCGAGCAGTTCGGCCCGCTGGCCTCGACGGCTCCGTTTCCACTCCGCTCCGGCCTCCGTCAGCGAATAGATGATCCGGCGGCCATCTCCCGGGTCACGGCTTCGCTGGACCAGGCCGCGGCTTTCCAGCGCGGCGAGCGTCACGCCCATGGACTGCGGGGTAATCTGCTCCGCACGAGCCAGGTCAGCCGAAGTCGCGGGGCCGTAACCCTCAAGCCGGGTAAGCGCGGCCCGTTCCGGGAAAGTCGGCTCGTCCTCGGCGTGACGTATCTGACGGAGCCGGCGAGCGAGCGCTTCGACACCCTGGCTGACGGCCTCTCCCACGACGCCGGCGACGTCCACGCCCTGTTCCATGCGATCACCGTACCTGTATCGCGCTCAGCCTGGTCAGGCGTAGCGGACCGCCAGCTGATGGCATAGCGCAGCGTAAGGTTATTGTTCGTATATGAGCGAGCTCAACGGCATCCTGTTCTTTCCGGTCACGCCCTTCGCCGCCGACGGCACCGTCGATACCGGCATCCTCACCGAGCATCTGCGGCAGGGACTCGGCAATAGTCCGGGCGGCGTCTTCGCAGCCTGCGGTACCGGCGAGTTTCACGCTCTCGCGCCCGAGGAGTACGAGACTGTGGTCCGGACCGCGGTAAAGGTGACCGACGGGCAGGTACCGGTCTTCGCCGGCTCGGGCGGCCCGCTGCCGGTGGCCATCCGGCTAGCCCGGCTCGCCAGCGACGCCGGAGCGGACGGTCTGCTGCTGATGCCGCCGTACCTGGTCGACTCGCCGCCGTCGGGCCTGGTGGCGTACGTGACCGCCATCGCCTCGGCGACCAGCCTGCCGGTGATCGTGTATCACCGCGGCAACGCGCGGTTCGATCCGTCCTCGGCCGTGCAGGTGGCCGGGCTGCCGACGGTGACCGGGCTCAAGGACGGGCTCGGCGACCTGGACCTGATGGCCCAGATCGTGCTGGCGGTCCAGGAGGCGCTGCCGGGCAAGCCATTCCAGTTCTTCAACGGGCTGCCGACCGCCGAGGTGACCGTACCCGCGTACCGCGGCATCGGGGTCCGGCTGTACTCCTCCGCCGCGTTCTGCTTCGCGCCGGAGGTAGCGGTCGCGTTCCACCGGTCGCTGGAGTCGGGTGATTACATCGAAGCAGAGCACCTCTTGTCGGTGTTCTTCCATCCGCTCACGCGATTGCGCCGCAAGGTACCGGGATACGCGGTGTCGCTGGTCAAGGCGGGCGTGCGGTTGCGTGGCCTGGATGCCGGAAGCGTCCGCGCGCCACTGATCGATCCGTCGCCAGCCGACCTCGCCGAGCTACAGGCAATTCTCGACGCTGGTCTGGCGGCAGTATGAGCCGACGGGCCGCCGCGTCGCCTGGACTGAGAAGCGACGAAGGAGCGACGAGGGAAGGCGACGCATCAAGGCGGTTCGACGGCGAATACAGGGGAGCAGAGTTATGAGCCGGATATCCCAGGTCACGATCACTCCGGTAGCGTTCGCCGATCCCCCGTTGCTCAACGCCGTCGGCGTGCACCAGCCGTTCGCGCTGCGCGCCATCATCGAGATCGTTACCGATGACGGGCTGACCGGGCTCGGCGAGACCTACGCCGATACCGGGCACCTTGCCTCATTGCGAGCGGCGGCTTCCGCGATCGAGGGGGCCGACGTCTACCACACCGAAGAGATCTACCGGCGGGTCGCGGCGATCGCCGCGCCGGACACTAGGATCGCGTCCGGCCTCATCGGGCACAGCGCGGCCACGGACCGGGTGTTCTCCCCGTTCGAGGTGGCCTGCCTGGACATCCAGGGCAAGGCCGCTGGGCGGCCGGTCGCCGACCTGCTCGGCGGCGGCGTACGCGACGAGGTGCCATTCTCCGCCTACTTGTTCTACAAGTGGGCCGCCCACCCCGGCGCGGAACCCGACGACTGGGGCGAGGCGCTCGACCCGGACGGTATCGTCGCGCAGGCCCGGCGCATGATCGACGAGTACGGGTTCACCGCGATCAAGCTCAAAGGCGGTGTCTTCCCGCCCGCCGCCGAGATCGAGGCGGTCCGTGCGCTCCGCGACGCCTTCCCGTCGCTGCCGCTGCGGCTCGACCCGAACGCGGCGTGGACGCCCGAGACGTCACTCGGCGTCGCCCGTGATCTCGACGGCGTGCTCGAGTACCTGGAGGACCCGACGCCGGGTATCGACGGGATGGCGTCGGTGGCACGGGAGGCGCCGATGCCGCTGGCCACCAACATGTGCGTGGTCGCCTTCGGCCACCTGCCACCGGCGATCCGCGCCGACGCCGTGCAGGTCGTGCTGTCCGACCACCACTACTGGGGCGGACTGCGCCGGTCGAAGCTGCTCGCGGGCATCTGCGAGACGTTCGGAATCGGGCTGTCCATGCACTCCAACTCCCACCTCGGCATCAGCCTCGCCGCGATGGTTCACCTGGCCGCCGCGACCCCGAACCTCAGCTACGCCTGCGACACCCACTGGCCGTGGAAGACCGAGGACGTAGTGCGCTCGCCGGTTACGTTCAACCGCGGCGCGGTGCGGGTGCCGGACGGTCCCGGTCTCGGCGTAGAGCTGGACCGGGACGCGCTCGGCACGCTGCACGAGCAGTACCTGAAATGTGGCATCAGGGACCGCGACGACACTGGCTACATGCGGATGTATCTGCCGGACTTCGAGCCGCCGCGCTGGTTACGGCTTGCGCGCGACCCCGCCCCACTGGATGTTGGGCGTGTCCACCGAGACCGGACCGGCCGGGCGCCATTGGTGTTTAGCCACCAAGCCCGGCTCGAGCAGTTCGAAATCGCCGAAGAACGGGAGAATCTCGTCTCTGCTCCGCGGCCAGATCCGCTCGCTGGCTTTCTCATAGATCGCCACCGCTTCGGCCAGCTTCTGCTTGTCCGGAAAAAACTCGGTGCCGATGTGCGAGACCGCCAGGTAACTGCCCGGTGCGACCGCGTCCCGCAGGGCCGCCATGATCCCGACGGGATCATCGCTGTCCGGCAGGAAATGCAGGATCGCGAACAGGCTGATCGCCACCGGCTGCCCGAGATCCAGGTGCTCGCGCACCGCTGGCATCGCGAACAACTCGCCGGGGCGGCGCAGGTCGGCCTGGACCATAATGCTGCGGTCCTTGACCGCCAGCAGGGCCTTCCCGTGCGTGACCACGACCGGGTCGTAGTCGGCGTAGACAACTCGTGCGTTCGGATCGGTCTCGTGGGCCACCTCGTGCACGGCGCCCTGCGTAGGCAGTCCGACGCCGATATCGAGGAACTGGCTGATGCCCGCTTCCGACGCGGACCGCACTACCCGGCGCAGGAACCGCCGGTTCTCCACCGTTGCTCGCCGCAAGCCGGGAACTAGAGCGAGAACTCGCTCCGCCGCCTCTCGGTCCGCCGCGAAGTTGTCTTTGCCCCCGAGATAGTAGTCGTACATCCGGGCTACGTTCGGGACTGAGACGTCCAGCCCTGGGACTCCTGTCACAGGATGAGGGTAACGCCCCAAAGCGCACGGTTCGCCCCTTATCGGTACGCGCGTCGGCGAGGAACGCGCGCCAGTCCTCCGGACGGAACCTCAGGACCGGGCCTTCGCAGTCCTTGCTGTCGCGGACACCGACCGCGCCACCGGGCAGGCTCGCCACCTCGACGCAGTTTCCGTTCGACAAGCTCCGGGAGCTCTTCACCCATTTCATGGCATTTCCTCGCTATCTGTGATCAATGTGTGGTGTGAGGACGGCAGGCCACCGGGGGAATGCCAAACCCGCCGCCCCCACGCTTCTCCCCCGCTACCGGAACGACAGTGTGAAGTACACCGCCTTGCCCACCTCAGTGCGGTAGTAGCCCCACTCCGCCGATAGGGTCTCGACCAGCATCAGACCGCGTCCCGTCTCCTCGTCATCCGCCGGATCCGCCTGAATAGGCACCGAGCCGGACTTATCGTGCACATCGACACGCAACCGCCCGAAAGAACAGCTAATGTCGATGGAGACGGTCCCGTCGCCGGAGTGCCTGAGCGCGTTCGTCACAAGTTCACTCGTGAGCAGAACGGCGCTATCCAGGTCAACCGGGACTTTCCACGCCCGAACAGCAGCCGTGACCCTACGGCGGGCTTCTCCCGCCGCAGCCGGTCCAGCAGGCAGCGGGATGCGGCGACGCTGGAGTTCGGTCGTCTGGGTCGGTGCGATCGCATTCATGGATTCCTCACCGGTCAGTGCTGGTTGCACAAGAAATCGTGCTGCAACTTGCACTGCAAGACATCGGTCAGCTGACGGATTTTGAAGCGCGACAGAGTTCCGTAAGCCTCTAGGCATACCCATTCGAGTCGACCCGTGTGGCGACTGATGCTGTTACGTCTGATGGTGTTCATGTTCCGTCGGCAGACGGGTGCCGTTTCTGGTGGGTGCTGCATTAACCACACTCTTTGCCGGGCAATGCAGCACCCACGAGGAAAACCGCCGCCGCGCCGCCCACCGCCCCGCGCGGCCGCCTGGACCCGACGCCGCCCGACGCCGCGAAACCGCCCGAAATAGACGGATGCGGCGGCCTCCGCACCTATCACGAAGGCTGCCGCATCCGGCATTATGGCTATCTACCGAATTGATCGAATTCGCCGTTGTGGACGCCGCCGATGAAGGCGTGCCATTCGGCTGGGGTGAACTGGAGGATGCTCTCTTCCGGGGTCCTGCTATTGCGGACGCCGACTCCTCCGCCGGACAGGCTGGCGACCTCGACGCAGTTGCCATTGGAGAAGCTCAGAGAACTCTTGACCCAGTTAAGACCCGAGACAGGTCGTTCCATGTCATTACCCCACTGATTGCTGTCGTTGATCGAACGCGGTCTGTAATTACTTAACTACAGACCGTTATCTAACGAGGTCAACGCTAGCAAGATCAGCGTGATTTGGGTAGACGCACAATTCGGGAGTTAACGACTCCAGTGCGACTCCGCCGTTTCTTCAATGAGGGATCTTGATTTCTCCGGGTCGAGCGAAGCTTCGGCGAGCATCTGGAACGCGATCCTGTGCAGGTACGTATCCCGCTCGCCTTCGACGGTGAATCCACTGCGCAGATGCTCGGTACTTACAACGTCCTGCAGCATCGGGTCATCATCGTCGGTCTCGAAGCCGAATATCACGAAGGACTCACCGAAGACGGTGTGCTGAGAATCAAGCGGCAGGACTCGTATTGTTATGTTCGGCTTGTCGGCTTTCTCAGCGAGCTGCATCAGTTGCGCGTGCATAACCGACCGATCACCAATCCGGCGGTGCAAGATCGATTCGTCCAGAACGACGCTTACCTCGACCCCTTCGCGCTCCAGCACCTCCTGCCGCTGCATGCGGACCCTGACCAGTCGTCCGATCATGCGCGGCGCGACGGGCTCAACCCGGCTGTAGCTGCCGATGATGTGCCGCGCATACGCTTCGGACTGCAGCAGGCCGGGGACAACGTCCACATGCCAGATGGCCAGCGAGGCCGCCTCGTACTCCAAGCCAATGAACTGCCGGTAGTCCTCGGAGAGAATGTCTCCGAAGTCCTCCCACCAGCCCTTTTGCGTTGCGTCCTCGGCGAGCGCAAGCAGCCTGCTACGCCGGTCTCCAGTTACGCCGTAATAATCGAGCAGCCGCTCGACTTCACGGGGGCGCAAGCCAGTCTTGGCTCGCTCATACCGGCTGATCTTAGACGGCGACCAGCGCAATGCAGCGGCCACAGATTCACCGCTCTTGCCTTTGGCCTCCCTGATTTCACGCAGTTCGGCGGCAAGACGGCGTCGCCTAACCGTAGGACTCCCCGGCTCGGTCACCTGGCACCCTCCTCACGCGGTGCCCGCAGTGCAGGTTTCAGCGCAAGATGCGCGGAAACCCTTTAGTACACCGTACACGGAACCACCGCAATAAGGCATCTCCCCACGAACGGGTCTTTAGCCGCTACCGCTTGACCGCCGCCGCGCACAGCATGTAGCCCGGCTCATCCGGCGGCCATCCGGCGGTGCCGGAGATCCAGCGCCGCGCCTCCGCGATTCCCGGAGATAGCAGGTCCAGGCCATCCGTGAACGACTGCACCGCCTTGGCAGAGTGGTTGAAGAACGTCCCCGCGGTGTACAAACTGATCAAGGTGGTCAGCAGTTCCGCATCCTCGTAATACGCCACGGACAACGCGAGCCACGACCCGGCGGACAGCGGCGCCATGTACCGCGCCGTTATGTCGCGCGCCACCTCGGCTGGCAGGAAGTGCGTAACGCCCGCGAGCAGCACGCAGACCGGCTCGTCCAGGCTTATCAGTGACTGGCTGGCCAGCACCGCGTCCGGATCGCGCAGGTCGGCGGGGACCGTGTCAAGGCCATCGCCCTTGGCCAGCAGGGCTCGCGCGTGCGAGATAACTACCGGGTCGTTATCGACGTAGACGACAACGGCATCGGGGACCACGTCCCTGGCGGCTTCGTGAACGGCCGGGTGCGTCGGCAACCCAGCGCCGACATCGAGGAACTGCCTGATTCCCGCCTCAGCCGCACGCCTGGTCACCGCGGTCACAAACGCTCGATTGGCCTGCGCGCGTCCCGGCAATCCCGGGTCGTACCCCAGCATCTTCCGGGCTAGTTCCCGGTCCGAGGCGAAATTGTCCTTCCCGGAGAGCCAGTAGTCATAGACCCGCGCGACGTTCGGTCTCGTCGTATCGATCCCGCCAAGGATTGCGGCGGGTTCGGGGGTTACACCTGCCAACGTTCCCCTCCGGCGCTCAGGCAGCATCGTACAGCACGCGTTGGCTCACCGTCTGCTATGTAGCTGCTATGTTCCCGCCGCAGCCTCAAGATCAAACTCGGCGACATCTATCGCATACCTAAACGGCGTGTAGACGCTTCAGGTGACTTCCGGATTCCCCGATGAGCCAGACGTGGGTGTACTCACCGGTCGCGGCGGCAACCCAGAGTCCGTCATGAACGAGCCACAGCCCGTCGACCCTATCGCTGGCTTTCCGGGTGAAAATCACTGTTGGCCGGCCATCCCGGACTGGCGTGCATCCCACAGCCAGCGCCCACCAACGCTTACCCCGACGTGGATCCGCGGCAAAGCCGACCCAGCCTGCATCAATCGACAGCACCGACCCATCGGTACTGGCAACTAGAACCGTTCGCCTTCCGTCCGTATCCACCACTTCCACTGCGGTCCGGCCGTCTGGCTTTACAAGAAAACCGATCTGCCATCCGCCGACTGGCAGCCGCACCCGCACGGTCGGCTCGTCCCGCACCTTCGTTGCCCTAATGCCCTCGGTCACCGGAACTTCACCCTTTTCGTGTTCCATCTCGCCTCTTTCCATCACCCCAATCGACACTTGGCGACGGGCGTCCTTTGTTGCACTTCTAAAAGGTTTCCGGCAATTCACTCAGTACGACGTGACCCGGAGTAGCGTGGTAGACCCAGCAAAGCGGATTTCCGGGCGCCTTCCGGACCGGAAGAGCTGGCGGGGAGGAACCGTGAGTGCGGGCGACGCAGACAGATTTTGGTCCGAGCTACAAGCTCTCTACCAGGCTGCGAACCGGCCAACGCTTAAAAGGCTCGTCCGCTTGGGCTTGGAACATCAGCCTCAGATCTCAATCAGTCATTCAACGATCAACGACTGGCTCAACCGCAAGGCCGTCCCAACTGGGCTGAAAAATGAGCGATATCTAGCGGTCATGATCTCTTTCCTGCAAGCACGGGCTAGCTCAGACACTCTCTACCAGCCGCTACCTCAGGGGGAATGGGGGCGGCTGCTACGCCAAGCTCAGGCTTCACGGAAGCAAGGTGGCTACCTAGCCGTGCCGCCGCCCAGGATGGGCGAGCAGGCACCCGCCCGGACTATCAGGTTGGACGATGAACGCATCGTTTCGTCCGAGGTGCTTGTCGGCCGCGACAGCGAGCTGGCGTCACTGTCCCGGCTCGTCAAGGAAGTGGCAGCGGGGCGCGGTGGCACCGTGCTTGTCGAGGGAGAGCCTGGTATTGGCAAGTCGTCCCTGGTGCGGGCTGCGCTTGCGGAGGCCGCGGATCTAGGTTGTCAGATGTTCTGGGGAACCGGTGATGAGCTGGGACGAGAATTGCCATTGCAGCCCCTCATAGATGGCCTCCGTGTGCGTGAAAGCTCAGAGAATCCCCGGCGTAACACGATCGTCCGGCTACTGCGTGGCGAAGTCACGACCGATCTGGGTATGGACGGGCCAACCGTGTTGGCAGAACAAATGCTGGCACTTATCGCGGAGCAATGCGCTACCCGGCCGACAATACTGGTAATTGACGACCTGCAGTGGGCGGATCAGGCGACCATCCGGCTCTGGGTACGCCTGGCGAAGGCAGCGCGGCACATGCGGCTGTTGCTAATCGGGATGATGCGTCCAGTACCCAAACGAGATGATCTGCTGGCTCTTCGACGATCTGTTGCTGACGCTGCTCGGATACGGCTAGCAGCACTGACCCAAGGGCCGACTACCGAACTGGTAGCAACCCTAGTCGGCGGTAAGCCCGGTGATGATCTTATGCACCTCGCCGACGGTGCTGCAGGTAATCCGCTGTACATCACCGAGCTTGTCGCCGCACTGATAAGAAGCTCTATGGTGGTTGTCGCTGATACTGGGGTGGCCACAGTTACCGCAGGTACCGTGCCAGACTCCCTCTCCGCAGCCATAGTGGATCGTCTTAGCTTTGTTGGCCAACCAGTGCGCGAGACCCTGCGAGCAGCGGCTTTGCTCGGCGTAGATTTCGCGGTCTCTGACCTTGGAACTGTGCTGGGACTCAGCGCTTCGAGCCTGGTCCCGACGGTGGACGAGGCCCGCGCCGCGGGCGTACTGACGGAATCCAGCAAGGGCCTCAGCTTCCG